>NZ_JBICMS010000055.1:0-163109 GCF_043106615.1 Pseudomonas sp. CJQ_9 | reverse complement strand
AATGTTTCCATCGACCGCTGTTGCAGTCCCCAGACGCAGGTAAGCATCCAGGCCGCTGGCCTTGAGTTTTTGTTGCACCAACGCCGGCCACTTGTCCTGTGTATTCTGATCACCAAAACGGAACGACAATGGTGAGCCTGGCAGCGGTTCGCCGGTGACGCCGTCAAGTACATCGAAGGTACGTACCGCTTCGCTCCATTTATCATTCAATGGAATGCCCACGTTGCAGCGTTGCCAGGAAGGTGCGGTGCTGGCAACGTTTGTCGTATCTGATGTGGATGACATGGTACCGCTCCATCGGCATGAGAGATACGTTATTGATCCGCACTCACCAAATTGCGGCAACTGGCAAAAATGCTAGGCGCGTCCTGTGATGGACAGAAGATTATCGACTGCGGGAGCACGGATAGACCATTTTCCAAGAACCGCAACTGACACTATTATCAGTTGCCATAGGCCATGAGCGCGATGAAGATCCTGATAAGCCAAGGGGAAGAAGATCCTGACAATCCAATGACTCGAGGGCGCTATGAGCATTAGTGATAAGTGGATTGAAGAAGCCACACAATGTATGGCAACAAATCAGAGCGCCTGGTTGCTCGATGCCGAACAGACATTCACACGTTTGAACACTGGCGCGACCACTTCAGCGGCGGAATCGGACGTGAAGGCCTGGCAAGAAAGCTGTAAAGGTGGCGCCTTCCAAGATATCGAATATCCGCAGCAGCAGGCAGGTCACAACACCGCGCCGCTGTACGAACATCTGCATCGTGTGCACAGCCTGGCCAGCGTTGGAATTCAGCAAAGTAAAGATATTTATACTGCTTGTGCGGTAGAGGCGTTAGTGTTTTTTACTCAACAAGCCTACGCCACAACTAACTGGTGGCATATCAATATCGGGTTGGCCCGAAGCATAGGGCGTTGTCTGATAGTGTTGGCTGGAGCAAGGCAAGCACCTGCTGAGTGCCTCGCTTATGTGCAGAATATCTCTAATGTTGACCTGGATATGAGCGGTGCCAACCAAACAGATCTTGCCTCAAACCAATTGCTATGGGCGTTTGCAGGGTGGAAGGCTACGGCGGACCTGGATTATTTAAAGCATGCCTATGCGGCTTCCAAGGAGATCTCCCGGTGTTGTGAGTTTGCCTACCTTCGCAAGCCGAGTTGGGGTGAAGGCATGCGGGTGGATTACAGCTACAGCGCGCATAACCCATACGCTACCAAAGAGAAAAATTCTGTATGTTCGCAATTGTACGCAGGCAGTTACGGTGCTGAATTTTTACGAGGCGTTTTTCATGCTTGCTCGATGCTGAGTGGTGTCTTTTCTCTTGCCTCAGAGAGCCTGGAAAAGCTCGAACTACACATGACTGAGGGACTGGCGTGGTGCGCCTATGCCGGATCTTATGATTTCCATACTCGTGGGCGAGTTATCAGCCGCAAGGGGGAAGGTGGGACTGGCAGTTGGACGAGGTGGATTGACTTGCTGTTACCGACGGCAAAAAAGCCAGAGAGATTGCGGGAATTAAGGAAACTCGCTACAGGTGAAGTCCTGACGACTCCAGGTTACAGAGGTAGTCGGGCTTTTTGGACAAACGACTTTTTGTCCCATATTGATGATGACTTCGCCGTTTTTTGTAAAGTTATCTCCAAGAGAACGGTAGGTACGGAAACGGGGAATGGTGAAAACCTCAAGGGTTATTATATGGGCAGTGGTAGCTACTTCGTCCATACTCATGGCAAGGAATATGAGGGTATCCCGCCTGTGTGGCATTGGCAGTACCTACCCGGCACCACAGTCGAAGAGGTCCCGCGTTTCAATTATCCGCTAGTGGAGTTTGGGTACGGTGCAGGGGGTAGTCACGATTTTTCCGGTGTTCTCAGCGACGGTGAGACGGGCGTTGCGACCATGATTCTGACGCGGCAGAATATTAAAGAATGCCAAAAAACAATCATTGCATTGCCAGGTGCGGTTTATTTTCTGGGTCTCACTGGTGATCTTTCGAAAGTTGCTAACAATGTCCATACTACAGTGAACCAGTGCTGGCATGACGAGGGACTGGTAAGGGCAACAATGACTGGCGGGAAAGAGACGCATAGCATCATGTCCGGGGAGCTCAGGCGATTTGATATTTCTGAAGTGAGGCATGACGGCCTTCTTTATCAGTTTCTGCTGCCAGCAGACGTGACAGTCGAATTGACTACCAGTCGAGGTACTTGGAAATCCATCAATAAGGGGCAGTCTGCCGAGCCTGTGAGTGGTGGTACTTTTTCCCTGTGGATCAATCATGGTAAACGAAGTAAAGATAGATATGCCTATGTGATTCGAAAGGCTGGCTCTGCTGGCGCTCAATGTTCATTTGTGTGTTCCGAAGCGTCGCAAACTATCACTTCGGTCGAGAAGGGTATGGCTGCGGGGGCAATCTTCAGTGCGGGCGCTGAAATTGACCTGGGTGATGTTAAAATAAAACCCAAGTCGCCGTTGGCGTTTATCGCGCACCTCGAGGACTCCACGTTAACCCTGACGATCAGCGACCCGACACAAAAGCTTGATTCAATCGAAATTCATTTTGAGTGGATAAACGCTAAGTATGATCATGTAGTCAATCTGCCTACTGAATTGGACTTCCGCGGTAAAGGTGTCACAGTCGTGTTTACCGCTAAGGGTGTCAGGGCTTGACTACGGCCGCCTTTCACATGGATCGTTGCAGCGGCGATGCTACAAACAACTTCACGGCTGACAGCGATCCTGAGGGCGCCGCCGATACGCCCCCGGCTGCACCCCCACCGCCTTTGCAAAGGCCCGGGTAAAGGCCGCCACCGACTGATACCCCACCTGCGCCCCGACCTGCTCCACGGTATTGCCCGCCCGCAACAACCGACAGGCATGGCGCATGCGCAACGCCAGCAGCACCTGCCCCGGCGACTGCCCGGCCAGTTCATTGAAGCGTTTGAAGAACGCCGAGCGCGACAGCCCTGTGCAGGCCGCCATGCTCTCCAGTGTCCAGGCCTGCCCGGGTTGTTCGATCAACTGCTCGAGCAAACCGGCGAACGCCGGCTGGCGGGCGAGGGCGACCAGCCCGCCCAGCGACTGCCCGGCATGCGCCTGCTGGCGCAGCGCGTAGAGGAACAACAGGTGCGTCAGCCGCTCGAGCAGCGCCTGTGAAGGCGAGGGGGGGCGTTCGCACTCCCCGAGGATGAGCCCGAACAAGGCACGCGCCGCATGCCCGTCAGGCTCGTCCCGGCGCAGCACGATCAAGTCGGCCAAGCCCTCGACGATCAGCGAAGAGAGCCCCGGCCGAAAGTGAAAGAACCCACACACCAGACCCACGCCATCCGTCGCGCCCGGCTCCAGTGCCTGCATGGTCTGGCGCGGTTGGGCGCAGGCGTCGCCGAGGTCCTGTTCGCTGGAAAGCCGATACCCCAGGTCGCGCAGCAGGAACACCGCATCCCCGGCCTCCAGTCGCGCAGGTTCGGCGCGGCCATCCAGGTGCAGCCAGCAATGCCCCTGCACCACCAGATGGAAACTGGCGCGGCCCATGCCTTGGGTGCTGGCATGCCAGCCGCCGCAGTAACGGCCGACATGGAACAGGCTGGCATCGAGCTCTAGGCCTTCTAATAACCAATCGACGAGGTGGCTGGATGAAATCATCTAATGCAAAGACTCAGGAGCAAGGAAAGGCGACTGATGAATATGGAGGGTAATTCTTATAACCAACAGACTGTATAGACACACATCGAAGGAGACCACTCCATGTCCTCGCGCATTACTCTACACACCCTGCAGAGCGCCCCGGAAGCCGCACGTCCGTACCTCGAGAACGCGCAGAAGAACTCCGGCTTCATCCCCAACCTGCTGGGGGTACTGGCCAACGCACCAGCGGCGCTGGAAACCTACGTGACCGTGTCGGCCCTCAACGGCAAGTCCGAGCTGACCCTGGCCGAGCGCGAAGTGGTTCAGCTGATCGCCGCAACCCAGCACGGCTGCGACTTCTGCGTGGCCGGCCATACCGCCGTGGCGCTGAACAAGGCCAAGCTGCCGGTCGAGGTGGTCGACGCCTTGCGCGCCCGTGGCGAGCTGCCGGATGCCCGCTACGAAACCTTGGCCGAGTTCGCCCGTGAAGTCATCGCCACCCGCGGCAATGTCAGCGAAGCCACCTACCAGGCGTTCCGCGAGGCCGGTTTCAGCGAAGGCAACGCCCTCGAAGTGATTCTGGGCGTAAGCCTCGCAACCTTGTGCAACTTTGCTAATGTGTTCGCCCAGACGCCACTCAACGACGAACTGAGCAAGTACCGCTGGCAGCCAGACGCATAACAGCCTCGGTGCCGGCCCGGCCGGCGTTTTCAAAGGAGTAGGGACATGCTTGAAGCTGCATTTCGTCAATGGCTGGATGCCAATGCCGAGGCAATCGACCAAGGCCAGTGCGACCCGCACCAGGTCTTGGCGCAAATCGCCGAGTCACAGTTGCTGCGGGTCGGTGTCGACCAAACCCTGGGCGGCAGCGGCGGCGAGGTGACCGACGCGGTCGAGGCCATTGCCGCCATCGCCAGCCGCTCGCTGGCTGCCGCTTTCGTGTGTTGGGGCCAGCGCGCCTTTATCGAGTACCTGTTGCAAAGCCCCAACCAGCCGCTGCGCGCGCGCTTGCTGCCACAGCTGCTGGCCGGCGAGCTGGCCGGTGCCACCGGCCTGTCCAATGCCATGAAGTTCCTCTCTGGCATCGAAGCCCTGCAAGTGCGCGGCCGCCCGGCGGGCGATGGCTGGCACCTTGAGGGCCGCCTGCACTGGGTGACCAACCTGCGCAAGAGTGGGTTCGTGGTAGCGGCGGCCATCGAGGACGACGCGGGCGGTGCTCCGTTCGTACTTGCCATTCCTTCGGATGCCCAGGGCCTGCAACGTTCCGACGACTTGCAACTGATGGGCTTGCAGTCGAGCAACACCGCTGCCTTGGCCTTCCACCAGGTGCCGCTGGCACGTGACTGGTTGCTGCACGACAATGCCCGCGCGTTCCTGCCGCAGGTACGCCCCGCCTTCCTGGGGTTGCAGTGTGGCATGGCCATTGGCCTGGCGCGCCGGGCACTGGACGAAGTGCAGGCCCACCTGCAGGGGCGTGCCTCATTCCTGGACGAAGCCCGCCAGGTGCTCAGCGAGCGCCTGGAGAATACCGTCAGCGAACTCAAGCAAGGTTTGCTCGATGGCCGCTTCCTGCAACAACCGGCGGCCTTGTTCAAGCTGCGCATCACCCTGGCCGAAAGTGCCGCCGACGCGGTGCAACTGGAATTGCAGGCCAGTGGTGGCAAAGCCTACCTCAGCGAGTATGGCGAAGGTTTTGCCCGCCGCTGGCGCGAATCGGCGTTCGTGCCGATCGTCACGCCCAGCCTGGTGCAGCTGCGGGCCGAGCTGCACCGCCAGGCAGCCGGGGCATGAGTGCAATGTTGCTCGAAGCCCGTGACATCAGCCTGGGCTACCCGGGCGAGGGCGGCTGGCAGCAAGTGCTGGCGCAGTTCGACCTGCAGCTGGGGCGCGGCGAGGTGGTGAGCATTCTGGGCCCCAGCGGCGTTGGCAAGTCCAGCCTGTTGCGGGTATTGGCCGGCCTGCAGCAGCCGAGTGGTGGCAGCGTGCGGCTGCATGGCCAGCCGCTGCAGGGCCCACACCCGCGCCTGGCGGTAGCCTTCCAGGACCCCAGCCTGCTGCCTTGGCTGAGCCTGGAGAAAAACGTCGCCTTCGGCCTGGACTTCGCCCGCCAGCCCAAGCTGGCGGCTGCCGAACGCCGTGCACGTATCGACCACGCTATCGCCGCCGTGGGCCTGGGCCACGCCCGCAGCCATTACCCGGCGCAGCTGTCTGGCGGCATGGCCCAGCGGACCGCGCTGGCCCGTTGCCTGGCACGGCAGCCGGAAGTGCTGTTGCTCGACGAACCGTTCGGCGCGCTGGATGAAGTCACCCGTGCCGACATGCAGCAATTGCTGCTGCAATTGATCGCCACCCACAACACGGCGGCGGTGCTGATCACCCACGATATCGACGAAGCCCTGTTGCTGTCCGACCGTGTGCTGCTGCTGGGCGACCATCCAGCGCACATCCTCGGCCAGTGGCACATCGGCCTGCCGCAGCCGCGCACGCAGCGGGTAGAAGAACTGGGCGCCCTGCGCATTGAAATCCTCAAGACGCTCCGGCGAGCAAGCCGCACGGTCGAACCCACCCCAACCCCCCAGGCCTCGGAGGCTGTCCATGTGCATGGATGACTGCTGTTCCTCGTCTTCACGACGTGATTTTCTCAAGCTGGGCGCCATGCTCACCGCCGCCGGTGCACTGCCGTTGCTGTCGAGCCTGCAGGCCCGCGCCGCTGCCGAGCCGGACGCGCCGGTCCGTATCGGCTACCTGCCGATCACCGACGCCACGCCCTTGCTGGTGGCGCACAACAACGGCCTGTTCGAAGCCGAGGGTATCAAGACCGAACGCCCGGTATTGCTGCGCAGTTGGGCACAGGTGATCGAGGCGTTCATCTCTGGCCAGGTGAACGTGATTCACCTGCTGTCGCCGATGACCGTGTGGGCGCGCTATGCCAGCAAGGTGCCGGCCAAGGTGGTGGCGTGGAACCACGTGGGCGGTTCGGGCCTGACCGTCGCCCCCGACATCACAGACATGAAGCAGTTGGGTGGCAAGACCGTGGCCATACCCTTCTGGTACTCGATCCATAACGTCGTGCTGCAGCAGATGCTCAACGACAACGGCCTGACACCGGTGTCGAAGCCGGCCAGTGCGGCATTGGCAGACAATGAAGTGAACCTGCTGGTGTTGCCGCCCTCCGACATGCCGCCGGCCCTGGCCAGCAAGCGCATAGCCGGTTACATCGTCGCCGAGCCGTTCAACGCCCTGGCCGAGAACCTCAAGGTTGGCCGCGTGCAGCGTTTCACGGGAGATGTCTGGCGCAACCATGCCTGCTGCGTGGTGTTCATGCACGAACACGACCTCGACAACCGCCCCGAGTGGTCGCAGAAGGTGGTCAATGCCATCGTCAAGGCCCAGCACTGGACCCGCGACCACCGCGCCGAAGCAGCAGCCTTGCTGTCGCGTGCTGGCGCCAACAAGTACACGCCCCATGACCCGGCGGTGCTGGCCAAGGTCCTTGCCCCGGCGGCTGAGGACCGTGCCGGCTACATCGCCAGCGGCGCTATTCGCCACCAGCAGTGGGACGAAAAGCGCATCGATTTCCAGCCTTACCCGTTCCCGAGCTACACCGAAGCACTGGTCAAGCGCTTGCAGCACACCCTGATCGAAGGTGACCACGCGTTCCTCGCCGGCCTGGACCCGGCGCAGACTGCCCGCGACCTGGTGGATGACCGCTTCGTGCGTAACGCCATTGCCGCCGTGGGCGGGCCGTCGGTGTTCGGCATAGCCGACAACTACGAGCGCAGCGAGGAGTTCGCCGTCTGATGCGTACGCACGTAGTACATGCCGGGCTTGGCCTGGCCGGTTTGCTGGGCTTGCTGGCACTGTGGTGGGCCGGGGTCGCCGTGTTCGGCCAGGCCGATGGCCTGTCGGCCCGGTTTGCACCGCAGGCCACGTTGGCCAGCCTGGTCGAGCTGCTGGGGCAGGGCGAGGTCTACGGGCATATCTGGGTCAGCCTCAAGCGCATCCTGGTCGGTTTGTTGCTGGCGTTGCTGATCGGTGTGCCGTTGGGGTTGCTGGTAGGTAGCTACCGGCACCTGGAGGCGGCGACCACGCCGGCATTCCAGTTCCTGCGCATGATCTCGCCGTTGTCGTGGATGCCGGTGGTGGTGATGCTGATGGGCGTGGGTGACCAGCCGATCTACTTTTTGCTGGCGTTCGCCGCGTTGTGGCCGATCCTGCTCAACACCGCCGCCGGGGTGCGGCAACTGGACCCGCGCTGGCTGCAGTTGAGCCGCAGCCTGAGTGCCACGCGCTGGGAAACCTTGTGCAAGGTGATCGTGCCGGGGGTGATTGGCCATGTGCTGACGGGCGTGCGCCTGGCCATCGGGATCCTGTGGATCGTGCTGGTGCCCTGCGAAATGCTGGG
The DNA here is from genome assembly GCF_043106615.1 of Pseudomonas sp. CJQ_9. Taxonomy (NCBI): domain Bacteria; kingdom Pseudomonadati; phylum Pseudomonadota; class Gammaproteobacteria; order Pseudomonadales; family Pseudomonadaceae; genus Pseudomonas; species Pseudomonas sp. CJQ_9. Next base: position 155,073 of record NZ_JBICMS010000055.1, on the reverse strand, counting down.
GGTCAGTGCTGGGCTGGGCTATTTCATTCTCGATACCCGCGACCGCCTGGCGTACTCCGAGCTGATGGCCATGGTGCTGTTGATCGGTGTGCTGGGCTTTCTGCTCGATGCCCTGGCGCGCGGGCTGCACCGGCGCTGGGTGCATGGCTGAGCCGCCGGGCCGCGCCGAGCATGAGCGGTGCGGTGCGGCCCTGAGCGTTGTGCTTGACGGTGCGATCAGTGCACGTGCTGGCGCTGGCGCACACACTCCTGCGCCTGTGCGGTCAGCGCGTCCAGCCGCTCGTCGCGCATCTGCTCCGCTTCGATCATCGCATCTTCGCCTTGCTGGTTGAGCAGGTAGGTATGAATCTGCAGCACCTCGGCGGTCTGGTAGATGGGGGCGATGTCCAGGCGGCCGATCAGAGCCCCGCTGGCCTGGCCGGTGCTGCTCATCAGCACTTGCGGACCATTGGCGGCCACCACCTGCATACCCATGGCTTCGAACCACGGTACCTGGTTGGCGAAGGCGTTCAGCTCGACGCAGGCATGGCGCGCCTGCAGGTCGCCCAACAGCGCCCGGGCGATGCCCTGGCGGCGATGGCTGGCGCGTACGGCCATGAATGCCAGGGCACAGGCCTGCTTATCGTCCTCGGCGGGTAGCGACAGAGCAAAGCCCAACAACTGGTCAGGCGCTTCGGCATCCAGTGCCAGGGTCAGTGCCACGGCCAGGCCGCGGTTACCGTCCAGGGCTTGCAGGTACTGATGCACCTCCATGCCGACGCCGTACTGGTACAGCGGGTACAGCGGGTTGTCTGCAGTGATCGCGACACTGCTCAACTCACCGACGTTGTGAATCACCAGCTCGCGGATCTGGTTCTGGAAAGACTCGGGCGGCACGCTGTCAAGGCGGCTCAGGATGAACATCTGGGGGCAGGCTCCGGCGGTTAGACTGTACAGCCCGCACAGGGAGGGCGCGGGCTGTACAGTCTAACCGGTTTTGACCCATCAGCCGCGCGCCTGTAGTGCGCCGAGCATCAAGTCCAGGTTTTGCACCGCCGCACCCGACGCGCCTTTGCCCAGGTTGTCGAAGATGGCGGTGAGCAGTACCTGGCCGTGTTCAGGGTTGGCGTACAGCGCCAGGCGCAGGTCGTTGCTGTCGTTCAGGGCTTCAGGGTCGAGGTTGGCCGCGCCACCTTGTTGGTGCAGAGGCATTACCTGAACATGGCGGGCTCCCTGGTAATGCTGTTCCAGGCAGGCTTGCAGCTGTTCGGCGCTGACCTGTCCGGGCAGCAGGCGCAGTTGCAGCGGGATGCTCAGCACGATGCCCTGGCGGTAGGCGCCGTAGCCAGGCATGAACAGGGGCCGTGCCGAGAGCCCGGCGTGCTGCTGGATCTCGGGCACATGCTTGTGCGCCAGGTCCAGGCCGTACAGTTGCAAGGCCGGGGCTTTGTCGGCAGCGGGCTGTTCATGCCGTTCTACCGCCGCGCGGCCGCCGCCGGAGTAGCCGGAAATGGCGTGGATGTTCAGCGGGTAATCGGCAGGCAGCAGGCCGGCCTTGACCAGCGGGCGCAGCAACGCGATGGCGCCCGTGGGGTAGCAGCCGGGGTTGCTGACGCGCTTGCTTTGGGCAATGCGTTCGGCTTGGTGCGGGTCCAGTTCGGGCAGGCCATACACCCAGCCTGGGCTGGTGCGGTGTGCCGAGCTGGCGTCGATTACCCGCACCTGCGGGTTGTGGATGGCGGCCACCGCTTCGCGCGCGGCGGCATCGGGCAGGCACAGCAGGGCGATGTCGGCGCTGTTGATCGCCTCGCCACGCCGTTGAGGGTCTTTGCGTTCGGCTTCTGGCAGGGTCAGCAGGCGCAAGTCGCTGCGGCCTTGCAGGCGAGCGTGGATCTGCAGGCCGGTGGTGCCTTGGTCACCGTCGATGAAGACAACAGGGGTATGCATGGTCGGGGGTCCGGATTGAGAAGGGATGGCCTATGTTCGCGGGTGGCGTTGTTAAAGAAAATTTGAATATCATGATCAGCGCATTCAGCTTTTCTGAATGATGCGCTGGCCTTTTGGCGGTGAACCTGCCCCTTGAAGCTGCCTTGGCGTTCAGCCGTCAGTCTTTGTTTTGTGAGGAAGCCGCAGCGACCATGCGCGAAATCAGCCTCGACCGCCTGCGTACGCTGGTGTTCATCAGCGACCTGGGTTCATTTGCCGAGGCGGCTCGCCAGCTCAACCTGGCGCCGCCCACCATCAGCCTGCACGTGGCCGAGCTGGAGGCGCGCGTCGGCGCCCCGTTGCTCAACCGTACCCGCGGCCAGGTACGGCCCACGGCCATCGGTGAAACGCTGCTGGCCCGCGCCCGTCGCTTGCTGGCCGACGCGGACCAGGCGCTGGACGAAGTTCGCCGCCAGGTGCAGGGCCTGAGCGGCCGGGTACGCCTGGGTGCCTCGACCGGGGCCATCGCCCACTTGCTGCCACAGGCGTTGGCCGGCTTGCGGGTGGAGCATCCGGGGATCGATGTGCAAGTGCAGGTGCTCACTTCGCAAGCCTCGCTGGCGCGTTTGCGCGAGGGCACGCTGGATGTCGCGCTGGTGGCGTTGCCGCAGGTGGCAGTCAAGGGGCTGGCCGTAACACCCTGGCGGCGCGACCCGATCCTGGCCTACGTGCCGGCCGACTGGCAGCCCCCGGCCAAGGTCACGCCTGCGTGGCTGGCGCAACGGGCGCTGATCTTGAATGACAGCACTACCCAGCTGTCGCGGGTGACAACCGAGTGGTTTGCGGCGGCGGGGTTGCACCCCGAGCCGCGTATCGAGCTGAACTACAACGATGCCATCAAGAAGCTGGTCGGTGCCGGGTATGGCGCGACGTTGCTGCCGCAAGAAGGGGAGGCCGCCGAGCTTGATCAGCGCATTGCCCACCGACCGCTGCGGCCCGGGCTGTGGCGGCAGTTGGGTATCGCCTGCCGGGAAGGGCAGGTGGAGCGCGCTACCGCGTTCGTGCTGCAGGCCCTGGAGCGGCTGCGCCAGTAACGCCCGCCAACGGTTTCAACCAACCGTTTCGTGCAGGGCCAGGCTCTGGCGCAATTGCGCCAGCATGGCCAGGCGCAGCGCCTTGGGGGCCTGCACGCGGATAGAGCCGGCCTGGGACAGCAGCCAGCTCATCAGTGCCCGGTTGTCGTCTACCGTGGCCACCAGCACAGCGCCACCGTCGCCCTGCGCGGTCAGTTGCATATCTGCCGACAGCGGCGCCTGCTCCAGGCGCCGGGCAAGGGCGTCATCGACCCAGGCGCGCAGCTCCACCTGAGCCGCCGGGCATAGCGCGTCGGGTTGCAACTGGTGCGCTTGCTCCAGGCTCAGGCCCGGTTGCCAGTACCAGCCATAGGGCATGCCCTTGCTGTTGCATTGCAGCGGGAACAGGGCGGCCAGTTCGACCAGGTCGCGCTCTACGGTACGCTTGCTGGTGGTGTGGCCCACGCCGCTCAGGGCACGTTGCAACTGGGTGGAGCTCACGCCCGGGTGGCGGCCTGGCAGCAGCTTGAGCAATTGCCACTGGCGGGCAATGGTATGGCGGGTAGGGTGGCTGGGCAAAGGGTTCGTCCTTGAAGGCAGGCATCGCGCCGGCCTGGGTGATGGCATTTAGCTATGTATCAGCATACCCTTTCCCCTGATCGGATCCAAGTTGCACCACAAGGCGGCCAAGGCCACCGGCGCGATGCGCGCTTGGCAGCGCCGGTGGTGGCGCTGCAGGTCAGTCAAGGCGCTGTTGCAGCCCCTCGATGAACACCTGTTCGGCCCGGCTGAAGCGCTGCTCCCGGTTCCACAACAGGTGAATGTCCACATCGGCAATGCCCTCCAGCGGGTGCAGCTTCCACAGCAGCCCAGCTGCAACATCCGGCGCTACCACGTGCTCGGGCAGGCAGCCGATGCCGAAACCGGCAATTACCAGGCGGCGCACTTCCTCGAGGCTCGGTGACGAGGCCACGATGCGCCCGGCAAAGCCCTGCTGGTCGCGGAAAATGGTCAGTGGCGACAACATGCCGCCAATCTGGTCACTGGTGAAGCTGACGAAGTTCTCCCGCTGCAAGTCGCCCTCGGCCTGGCCGAACAGCGCATGGTGCTTGCCACAGAAAAACGCGTACCGCTGGCGCAGAAACAGTCGTTGCTCCAGCCTGGGCTGGGCGCGCCGGTTCAAGCTCAAGCCTGCGCTGGCGGTTTTCTCTTGCAAGGCTGCGACGATGTCGGAGCTGCGCATCACGTCGATTTCCAGGTCCACCCGTGGGTGCTGGCGATGGAAGTCGGCGAGGAAGGCGTCGAAGCGGTCGCTGACGATGCGGCTGATCATCAGCAAGCGCACCTTGCCCACCAGTTCGTCGGTGGGCTGCGCCAGCAAACTGCCGATCTGCGACATCTGCCCGTACACCTCGCCGGCCAGCTGGAACAGCTGTTCGCCCATTTCGGTCAGCACGAAACGCGGCCCACGGCGGGCGATGAGTTGGCGGCCAAGCTGTTCTTCCAGGCGCTTCAAGGCCTGGCTGACTGCCGGTTGGGTGAGATGCAGGCGGGCAGCGGCGCGGCTGATGGACAGTTCCTGGCCAATGACGCGGAAGGTACGCAGCAGGTTCCAGTCGAGGCGGTCGTTGAGCAAGCGGTCAGACATGGCAAGGCTCTATGATAAGCAGGGTTAATAGTTGGAATAATAAATAGAAAATTGACTAATCATAGCCCTGGCCCGATAAATCACAGGCATCGAGGCCCTCAAGCCAAGCGCCGCCAGAGCGCGACCGTGAATTCCCGTCACTCCTGCCAGAACAACAAGCAAAGGAGCCCCCATGAAGCCCGTCACTTGCGCCCAGCCACGCCGTGCCGCTGCCGCCGCTTTCATCGGTACCATGATCGAATGGTACGACTTTTACATCTATGCCACCGCCGCGGCCCTGGTGTTCGGTGCCTTGTTCTTCCCCTCCGATGACAGCCTGTTCAGCACCATGGCAGCGTTTGGCACCTTCGCCGTGGGCTTTTTCGCCCGGCCGCTGGGCGGAATCGTCTTCGGCCATGTGGGCGATCGTATCGGCCGCAAGAAATCGCTGGTCATCACCTTGCTGATGATGGGCATCGTCACGGTGTGCATCGGCCTGTTGCCGACCTATGCGCAAATTGGCGCCAGCGCGCCGGTGCTGCTGGTCCTGCTGCGCATCGTCCAGGGCATTGCGGTGGGCGGCGAGTGGGGCGGGGCCGTGCTGATGGCCGGCGAGCATGCCCCCAAGGGGCGGCGCAACTTTTTCGCCTCGTTCGCCCAGCTCGGCAGCCCGGCGGGCCTGATTCTGTCACTGCTGGCTTTTGGCGCAGTCACCCGTCTTCCGGAAGAAGACCTGATGAGCTGGGGTTGGCGCGTGCCGTTCCTGGCCAGCGCCTTGCTGCTGTTGGTCGGCCTGGCCATTCGCCTGGGGGTTAACGAGTCGCCCGCGTTCATCGCCAGCCGCGAGCAGGCAGAAACGGCCCGGCGCAAGGAGCAGGCACCGGTCTTCGAGGTGCTGCGCAGCGCCTGGCGCCCGCTGTTGCTGTGCATCGGTGCCAACACCCTGGGCATTGCCGGGGTCTACTTCACCAATACCTTCATGATCAGCTACACCACCCAGCAGCTGCACCTGGAGCGCTCGCTGATCCTGGAGTGCCTGTTCTTCGTGGCGATCATCCAGTTTTGCGTACAGCCCTTGGCTGCCTGGCTGTCGGAAAAGCTCGGCGCCACTCGCTTTCTGGCCTTGGTGGCCGTGCTGGCCATGGCCTCGCCTTACCCTATGTTCACCCTGGTCAGCTCGGGCCAAGGCCCTTTGATCGTGCTCGGCATCGCCTTGGCCGCTGCCTGCATGGCCTCGTTCTACGCGGTCATCGCAGGCTACGTCAGCGGCATGTTCGACACCCGTGTGCGCTATACCGCCATTTCCCTCGCCTACCAGGTGTGTGGCGCCATCGCCGGGGGCCTGACCCCGTTGATCGGCACCTGGCTGGCCCACCATTTCACAGGGCAATGGTGGCCGATGGCAGTGTTCTACACCCTGATCGCCACCCTTTCTCTGATCTGCGTGCTTGCCCTGGCGCGCCAGTACGCGCGCAGCCAGCAGCTCGAGCTGGCCTAAGCGAACCGATTCATTCTGGAGTACCTGCACATGTTGAAAAGCAATGGCGAACGCCTGTGGGCGAGCTTGATGGCCATGGCCGAAATCGGCGCCACCGCCCGCGGCGGCAGTTGCCGCCTGGCCCTCAGCGACGAAGACAAGGCTGGCCGTGAGCTATTCAGCCACTGGTGCCGCGAAGCGGGCCTGACGCTGAGCGTGGATGCCATCGGCAACCTGTTCGCGCGCCGCCCTGGCACCGACCCCGATGCCGCCCCGGTGTTGATCGGCAGCCACCTGGATACCCAGCCGGAGGGCGGCCGTTTCGACGGTGTCTATGGCGTGCTGGCCGGGCTGGAGGTGGTGCGCCGCCTCGACGAGCTGGGCATCAGTACCCGAAAGCCGCTGGAGCTCGCGGTGTGGACCAACGAGGAAGGTGCCCGGTTTACACCGGCGATGTTCGGTTCGGCCGTGTTCACCGGCACCCTGGCGCTGGAGCAAGCCTTGGCCATACGCGATGCGCAAGGCATCAGCGTCGCCGAAGCATTGCAGCGTACCGGTTACGCTGGCCAGCGGCCGCTGGGCGGGCCGGTGGATGCCTATTTTGAAGCGCATATCGAGCAAGGCCCGATCCTTGAAGATAACGCCAAGGCCATTGGTGTGGTCAGTGGTGGCCAGGCTATTCGTTGGCTGGATGTGACCGTCGAAGGCATGGCCGCGCACGCCGGCACCACGCCGATGCCCTTGCGCAAGGACGCCTTGTACGGTGCGGCGCAGATGATTCAGGCGCTCGAGCGGCTGGCAGCAGACTATGCCCCCGAGGCGCTGACCACTGTCGGCGAGCTGACCATCGCCAAGTCGTCACGCAATACCATACCCGGCGTATTGCAATTCACGGTGGACCTGCGCCACCACCGCGATGAAACCATCGAGGCCATGGAGCGCGACCTGACCCTGGCGCTGCAGGCCATCGCCCGCCAGCGCGGGTTGCAGGTGCGTATCGAACGGCACTGGGTCAGCCCGGCCACGCCGTTCGACCTGGACTGTGTAGCCGCTGTTCAGCAAGCGGTGGATGCGCTGGGTTATGCGCAGCAGTCGATTGTCAGTGGCGCTGGGCACGATGCCATCCTGTTGGCTCGCTATTGCCCGACGGCGATGGTGTTCATTCCCTGCATCGGCGGCCTCAGCCACAACGAAGCCGAGGATGTTCTGCCCGACGATGCACGCCAGGGTGCCGATGTATTGCTCAATGCCGTGCTGGCCCGTGCCGGCCGTGTCGAACCAGGAGAGGCCTGATGCGTTGCTACTTCCACCCTGAACAATTGCTGCATCACCCGCGCAGCTACTACTCGCGTGGCGCCATGCGCACCCCCCAAGAGGTGCCCGAGCGCGCCCAGCGCCTGTTGCAGGCTGCCAGGGACCTTGGCTTCGATATCCTCCAGCCAGAGGATGCCGGCCTGCAGCCGCTGGCGGCGGTGCATGGCGAGGCCTACCTGGCCTTCCTCGAAGAAGCCCATGCGCGCTGGAAGGAAGTGCCCGATGACTGGGGCGACGAGGTCATGTCCAATATCTTCGTGCGTGAGCCCAATGCCTTGCGTGGCATTCTCGCCCAGGCCGCGCGCTACCTGGCCGATGGCAGTTGCCCGGTAGGCGAGCGTACCTGGCATTCGGCCTATTGGTCCGCGCAGAGCGCGGTCGCTGGCGCCAAGGCCATTGCCGAGGGTGAGCCCGCGGCTTACGCGCTGTGCCGGCCTCCGGGGCACCATGCGCGGTTCGATGCGGCGGGTGGCTTCTGTTACATCAACAACGCTGCCGTCGCTGCCCAGGTCTTGCGCGGCCGCTACAGCCGGGTGGCGGTGCTCGACACCGACATGCACCACGGGCAAGGCATCCAGGAAATCTTCTACGACCGGCGCGATGTGCTGTATGTGTCGGTGCACGGCGACCCGACCAACTTCTACCCAGGCGTGGCCGGGTTCGAGGACGAGCGCGGCCGTGGTGAGGGGGAGGGGTACAACCTCAACCTGCCGATGCCCCACGGCGCCAGCGAAGCGGACTTCCTGAGCCGGCTGGACACCGCACTGGCTGCGGTGAAGGATTTTGGTGCGCAAGTGTTGGTGTTGTCGCTGGGCTTCGACATCTACGAGCTGGACCCCCAGAGCAAGGTGGCGGTGACGACCGAGGGCTTTGGCGTGTTGGGTGAGCGTATCCGTGCGTTGCGCTTGCCATGCCTGGTCGTGCAGGAGGGGGGGTACCATCTGCAGAGCCTGGAGGCGAACGCTCGCGCGTTTTTTGCTGACAAAGCGGACTGGCGGTGAGTGCTACCATGCTGTCTGTTTCGCGGGCTTACCGGCGAACAGGGTGTACCGGCAAAGCGCTATGTCAGGCAGAACTCGGCCAGCAGGCCCGGCCCTTTCGCGGGTGAACCCGCTCCTACGACGGGCGGGGGTGGCCTGCGGTCCTGCGGGGCCGGGCCGGCATCATCGATCAATGTAGGAGCGGGTTCACCCGCGAATACGGTGGTACCGGCAACGCATAATGCCTGGCAGAAACTGGCCCGCAGGCCCGGCCCTTTCGCGGGCACGCCCGCTCCCACACGTACTAAGCACACCTCAAGTTCACACGCCCGGTATGGCTTAAAGCCCAGCCCGACGCACATGCTTGACCAACACTTTCTCCAGCAACTCCCACATCGCCGGGTCGGTGCTGAACGCCACGTTGAAGCGCATCCAGCCGGTGGCTTTGGCATCGACCATGAACAACTGCCCAGGCCCGAGCATGATGCCTTTCTCCAGCGCGTCGTCCAGCAATGCCGCGCTGTCCGGGATCGCCGGATGGCGGGTCCAGATGTACATGCCTTCGTCGGACTCAATGAACAGTTCAAAGCCCAATCGATGCAGATGCCGACCAACTTCCTGATGCGCCTCTGCCAGGCGCTGGCGCAGACGCTTGAGGTGCTTGCGCCAGCGGCCGTCGATGACCGCGGCATAGACCACACGCTCCATCACCTGCGATGTGGTCAAGCCCGAACGCATTTTCAGCTGCAGCAGCTTCTGCATCAGCTCGGGGTTGGCCAGCATGAAGCCGACGCGCACGTTGGGCGAAATGCTCTTCGAATAGCTGCCCACGTACACCACCTGCTGCAGGTGGTCGAGGCTGGCCAGGCAGGGCTGGGGCTCGGCGACCATGTCGGCGTACAGGTTGTTCTCGACCAGGCGGAAGCCGTGCTGGCTGGCCAGCTGCAACAGCCGGTGCAGCTGCGGCAGCGGGGTGCGTGAGCAGGTCGGGCTGTGCAGGTGCGGCTGGGTGAAGAACGCCGTCGGGCGGTGATGGGCGAGCAACTGCTCCAGCTGGTTCAGGTCGTAGCCAGCCGGGGTGCGCGGGACGCCGACCAGCGTCGCGCCCAGGGTACGCAAGATGCTCATCAGGTTCGGATAGCCCGGGTCGTCCACCAGCACCACGTCCCCCGGCCGTACCAGCGTGCGTGCGGCCAGGTCCAGCGCCTGGCTGGCGCCGTGGGTCAACATCAGCTGCGCCGGGTTGGCGACGATCGACAATTCCTGCTGCAGGTTCTGTGCGGTCAGTGCACGCAGCTCCGGCAGACCCATGGGGTCGCCGTACCCCGACAGCTCCAGCGGGCTGCCGGCCACCTGGCGCAGGCCACGGCGCAGGCCGTCTTCGTACATCCAGTCGTTGGGCAGCCAGCCACACCCGGGTTTGTAGGGCAACTGACGGATCTCGAAAATCTGTTGCAGGTACCACTCGGAGTTGAACGTTGGTCGACTGGTGTCGGCCTCGGTGTTGTGCTGCTCCAGCAGCTCGGCCGCCGCGCGGTTGACGAAAAAACCTGCATTGCCCCGGCTCACCAGCAAGCCCTGGGCCACCAGGCGATCGTATGCCTCGACCACGGTGAAGGTACTCACCGAGTAGCTTGCGGCAAAGGCGCGAATCGAGGGTACCTTGGCGCCAGGCTTGAGGGTCTGGTTATCGATCAGCTCGCGCAGCGCGTCGATGATCTGGTTCACCAACGGGGTCGAGGAGTCTGGATGTAGTTCGAGCATTCGGGGCCTTCAGGGTGCGTATCGCCAGGCAATTGCAGGGTGTACTGCATAGGCGACCTGTACAGTGCAGTGCGAGTTTGATGCCACTGTGCATGGCTCTCTGCGTCGGACATTTTTACATTAGGTGTCAGATATCGCCACCAATAGCATGTTCAGTTCGCGCCAGGCGCCAGCCCTGGGGCGCGTCAGCAGGCCGCCATGGAAGGCCTGCGTGTGTTCGCGCACACCATCCTGCCCGCATTAGCACTGATGTACAGGTGAAGCCGCCAGCCATCGGGGTTTCACGGTTTTCCTTGGATAAAAAGAAGCACGGGGTACACAACTGATGGACGCAACATCCACTACCACCACCGCGAAAAGCGGGCACGAGAGCAAGCTCAGTGCCTCGCTTAAGTCGCGCCACCTGACGATGATGTCGATCGCCGGGGTTATCGGCGGCGCCTTGTTCGTCGGTTCCGGCAGCGTGATCCACAGCGCCGGCCCAGCCGCTGTCCTGGCCTACCTGGCAGGCGGCATCCTGGTGGTGCTGATCATGCGCATGCTGGGTGAAATGGCAACTTCCTCGCCTGATACCGGCTCGTTCTCCACCTACGCCGACCGTGCCATCGGCCGCTGGGCCGGCTTCACCATCGGCTGGCTCTACTGGTGGTACTGGGTCATTCTGATGGCCTGGGAAGCTTACGTAGCCGGCAAGATCCTGCATGGGTTCTTCCCGGATGTGAGCGTCAACGTGTTCGTGCTGGCCACGACCCTGTTGCTGATCACCGTCAACTTCTTCAACGTCAAGCACTACGGTGAGTTCGAGTTCTGGTTCGCCCTGATCAAGGTGATCGCGATCGTCTGCTTCCTGATCGTGTGTACCGCTGCGGTCACCAACGTCTGGCAGTTCGGTGAAGTCCGTGGCATCAGCCACCTCACCGCCGAAGGGTTCATGCCCAACGGCATTACCACGGTCATTGGCGCCTTGTTGGGGGTGATGTTCGCCTTCCTCGGCGCAGAAATCGTCACCATTGCCGCTTCCGAAGCCAAAGACCCGGCCGCACAGATCGTCAAGGCGACAAACTCGGTGGTGTGGCGGGTGTGCCTGTTCTACGTCGGTTCGATCTTCCTGATCGTCTGCCTGGTACCGTGGAACGACCCGCACCTGGGGGTTTCCGGCTATGGCGCCTACCGCCGTACCCTGGAGCTGCTGGGCGTGCCGTACGCCGAGCTGCTGATGAACTTCGTGGTACTGACTTCGGTCAGCAGCTGCCTGATATCTGGCCATTACACCGCTTCGCGCATGCTGTTCTCGCTGGCCCAGCGGGGCGATGCACCGTCGTTCTTCAAGATCACCCGCGCCGGCACCGGGGTGCCGGTGTACGCGATCATGGGTTCGTGCGCGGTGGCCGTGGTCTGCGCGCTGATCAACTTCAGTGAGACCCTGCGCCCGAAAGACGTGCTGGAAACCCTGATGAACACCACTGGCATGATTGCCCTGCTGGTGTACCTGGTGATCGCTTTCTCGCAACTGCGCATGCGCCGCAAGCTGATCGCTGAGGGTAAGGAAGTGCGCCTGAAAATGTGGCTGTTCCCCTGGCTGACCTACCTGGTCATCGCTTTCATCGTGGCGGCATTGGTCACCATGGCCTTCATGCCTGACTACCAGATCCTGGTGATCTCCACCGGTGTGGCCGCGGCCATCGTGGTGGCCATGGGTGTGGTGCACCAGATCCGCTCTGGCAGCAAGCAGCACTAAGCGTCACTCGCGATTGGAAACGGCCGGCTCCCGTGGGGACCCGGCCGTTTCGCGTTGTTGGGCCTGGGTTTTTTCGGCGGGCAAGTGAAAGCCCTGGTTCATCCACGGTGAGCCGAGCAGGGCGGCAGCCGCGATCAGGGCCAGGATGGCAATGGCGATATAGGTTTTCAGGGGGGTGCGCATACAGCAGATGACCCTGCAGGCAGCCCAACAGTTCATTGCGCGTGCCGCAGCGACCTAGACGGGCGTCACATGGCGTATGCTCCACGTATCACCCGCCTGGAGGAGCTGCACATGGCCTGGTCCGCCACCCAGTATTCGCTGTTCGAAGACGAACGTACACGCGCCGTGCGCGACCTGCTCGCCGCTGTGCCGTCACGGCCGGTACGCCACGCCACCGACCTGGGTTGCGGCCCTGGCAACTCCACCGAGGTACTGCTGCAGCGTTACCCCGATGCCCAGGTAACGGCGCTGGACAGCGACCCGGACATGATCGCCAAGGCCCGGGAACGCAAACGCCTGTGCATCCCACGGGTGCGCACGGTGGTTGCCGACATCAGCAGTTGGTCGGCCCCGGAGCCGCAGGACCTGATCCTTGCCAACGCCTCGCTGCAGTGGGTGCCCGAGCATGCCGACCTGTACCCGCACCTGGTGCGCCAGTTGAGCGAAGGCGCCAGCCTGGCGGTGCAGACCCCCGACAACCTCGATGAGCCTGCCCACCGGCAATTGCGCGAGATTGCCAGCCAGGGGCCACGGGCCGCGAAGTTCGCCGACCTGCAACTGCCACCCCGGCATGGGGCGGCCTATTACTACGACCTGCTCAGCCCGCTGTGCGCGCGGGTCGATGTATGGCGCACCACCTACCACCACCCGCTGATGGGCGGCGCCGAGGCCGTGGTAGAGTGGTTCAAAGGCTCGGCTTTACGCCCTTACCTGGCCAGGCTCGATGAGCAGGCGCAGGGTGATTTCTTGCAGATGTACCTGCAGGCCATGCAGCGCGACTATCCGCCGGCCACCGATGGCAAGGTGCTGTTGCCGTTCCCGAGGTTGTTCGTGATCGCTACCCGCTAGGGGCAGTTCAGCGCCAGGTGGCTGCCACGGCGGCAGGCAAGGCGGATCAAGGCTGATGAGATTTCTTGTCGAACCCATGCGTGAGGGCGTATAAACTGCACCCACTTTTGGCCGGTCGCTTCCTGAACCGGCCGCTGAAACAAAGAGAGTCGACATGGGCGCACAGTGGAAAGCCAAGCATAGAGAAACAGCTGCCAATGCCAAGGGCAAGATCATGGGCAAGCTGGCCAAGGAAATTCAGATTGCGGCCAAATCTGGCGCCGACCCGGACATGAACCCGCGCCTGCGTCTGGCCATCGTGCAGGCCAAGAAAGCCTCAATGACCCGTGAAACCCTGGAACGCGCCATCAAGAAAGGCGCTGGCCTGGACGGCGAGGCCGTGCAGTACCATGCCGTCAGCTACGAAGGGTTTGCCCCGCACCAGGTGCCGCTGATCGTCGAGTGCCTCACCGACAACGTCAACCGCACCGTTGCGCAGATCCGCGTGCTGTTCCGCAAGGGCCAGCTGGGCGCCAGCGGTTCGGTGACCTGGGACTTCAACCATGTCGGCCTGATCGAAGCCACCCCCGAAGGCGATGCCGACCCGGAAATGGCCGCCATCGAAGCCGGCGCCCAGGACTTCGAAGAAGGTGAAGAAGAGGGCTCGACCCTGTTCATTACCGACACTACCGACCTGGACGCGGTGCAGAAGGCCCTACCCGAGCATGGCTTCACCGTGACCTCGGCGAAAATCGGCTATACCCCGAAAAACCCGGTGAGCGCGGCCAGCCTGAGTGCCGAAGCGCTGGCTGAGGTTGAAGCGTTCCTCGAAGCGATCGACGAGAACGATGATGTGCAGAACGTTTATGTTGGTCTGACCGACTGATCTGTGCAATGGGGGCCGCTTTGCGGCCCATCGCGTCGCAAGGCCGCTTCTGTAGGCGCGACCTTGTGTCGCGAAACGAGGGCAATGCCCCTCGCAGCGGTCCGGAGCCGAACCCCGATGAACCCCACCTTCGCCTCCCTCAGCCTCGCCCACCTGCGCACCCTCGACTACCTGCTGCAGCTGAAGAACCTCAGCCATGCTGCCGAGCGTCTCGGCGTCAGCCAGCCGGCCCTGAGCCGCCAACTGGCCCTGCTGCGCGAAGCGTTCGGCGACCCCTTGCTGGTCCGCCAAGGCCGTGGCTACGTGCTCAGCGAACACGCCGAAACCCTGGTCGAGCCCCTGCGGCAAGTGCTTGAAGAGCTACAGGCCCTGCGGCAGCCCGCAGTCTTCGACCCGGCCCGCTGCGAGCGGCGCTTCTGCCTGGCTGCCTCGGACTATGTGGCCGAACACATGCTGCCGTTGCTGGTGGCTGCGCTGGAACAGGAAGCGCCGGGGGTTTCCCTGGAATACCGCACCTGGCAGGCAGGCCAGTATGCCTTGCTGGCCAGCGGCGAGATCGACCTGGCGACCACGCTGTTCGACGAGTCGCCACCCAACCTGCACGGGCGCCTGCTGGGTGAGGACCGCGCGGTGTGCCTGATGCGCCGCGACCATCCGCTGACGGCGCAAGCCACGCTCAGCCAGGCGGACTACCTGGCGCACAAGCACGTGCGTATTTCCGGTGGCGGTGACAAGGACAGCTTCATCGACCGCCACCTGCGCGCCCAGGGCCTGCAGCGGCGGGTCAGCCTGGAGGTGCCGTTTTTCTGCGCCACGGTCAAGGTGGTTGCCGGCAGCCAGGCCGTGGCCACCGTCCCCGAGCACATTGCCCGGCAACTGAGCCGCTTGCATGGCCTGGCCTGGCGGCCGCTGGGGTTTATCGACCATAGCCAGCGCTACTGGGTAGTGTGGCACCAGCGTCTGCAGGCCTCGGCCGAGCACCGCTGGTTACGCAACCGGGTGTTCGAGCTGTGGCGCCAGTCGCAGTTCGGCGTGCAGGGTGGGCATGCGCGTTTGCCATAGCAACTATGCGTGACATGGGGGTATTCGTCTGGGCATAGGTGCCTAGACTGGGGGCATTGTGTTGCCTGTGCTGGCTCTGTCCAAGCCAGCGTCCCGTGCTGTGGGCGCTGGCTTGCCTGCGACAGGGCCATAACAGGCTACGGATGACCAAAGGAGAGCCCGCGTGACCCCCGAACAATTCCGCCAATACGGCCACCAGCTGATCGACCTGATCGCCGACTACCGCCAGACCGTGGGCGAGCGCCCGGTCATGGCCCAGGTCGAACCCGGTTACCTCAAGGCCGCCTTGCCAGGGCAAGCCCCCCAGCAAGGTGAACCCTTCGAGGCCATTCTCGACGACGTCAACGCATTGCTCATGCCTGGCCTGTCCCACTGGCAGCACCCTGACTTCTATGGCTACTTCCCCTCCAATGGCACCTTGTCCTCGGTACTGGGTGACTTCCTCAGTACCGGCCTGGGCGTGCTGGGCCTGTCATGGCAGTCCAGCCCGGCCCTGAGCGAACTGGAAGAGACCACCCTCGACTGGCTGCGCCAGTTGCTGGGTTTGTCCAGCCAATGGAGCGGGGTCATCCAGGACACCGCCTCGACCAGCACCCTGGTGGCGTTGATCAGCGCCCGCGAACGCGCCACCGGTTACGCTTTGGTGCGTGGTGGCCTGCAGGCCGAAGCCAGGCCATTGGTCGTGTATATCAGTGCCCACGCCCACAGCTCGGTGGACAAGGCCGCGTTGCTGGCCGGTTTCGGGCGTGACAACATCCGCCTGATCCCCACCGACGAACACTACGCGCTGCGCCCGCAGGCTTTGCAGGCGGCCATCGAGCAGGACCTGGCTGCCGGCAACCAGCCCTGCGCCGTGGTGGCCACCACCGGCACCACCACCACCACAGCCCTGGACCCGCTGCGCCCGATCGGCGAAATCGCCCAGGCCCATGGCCTGTGGCTGCACGTCGACTCGGCCATGGCCGGTTCGGCGATGATCCTGCCGGAATGCCGCTGGATGTGGGAAGGTATCGAGCTGGCCGATTCGGTGGTGGTCAACGCGCACAAGTGGCTGGGCGTGGCGTTCGATTGCTCGATCTATTACGTGCGCGACCCGCAGCACCTGATCCGGGTGATGAGCACCAACCCCAGCTACCTGCAGTCGGCAGTGGATGGCGAGGTGAAGAACCTGCGCGACTGGGGCATCCCGCTGGGGCGCCGGTTCCGTGCGTTGAAACTGTGGTTCATGCTGCGCAGCGAGGGCGTGGAAGCGTTGCAGGCGCGGCTGCGACGCGACCTGGACAATGCCCGCTGGCTGGCTGGGCAGGTCAGCGCTGCGCAAGGCTGGGAGCTGTTGGCGCCCGTGCAGTTGCAGACCTTGTGCATTCGTCATCGGCCGCACGGGCTGGAGGGCGAGGCGTTGGACACCTACACCCAGGGTTGGGCGCAGCGGCTCAACGCCAGCGGCGATGCCTACGTGACCCCGGCGACGCTGGATGGCCGCTGGATGGTACGGGTGTCGGTCGGCGCCTTGCCGACCGAGCGGGGTGATGTGGAGCGGCTGTGGGCGCGCTTGCAGGGCGTGGTTCAGGGCTGAAATGGCTGGGGCCGCTTTGCGGCCCCGCGCCTGTCAGTGGCTTACCGCCTGGACGCTGCCTTTACGGCTGGCTTCATAGGCTTGCTTCTCCATCGGCATGGCCTGCGGGTTACCCAGGTCTTCCATCGCCAGGCGATGGGTTTCCGGGGCAATGTAGGCCGCCAGGGCACACACGCAAGTGATGAAGAACGCCAGCCCACCGATCACCAGCGGGATGTTGTCCGAGCCGGGTGGCGCAACCAGGGCGAACAGCGCCGGCAACATGGCGGTCAGCATGGTGCCGATGTTCTGCGCAATGGCCATGGCCGAAACGCGGTAGCGGGTTTGGAACAACTCAGGGTAGAAGCTTGGGAATACCGCGTTGTAACCCTGGTAGACCATGCCCCACATGACGATCGAGGTGATGAATGCCAGTGGCACGTTCTGAATGCTGATCGCATACAGGTAGACGAACGCCAGCAGGCCCGAGCCCAGGCAGCCGGCAATCATGGTCGGGCGGCGGCCGATCTTGTCCGACAGGTTGCCGACAAACGGAATCACCAGCACCGCGACGATGTTGCCGACCACGGGGATCCACAGGTAGACGCTCTTGTCGAAGCCGATGCCATAGGCCGGCTGCACCGCGTAGGCCGCACCGAAGATGGTGGCGACTACCGGAATCACGTTCATCAGGGCCATGAACATCACCAGCACCATGTGCTTCCAGCTGTGGCGGAACGCTTCGCTGATCGGCGACTTGGCCACTTTGTCCTGTTTCTCTTCCTTCACGAATGCCGGGGTTTCGTGCACTTCCTTGCGGATGATGAAACCGGCGATCAGCACGATGGCGCTCATCAGGAAGGGAATGCGCCAGCCCCAGTCATTGAAGGCTTCGCTGGGCATGAAGTACGCCAGTGGCAGGAAGACCGCCGCTGCCATGACCTGGCCCGCCTGTACACCCTGCAGGGTGAAGCTGGCATAGTAGCCCCTTCGGCCGAAGGGCGCGTGTTCCATGATCATCGAACTGGCGCCGGAGATTTCCCCGGCCACGGCAAAGCCCTGGATCAGGCGCAGCACCACCAGCAAGGCCGGTGCCAGGAAGCCGATGTCGTGGTAGGTGGGCAGCAGGCCCACGGCCATGGTCGACAGGCCCATCAGGAACATGCACAGCAGCAACACGTTCTTGCGGCCACGCGTATCACCCCAGTGGCCCAGCACGAAGGCACCCACCGGGCGCGCCAGGTAGCCCACGCCATAGGTGGCCAGCGAAGCGATGATGGCCATTTTCGGGTCGGTGTTGGGGAAGAAGATCTGCGGGAAAATCAGTGCAGCGGCCTGGGCATAGATGAAAAAGTCGTAGTACTCGAGTGCCGAGCCTATCCATCCACTGGCGGTCGCTTTTTTTGCTTGCGAGCTGGAGTGAGCCATCGTTGTCTCCGTTGTTATTGTTGTTTGCGCAGGTTCCGCCAGGGGTGTTTGCCAAGGCAGGAGGCAGCGGTCGGTGTGCCTGCGTCTGTGGATCATGTTGACCACGGGCCAGTTGACTGGCAATTCGCTAAAACGGGTTTTGTGCGATAATCGAACGCAAAACTAACCATTCCGTACAAAGAGATTGAAGCAGCGACTCTACCTGCGAATAATCGATCGTGCCATAAACTGTGACAGGTCTTTCTGCCTGTCTGGCACTGTATACCTTCCAAACAACAAGGAACTCCCGCCATGCAGCGTTCGATCGCTACCGTGTCCTTGAGCGGCACCCTGCCGGAAAAGCTCGAAGCCATCGCCGCCGCCGGTTTCGACGGCGTCGAGATCTTCGAAAATGACTTGCTCTATTATGCCGGCAGCCCCCGCCAGGTGCGGCAGATGTGCGCCGACCTGGGTATTGCCATTACCTTGTTCCAGCCGTTTCGTGATTTCGAAGGCTGCCGCCGCGACCGCCTGCAGAAAAACCTGGACCGCGCCGAGCGCAAGTTCGACCTGATGCAGGAGCTGGGTACTGACCTGGTGCTGGTGTGCAGCAACGTCCAGGCCGATGCCCTGGGCGATGAACAGGTGCTGGTCGACGACCTGCGGCTGCTTGCCGAACATGCTGGCAAGCGTGGCCTGCGTATCGGTTACGAAGCGCTGGCCTGGGGCCGCCACGTCAACACCTACCAGCAGGTCTGGAACCTGGTGCGTCAGGCTGACCACCCGTCCCTCGGGGTGATCCTCGACAGTTTCCATACCTTGTCGCTGAAGGGCGACCCGCGCGCGATCCGCGACATCCCTGGCGACAAGATTTTCTTCGTACAGATGGCTGACGCACCGATCCTGGCGATGGACGTGCTGGAGTGGAGCCGCCACTTCCGCTGCTTCCCGGGGCAAGGCGAAATGGACATGGCCGGCTTCCTCGCGCCGATCCTGGCCACCGGCTACCGTGGCCCGCTGTCGCTGGAAATCTTCAATGACGGCTTCCGTGCAGCGCCCACCCGGCAGAACGCCGCCGACGGCCTGCGCTCGTTGTTGTACCTGGAAGAGCAAACCCGGCTGCGCCTGGAACAGGAAAATACCCCGATCGAGCCTGGCGTATTGTTCACCCCACCCGCGGCCAGTCGCTATGACGGCGTCGAGTTCCTGGAATTTGCGGTCGATGAGGCCGTAGGCGCGCGCCTCGGCAGTTGGCTGAAGCGGCTGGGCTTTGCCGAAGCGGGCAAGCACCGCAGCAAGGAAGTGCAACTGCTGCGCCAGGGCGATATCAACATCGTGTTGAACGCAGAGCCTTACTCCTTTGGCCACAACTTCTTCGAAGCCCATGGCCCGTCATTGTGCGCCACCGCGCTGCGGGTCAAGGACCAGCAGGCTGCGCTCAAGCGTGCCACTGCCTACCGTGGCCAGCCGTTCCGCGG
Organism: Pseudomonas sp. CJQ_9; assembly: GCF_043106615.1. NCBI lineage: Bacteria > Pseudomonadati > Pseudomonadota > Gammaproteobacteria > Pseudomonadales > Pseudomonadaceae > Pseudomonas > Pseudomonas sp. CJQ_9. The sequence continues at coordinate 135,757 of NZ_JBICMS010000055.1, read as the reverse complement.
CCTGGTCGGCCCCAACGAGTGCGAGGTGCCAGCGGTACGCGCACCCGATGGCAGCCTGTTGTACCTGGTAGAGCAGGGCACCGCCGGGCATACCCTGTATGACACCGACTTCAGCCTGGACCCGAGCGCAACCGCCACCGGTGGCCTGCGCCGCATCGACCACATGGCCCTGGCGCTGCCAGCCGAGTCGCTGGACAGCTGGGTGTTGTTCTACAAGAGCCTGTTCGATTTCGCCGCCGACGACGAGGTGGTGCTGCCCGACCCGTACGGCCTGGTCAAGAGCCGAGCCCTGCGCAGCCAGTGCGGCACCTTGCGCCTGCCGCTGAACATTTCGGAAAACCGCAACACCGCCATTGCTCATGCGCTGTCCAGTTATCGCGGTTCCGGGGTGCACCATATTGCCTTCGATTGCGACGACATCTTCAGCGAAGTGGCGCGCGCCAAGCTGGCCGGTGTGCCGTTGCTGGAAATTCCGCTGAACTACTATGACGACCTGGCGGCGCGCTTCGATTTCGACGACGAGTTCCTCAGCGAGTTGGCTTACTACAACGTGCTCTACGACCGCGATGCCCAGGGTGGCGAGCTGTTCCATGTGTACACCGAGCCATTTGAAGAGCGCTTTTTCTTCGAGATCATCCAGCGCAAGGGGGGTTATAGCGGCTACGGTGCGGCTAACGTCGCGGTGCGCCTGGCGGCCATGGCCAAAGCCCGGAGCGGCGCAGTGCGCAAGCCGGTGCTCTGACCACGCGGTGGCGCTGGAGCCTGGGGCGTCATGCGCCCCATGGCGACGCCAGGCCGCGCCAGTTTCAACGGCGCTCGGCTACCAGGAGCAGCGACTGCGGCACCGCGCGTTGCGGGTGCTGCGGTTCCTGCAGGCCAACCAGGCGCAACCCGGCCATCTCCAGCGCGTTCAGCCAACTGCCAAGGGTGCGGAAGTACCATGGCATCGCCCGCCAGTGCCCGGCGAATCCGGCAAACGATTCCTCACGCCAGCCGTCCTGATAGTCGCCCTCTGCGGCGCTCCAGGGGTGGAGGGTCTGGATCACCAGTGCACCACCCCGCACCAGCAACTCACCCATCGCGGCCAGCAACGGGATGATGTCTTGGTGCAGCAAGGCGAAGTTGGCGCAGACCAGGTCATAGTCTTCGCCCACCTGCACCTGTGCAGCAGCCAGCTGCGCATAACTGGCCAGGTGCACCTGCGCGGCGCCTTCAGCCCGCGCAGCCGCCACCAGCGCCGGATCACCATCGACACCCACCGCCTCGATACCCCGGGCATGCAGCGCGCGCAGCAACCAGCCTTCTCCGCAGCCAAGGTCGAGTATGCGGCTGGGCTGGCGGCTTAGTATCGCCAGTACGATGGCGGCGTCAGTCACCTCGCGACGGCTCTCGATGGCGCCGCTGCGTACCGCGTCAATCCAGGCCTGGGCATTGTGCTGCCAGCTGTCGAGCAAAGCGTCTTCAGGGTCGCGCCTGTTCATCTGTGTTCAGCCTGCCGCGGTGCGTTGCCGTTTGACCCGGTACATGTGGCCGTCAGCATGGCGCAGCAGCATGTCGGCATCGGTGCCGTCTTCGGGGAAGCGCGCGATGCCGATGCTGCAGGAAGGTGCCTGGAGCCCGGCCAACTCGGCATCCAGCGGCTCGGCCATGACGGCCAGGATATGCTGCACCTGTGCGGCCACGACCTCGGCTGACGGGCAATCGGGCAACAGCACGGTGAACTCGTCACCGCCCATCCGCGCCACCGTCGCGCTGCCCGCTACGCAACTTTCCAGGCGCCGGGCCAGTGTGCACAGTACCCGGTCGCCCACGCTGTGGCCGTGGTTATCATTGATTTGCTTGAAATCGTTGATATCGAGAAACAGCAATGCCAGCGGGCGGTCATGCCGCCGGGCGCTGGCCAGCGCGGCGTCGAGCCGTTGGTTGAACATGGCCCGGTTGGCCAGCCGGGTCAGCGGGTCGTGATCCGCCAGAAAGCGCAGTTCGGCTTCGGCCTGGTGCTGGGCGGTAATGTCCCGCGCCACGCCGATGCGGGCTTGGGCCTCATCTGACCAACAGGCCGCCCAGAGTATATGTACCACGCCACCGTCCTTGCGGATGTAGCGGTTGTGAAAGTCGTAATGCGGTTGGCCGTTCATGACCCGCAGGATCGAAGCGCGGGTGGTTGCCAGGTCTTCGGGGTGCATGTGGTCGGTAATCGCGGTACCGACCAGCTCGCATGCCCGGTAGCCCAGCAGCGCTTCGCAGGCATCGCTGACAAAGATGATCTGGTTGTCCCGGTCGACCACGAAGACCGTGTCGAGCATCAGGTGGATCAGCCTGGGGTACAACGCGTGCAGGTCTACGGGCATGGTTCACGGCGTCCTCGGCGGGATGCCCGATCATAGCTGAAACAGCGCCGGATGTGACCGGGGGGCAAGCCTTTACTGGACAGTTTGGCCGTGCCTGAGCGCCAGCCAGGCGTGGGTGGCCACCGCAGCAGTGCAAGCGCGTTATACTCCGCGCTTTTGCCCGTGCCGGAATTCGCCCATGCGCCAGGTGTTGTTAATCGTCGATGTCCAGTCCACCTTCAGCCCGCCCGAGTGGCTGGTCGATGGGCTGCGTCGGTTGTCAGCCAATATTCCTACCGTAGCCTCGGTCGAATTGCACGACGAGCGGGTCACGCCGTTTGCCCGCCAGCTTGGCTGGCACCCGGCGGCAGAGGACGAAAGCCTGGTGGAGGCTGACCAGGTGTTCGTCAAGCATGGTTACGGGCAAAGCGCCGAAGCGATCGCGTACATCCGGCAAATGGGCGTGGAGCGCGTGCTGGTGTGTGGCCTGCAGACCGAAACCTGTGTGCTGGCCGCCGGCTTTGCCCTGTTCGATGCCGGGCTGATGCCTACCCTGGTCACCGACATGACGGTCGGCTCCTCGCTGGACCGTTCCGGCAAGCTTGGCATCGAGCTATGGCAGCACCACTTCCGCCAGGTCACCACGTCGGCTGAAGTCCTGGCTGAACTGGCGGGCTAGGTCACGCGTTGCACCCCGTCATCATCCCCGCGCGTTTTTCGGCCAGCCCGCCAGCGGCTGAGCAGCCAGCGCGTGCTGGTATTCCACGCAACACTCGCGGCCACGCCCCCGGCGATGGCCAAGGCAACCTCGAACAGCAGGTATGGGGCGATACGGTCCGCCACCGACTGGAACTGGAAGTGCGTCAGGTAGATGAACAAGGTGGCCGAAGCAATCACCGCACCCGCACGTGCCAGCCAGGCCGGTACGGGGACTGCGCGCAGCCAGATCAGCGCCAGCATCGCCGGCAAGGCAATATCGACGTAGTGGGTGACGGCCTGCCAACCAATACCGGCCACCGCCATCAGGTCCAGTTCTGCGACCACCAGCACCGCTACCGCGCTGGCCAACGCTTTGCGTGCGGGGGTATCGGCATGGTGCACGGCCATGCCCAGCACCATCACCGCCAGGAAGTGTTGCGGCACCCGGTGCAGCAGGCCACTGGCGTCGAACACCCAGCGGTCGAGCAACACATCCACCGCTACCAGCGTACAGGCAGCCAGGATCAGCCAGCGGAACGGGGCGGCGTTGACGGCCTGGCGCACCCGCTTGCTCGACAGCACCAGGCCAATGATCACGATCATCTGCACCAGCACTTCGATATACCAGTAGTTGAACAGGCCAACCTCGCCGGTCGCAAACCAGTTGGACACTAACAGCAGCGATTGCCAATGCACCCGGTCGAACACCAGTTGCAGCAGGGCGGTATACAGCACGGTTGGCACCACGATTGCGGCCAGGGACGGCAGCAGTGTGCGTGCATCTCCGCGGGTTTCAATGGCCTTGAGCTGGAAACGCGCCAGGCTGATGCCTGAGACCAGGAACAGTACCGACGTTTCGCCCACGATCGGCCAAGGGCTCATGCCGCTGAGGTGGCCGACCACGATCAGGATGATGGCGAGCATACGCACGAACACCGGCATCTCCATGGCCCGCCAGCCGCCTTCATGCGGTGCGCTGAGCTCGGCCAGCCGGTTGACCGGCAGGCTTTCCCAGCGCTCTGGCAGGTGGCCGATCAACCCCTCGAGTACCCTCGAGGCCTGTACGAATGAAAGCGAGTCACCGCCCAGCTCGACAAAGCTCAAGCGCGGGTCCAGGCGCGGCACCCGCAGTATTCGTGCCCACTCGCGGGACAGCTTCTCGGCCAGCGCTGACGAGGGTTGGCTGGTCGGCTCTTGAACCGGGGCGGGCAGGGCGCGTTTGTCGACCTTGCCGTTCGGGGTCAGCGGTATGGCCTGCACGAAGATGAACAGTGCCGGCACCATGTAGTCCGGCAAGTGGCGGGCGACAGCCAGGCGCAGGTCGTCGGCGCTGCCGGGCTGATGCAGGACGCAGTAGGCAATCAGGCGGGGCAAGGGGTGGTCATGGTTGGCCAGTACTACGCACTGCCGGACAACAGGCAGACGGCTGATGGCGTTTTCTATCTCCGCCAGTTCCACGCGGTGCCCCCGCACTTTCACCTGGCCGTCAGCCCGGCCGAGGAAACAGGCACTGCCATCGGCCAGGTAAGTGCCCAGGTCGCCAGTGCGGTAGCAGCGGTCGCTGGCCAGCCCCGTGAACGGGTTGGTGATGAACCTGGCTTCGGTCAGCGCCGGGTCGCCCCAATAGCCAAGGGACAGGTAGGGGCTGCGGATCAGGATTTCGCCGGTTTCACCTTCGCCCACCAGTTGCCCGGCCGCGTTCACGACCAGCAGTTGAGCATCGGCGATGCCTTTGCCCAGGGGCACCCGGGCCTGTTCCGCGGTCGGGTCGAGCGTGTGGTACGCCATGGCTTGCGGGGTTTCGGTGGTGCCATAGAAATTTACGTTGACGGCATTCGGCGCCACGGCACGCATTTGCTGGTACAGCGCCGGGCTGAGTGCATCGCCGCCCCAGAACAGGTAACGCAGTTGCCTGAACAGCTGGCCCTGCAGCTGCGCGCCGGTCTCGATCAGCTTGCCCAGCGGTGGGGTGAGGTGAATGACACTGACGCGGTGCAACGCAATCCAGCTGGCTAGCTGTGCAGGGTCGGTAATGCTGGCCTGGGCCGGGCAGGCAATGCTGGCGCCCAGCGACAGTGGCGTGAACACATCGCGGTAAACCGGGTCGTGGCCGAGGCCGGACAGTAACGAGAACGTGTCGGCTTGGGTCAACCCGTGCTGTTGCACATGCCAGTCGATGAAGTGCACCAGCGGCGCATGATGGGTAACGATCGCCTTGGGCTCGCCGGTGCTGCCCGAGGTGAAGGTGATGTACGCCGCTTGCTCTGCGCTGACCGCGGGCAGTTGCGCCTTTGGCCGGTGAAAGGCGTGCAGTGCCTCGACCGGGTCCTGCGGCACAGACAGCACACTGGCGTTTGCGGCTTCGACGTGTGCCTGGCCACAGCGCAGGACTACCCGAGGTGCCAAGCTGCTGGCGAGCTGCTGCAGGCGGGCGGCAGGGTAGGCCGCATCGGCCACGCTGAACGCCCGCCCGGCGCGCAGGCAGCCAAGCATGGCGTAGACCAGCGCCGCGCCCCGTTCGGCAACAATCAGCACACGGTCGTCGCTATTGGCGGTATTTTCCAGCAAATGCGCAGCGATGCCTTGGCTGATCTGCGCTAGCTGGGCGTATGTGCAAAGCCTGTCCGCTGTGATGATTGCAGGGGCATCGGGACAACGCTCAGCCTGTTGCAGGAAGGCTTGGTGAATAGGCTGCTCGGCACGGTACTGCAGGCATAGCGTCGGGTTCGGGCGCAGGTCCGGCATGATGGGTTGGGGCTCCGCATGAACGTTTTGCCTGGCTGGTAGCACTACGCTAGTGCAGGCTGGCCCATGGCGCCAATGCGTGCGAAAAACAGCCGCGGTTCAACGTTCGCGCATGAAGAATCCGGCAACGAACTTGCGGAAGGTTTCCGGGCTTTTGAAATCGGCGTAGCGCTTGAAGTTTTCCGCGTCCGGCTCGGGGCCCAGCGGTTGTTCCAGTAGCGATATCGACAATACCCGGTCCTGATCCGAGGTCATGACCAACTCGTCTGCCACCTCGCCACCAATCACCGGCCGGCGCATCTGCACTTTCACACCCTTGCTGGCCATCCAGTCGACCAACGACACCAACGCCTTGAGCGGCTCACGCTCTTCGTCGCGGTACACGGGGAACAGGTGGGCGCGGGACAGCACGGGCACGCTGGCCACATGGATCAGCTCGTAGTAGTGGCTGCCGGCGCTGGTCGGCGAATAAAGCGTCAGCGCCAGCAGCGGTCCGCCGGTGCGGCTGCCGCCCCAGTACAAGTGATGCCCCTGGAAGTCGAAACCGTCTTCGTTGCGGTTGTTGAACAGCTTGCGCCCCTTGATCTGATCGACGCAGTCAAGCAACAGGCCGTGCCGGCGGTGGTTGCCGAACACCTTGGCTTCACGCAACCGAGCCTTGAGCATCATCATGTGCTTCATGTCCAGGCGGGTTTCCAGGTAGTTGCTGGCCGGCACCCGCTCCAGCAGCGGGTAGCGGCTTGCCACGCTGCGCAGTTCGGCAAACTGCCCGGTCAGGTCCTTCTTCAGGTGCGTGGCATACAGGTTCAGGCCACTGGTCTCGATCCAGGTCAGCAACAGCGCCAGCAGGCGCTGCTGTGCGCGTCGCTCGCTGCCTTCGCCACCCTCGCCAGCGCCGCCGGCACGGAAGTCGCCAATCAGGCGCAGGGGCGTATCGGGTGGCAGCCAGGCGGCGGGTGGCGCGGGGTTGTTTTCGCGCTCGGCGGCTTCGCGCTCGTCTTTGCTGAAGGGGCAACCGGGCGCATGCTCGGCGGTACCCGGGTTGTTCTTCAGGAACAACGTGCCGGTGTTGCCATTGAGCGTGACATTGAGCACCGGCAAGGCGTCGTTACGGCAATCGCAGGCCAGCCACTGGTTGGCATTGCGCACCTTCATCAGTAGCTGATTGGCCTGCAGCAGGCGCGGGCCGCCCAGGGTGCCTGTGGCAAAGCCGACCAGCAGCTCTTCTTCGGCAGGGGTCAGGCTGCGCACCTGGGTGGCGGTTTTGTCGATGATTCGCATGAAGCAGCTCCAAGCTACGAGCCTCAAGCTTCAAGCAAAGCGCTGCCGCTTTCAACTCGCCGCTCAGTTACGCCGAACATGTCCCCGGGTGCGGGCGCGGCTTTCGTCGGCGCTCAGTCTTGGGTTGGGCTGCCATGTCGATGCGCCTGGGCAAGGGGCACCGGTGCGGTGCCCTGTTGCCTGGAATCGGTCATGCAGGCGCAAAAGCGAGCGGTCAGAAGATGTAGTCCGTGGTCAGGAAGCTGGACTGGCGATTGCGAATGATGTCGCTGATCAGTTCCTTGTTGGCTTCCTGGAAGCGCGTGGCCACCAACGTACGGATCGAGAATACGCGCAAGGCGTCATGCACCGACAAGGTGCCTTCGGCGCTGTTCTTGCGGCCGTTGAACGGGTAGGTGTCAGGGCCACGCTGGCATTGCGCGTTGATGTTGATGCGCCCGACCTGGTTGGCGAATATATCGACCAGGCTGCCGATGGTCTGCGGGTCGTTGCCGAACAGGCTCAGTTGCTGGCCGTAGTCAGAGTCCAGCACATAGTCGATCACCGTTTGCAGGTCGCGGTAGGGCACCACCGGTACCAGCGGGCCGAACTGCTCTTCGTGGTACACACGCATGCTGTGGTTGACCGGGTACAACAGCGCCGGGTAGAAGAACGAGCCGCGGCTGTGGCCGCCGCCTTCGTTGAGCACCTGGGCACCCTTGGCCCTGGCATCGGCGACCAGGCCATCGAGGTAGTCGACTTTGCCGGGCTCGGGTAGGGGTGTCAGGGCCACGCCAGGTTCCCACGGCATGCCGGGCTTGAGCGCGGCCAGCTTGCGCTGGAACTTGTCGAGGAAGGCCTCGACCACGTCCTCGTGCACAAACAGGATCTTCAGGGCCGTGCAGCGCTGCCCGTTGAATGACAACGCCCCGGTCACCGCTTCTTCGACCGCATTGTCGAGGTCGACCTGCGGCAGCACGATGCCAGGGTTCTTGGCATCCAGGCCCAGGGCCGCGCGCAAGCGGTGCGGGCGTGGGTGCAGTTTTTTCAAATCGCTGGCAGCCTTGTGCGTGCCGATGAAGGCGAACACGTCGACCTTGCCACTGGCCATCAGTGCGCTGACCGTTTCGCGGCCGCGCCCGTAAATGACGTTGATCACCCCAGGGGGGAAGCTGTCGCGGAACGCTTCGAGCAGCGGGCGGATCAGCAGCACGCCGAACTTGGCCGGTTTGAACACCACGGTGTTACCCATGATCAGCGCCGGGATCAGCGTGGTGAAGGTTTCGTTCAGCGGGTAGTTGTAGGGGCCCATGCACAGCGCCACGCCAAGCGGGGCGCGGCGAATCTGGCCCAGCGTGCCTTGTTCCAGTTCGAAGCGGCTGGAACGGCGGTCGAGGTCTTTGAGGGCATTGATCGTATCGACGATGTAGTCGCAGGTACGGTCGAATTCCTTTTCCGAGTCCTTGAGGTTCTTGCCGATCTCCCACATCAGCAACTTGACCACCGCCTGGCGCTGTTCGCGCATACGGGCGAGGAAGGTCTCGACGTGCTGAATACGCTCGGCCACCCGCATGTTCGGCCAGGCGCCGCGGCCCTTGTCGTAGGCCTGCACGGCGGCATCGAGGGCGGTGAGGGCGGTATCGGCATCGAGCAAGGGGGCGCTGCCCAGTATGACCTGCTGCTCCTCGTCACCCTGCTTGAGCCACACTGGGCTGCGCACCGTGGCCAGCGGGCCGTCCCAGGTTCGCAGTTGCCCGTTGACCAGGTATTCGCGTTGTTCCATTGGGCCCCCCAGGCGCCAGGTTTCCGGGATGCTATCAGCGGTGGGGAAGAGTGAATCGAGCAGACGGTCCATGGTTACTGCACCTCACATTTACAGGGCGGATTTCAAGCCAGGTGAATCGCTTCAGCACTGAGCATGCACCGGCGCCGGGAAAAACACCAGTGTGGTACACCCCTGAGCGCAGCGCCTGGCTGATCGACCAGGCGCCGCTTGTTGCCTAAAGCTGCTGGGTGAACAGTTCGTGCGCCGGGGGTCTCGACCCTGCTTGGTTCAGTTCCGGATCGGCCTCGAGCACGGCCAGCCGTCGCCAGAACTCCACACGTGCTTGCTGCGGTTGCGACAGGAATGGCTCCATGTCCAGCAAGGCTCTGAGGTCACGGCGGTACGGCAGTGGCAGGCGCTGCCACAGCGCCGCTTCGTCGGGGCCAGTCTCCTCAAAGAAATCCAGATAGTCGCTTTCGCTGACCAGCAGGTCGACCTGGTGCGCGGCATTGTAGGCGTCGATCTGAGCGCGCAGGGGCGCGCCCAGCCACTCGCTTTCAAGGCGCAAGGCATCGGCGACGGGCCGGGGGACAGCGAAGTTTGCGGGCAGGTGCTGAAACTGGTTGGAGGCCAGGTCCAGCACGAACGGTTCGCTGATCTGGTCCAGGCCTTGCGGCAGCTCGACGAGGCTGCAACCGGTTAGGAACAGGGTTTTCAGTTGCGCAAGATTACGCAGGTCCGGTGCGCTGATCAGCGGGTTGTCCGACAGGTCCAGCTGCACCAGCCGCGTGTAGCGATCCAGTGTTTGCTGGGCATTGGCATCCCAGGTAATCCGGTTGCTGTCCAGGTCCAGCCAGTGCAGTTGCCACGGCTGGGGCAGGCGCGGTACACGGTCGAAGCGGCAATCCGACAGCATCAGGCGCCTGAGGTTGGGGAAGCGCTGCGTGAACGCTGCCGGCAAGTGGCTCAACTCGTTGTTATAAGTGAGCGAAAGGTGCTCGACATGGGCGAAATCATCCGGCAACGCCAGGCTCGCAAGGTCCTCGTCGTTCAGCCCCAGGCCGGAAAGCTCGAGGCTATACATGCGCCCCGTGGCGGCAAACGGCAGGGTTGAAAGGCGCCGCCAGGCGTTGACCAAAGGGCGTACCGCTGGCTGGCGCTGCGCTGCGCGCGCAGGGTCTGCCTGCACCCAGCGTTGCAGGTCGGCACGCAGGTCCTGCAGGCGCTGGTGCAGATCGCGCAGGCGTTGGGTGGTCGAGCTCAGGTCGTCGGCGAAAGGCTCTTCGTCGTCATGGCCCAGCCAGGCCTGGATTTCGGCATCGCTGGCATTGGGATAGATCCGCCGATAAGCGCCTTCTACCGAGCCGGTTTGCCGGGGCTGAGGCGCAAGCGGCGCCAGCGGGCGACCGCCGCGCAAGCCAGCCGTTGGCCTGGGCCGCACGGCCCGCGGGCCCCATAGGCGCTGTGGCAGGGTCTGGCGGTGTTCGGCAACCCAGCCCAGCAGGTGCTGGCGTAAGGCATTACCGTCGGCTGCCGTACCCAGGGATTGCCGGGCATGCGCTGGCAGCGCCTGCGCCACTGCACGGCAAAGGTCCCGATCCCGTTTTGCCGGGGCAGGCCGTTGACCCAGGTCAGCTTCGTAGCCTTCGGCCGACTTGATTACCCGGCTTTGCAGGCTGGCGTGCTCAGTGCCAACCCGTGCCAGCAGCGGCCCTTGAGGGCTTGCCGCGCGCAGTTGCAGGCCCAGGTCGCGGGGCCAGCCTGGCAGAGCGTCGAGTGCACTGAACACCAACCGTTCACTGTCGTCGCTGGCAAATGCCGGTTGCACCACACCCTCGAGGGCACGGACCAGCGGCAATTCACTGTCCAGCTGTTGCAGCTGCATGCCAAACCACGCAGGGAGCTTGCCATGCGCTTGCCAGGCAGCGGTGTCGGCGGCGTTCAAACGCATCAGCATGCGCCGGGCCAGGGGGGACGTTAGCCTTGGGTAGGTGTCGAGTAGCTGCTGCACCGCTGGCGCTACCGCGCCATTGCCCTCGTACAGTTGCTGGAACAGCCCTGGCGGTGCGCTGTCGCCAAGGGCCTGCACCGCGGCTTGCGCATTCAGGCGTTGCAGGGTGTCGAGCAGCAGCGGGGGCGGTGGCAGCCCTTCGACATGCACCTGGCGCAGCTGCTCGTTGTCGATGCCGCAGATGCGGCCGGCTTGTTCGACCTGCGCTGGGGTGAAGGCGGCGTAGGCCTCGCCCAGGCGGCGTACGCTTGTCTCTAACGACCAGTCGCCGGGTTGCTCGTGCTCACCGCGCCAGGCGCCTTGAGTGTTGTGCTCCAGTGGCGGCTGCCAGGCTTCGGCTGCTTGTGGATGAACGATGCGCCATTGTTGCCGGGCGTCATCGAAGCGTTGTTCGTAGAGGTGGCGGTCCATCCGGATGAACAGGCGCCCCTCATGCAGGTACTGGCCCTGGGCATTGGCATGCACGTCGGCCGGAAGTTGCACGTCACTGCGGTAAGGTGCCAGGTCTTGGTTCCACAGCCGGTAGCGGCCATCATCGCTGCGCACCTCCTGCAAGCTGTTCATCAAGGGGCTGTCGAACAATTTGGGCAGCGCCTGGCCCGCCGCCACGAAGCCACTGAGCAGGGCCAGGTTCAGGCCGATCGCTTCGAGGTGCCGCAGGGCCAGCTGGCGGTCGCCTGCTTGCCAGTCCTCGTAGCCTTCCACCACTTCCCCCAGCAGCTGGCAGGCGGTCACTGCCAGCATCAAGGTGCCGACACCGGGCACGAAGAATGCGGCGGCATTGAGCGCGTCCCAGCCCAGGTTTTCCCACGCTTCGAGCCGCCTGGCCCTGGCGCTGGCGTCCGCGGCTGCGGTGGGCACCGCAAGCAGGCTGGCTTCATGCTTGAGGCGCAGCAGATACTGGTCATGGCAGTAGCCGAACGGTTCGCGCGTGATCGCCTGGCGGGTCAGGCGCAGGTCAGCCTGCGCTGCGCGTGGCCATGGGCGGTCGAAGGCGGTATTGCCGGCCGCATCCAGGTTCTGCTGCAGCACGTCGAAGAAGTGCGCCTGTTCATCCTGCTGGATATAGGCGGCGAATGCCTGACGTTCAGCGGGTTCCACAAGCAGGGTTGCCAGTGTGGCGTGCACCGCCGCCAGGTCACTGCACAGGTACAGGGCCGGTTCGTGGCCCGGCATATGCAGTACCAGCCCGTGCGCGCCGGCATCGATCAGCATGACCTCGTGCAGGGGGATGCCAAACAGCGCCAGCTGCCAACATTGCACGGGGTGACCTTGTAGCAGCCGCTGCACTTCGTCCCGCGAGGCCCCGTCCAGCTGGTGCCGCAGGTAGGCCAGGTCGGCGGCCAGGCGCAAGCGTGCTTGTTGTAAACGCACAGCCAGTGCCCGGGTTTCGGGCCGGGCCAGGTGCTGGTCCAGGTGGGTCTGGTAGGCGCCGCCCAGGTCCAGCTCCCGGCACAGCGCCGCGAATGCCTGGGGGGCCAGAGGCAGGGGCTTCACCTGGTAGCGCTCGGACCGCAGGGTGAAGTGTGCTGCGGGCGTTTGCATGCCAATCGGTACCGAGCCGGGTACTTCAACTGCAAAAACCTGGATATCACCACTTCTGGCGATGGCACTCTCGGGTGTGAACGTTTCATCATCGGCGAAGTTCTGCAGGGCAGCCTGGAGCAGGTTATCGCGACGATGGCTGGAAAGATGGCACAGCCCCAGCCAATGCCAATCGTGCTCGACCCGCAATAGTTGAGTATCGAGCAAGGGCGTATCCAGCCCGTGTTCTGCCAGGCGGCCGTGTAGCAGCGGTTCGGCAAACTCACTGATCTGCTTGAGCCCATTGAGCGCCTTTGCCAACGCCGCTTGCGCATGCAGCAACTGGTTATGGCTGGCGAAAACCGCCTCGCGCAGGTCGGGTGCGGCATTGTTGAACTCGTCCTGCAACTGCCACGGGGCAAGTTGACTGGCCTGTAGAAAGCCCCATTGCCCAGGGGTGGCACGACGCGCCCAATGCGGCAGTTGTGCCGCGAGCAGGGCGTGGTGGGGATTGTTGCCTATCATGATGATGCACCTCTTTATGCAAAGAAGGCATCAAACGCCAGTTATCGATAGCGAAGTGGTAACAGGTTACCGTGACGTCGGCACGCTTATAGCAATTTGTTGCCAATAAACGCAGTGGCGGCAGGAAATTTGGCGCCAGAATAATTCAGACAAATACCAGCCAAGTGCCACTTGCCAAAGTGATTTGGGCCACCTTAAATTGTTACTGAATGTGAAGTTTATTTACGGTGTCACCGTTCAATATCAATGCGTTAAGTGTTTTTCGCTGTTTATCTGTTGTTCCGATACACCCCTGGCACTTCAATGGACGTGGAAGCAGAAATGAAAGCGACCTTGACCGCAGCGGCGCGGAAACTCATATCGCCCTCCACCCGTTACGAAATCAGACAGTTGGGTAGCCAAGTGCGTGAGGTCATGGCGCGCGCCTGTTTGTGGCGCTGGGAAGTTGCCAGGTTTCGGCTGCAACAGGAAAGCCCTTACGAGATCCTTTACATCGGCCGCAAGCACCAACGGGAAATGGCCAAGCTGCTGATTGGCGGCAAGGGGCAGGGCAGTGCAGCGATCGTGGAAAGCGCCAGTGCCAGCGCACCTGCCGACCATGTAGTGCTGATCAGCGAAATGCCCACTACCGGCGCGCTGTCGGTGCCGCACTATCTGAGCGCCGTGGTGCCACTGGGGCGCCCCCTGGAAGACATCACCGCGCGTTACGACAGTGAATTGCGGCGTAGCATTCGCAAGAACCGCCCGCTTTATCAGATGCGTCAGGCACTTGCCGATGACGAGATTGCCATGGCCGACCGTGAGCTGTTGCGGCCGTACGCGACTGCCAGGCAAGGCATTCATGCGGCGCAGTTTCCCACCGACGAAGTGTTCCGCATTGCCCAGAGTGTCGGGCGGCTCGACCTGATCACCTGCGGCGATGAGGTTATCGGCTGCCACCTTGGCTGCGAAGTGGTGCGCGATGGCAAGCGTTACTGGAGCACCTTGCGCTTCGGCTATTGCGAAGCGGTGTTTTCAGATGCCAAGAAGTTGCGCGAAGTGAACTCGATCACCACCTTCATGGCCTTGGAATGGGCACTGGAACACGGCTTCGATTATTACGACATCGGCCTGTGCCTGGCGCGCCCGGACGACGGCTTGCTGAAGTGGAAGCGGCGGCGTGGGGGCGACATCGATTCGTTGGGCAACCATGCTTACCTGTTCGTGCGGCTGCCGAAGACCGGCGCGGCGAAGTTTCTCTGGGACACGCCCATGTTTGCCATGGAAGGCGACAAACTGACCCTGCACCTGGGCCTGCCAGCAGGCCCCAGCGATGAGGAAGTTGCCAGCCGCTACCATGAGATGGTGTTCGGCGGCCTGCACAAGATCTACCTCTACGGCGACAACGCCATTGGCGAACCCTTCGTGCAAGCTCTGCGCAACCGCTACGCCAACCAGCAGTCTCCCCCCATCATGCAGCGCGTAGTGTGCAGTTGAAGGGGCGCAAGGATGCGTTGAGTCATCACTTTGCGCCTTGCGCTGAACCTTCGTCATCAAGGGGGGACGCTTCATGAGAAGCGACATCTCGCAGTTCAATGCTTCGCCGGCCGCTGCGCAACGCAGCTGGACCCTCGCTGCCTACCGCTACATCGCCCGCAAACGGCTGGGCAGAACCCCGCCGATCGACGTCAAAAGCCTTGCCAGCAAAAGTTGGGACATCGCCCCGGGCGAGACCACGGTGGCGCCACCGGCCATTTACCTGCCGGGGCAGTTGGAGCGGGTGACTGGATGGGAAGGCAAGCGGTTCTACCCCTACGTGCACCCGGCGCGCACCATGGAGGGTGGCATCAGTGCGTTGCAAGGGCCGACCCGTGGCTACCTGATCAAGGATGTCTGGCTGGTCGACGGGGCGTTGTACAAAGGTAAGGCCAGCCACTGGTTGTCGCAGAAGCCGAACACTTTCCCGCGCATTGTGGTGGACCATGAAATCGACCGCGCTGCCATCTACTGCACGCAGAATGGCAACTCGTGGTTCGGCACCTGGCTGATGGAGGATTGCCCCACGTATGCGCTGGCCTGCAACGAGGGTGTGCCGGTGACTACGGCACCGTCGGCCAGGTACCCGTTGTTCACCCAGGCGCCGGCCTACGAAGCCTGGTTGGACATGCAGCCGCTGCGCCTGCGCAGCGCGTTTTTCCGGGAGCTGGTGCTGTTCGACGATCAGAGCAACAACCGCAGCCGGCATGCCCGCTACCGTGCCATGGGCGACAAGCTGTTGGCGCATGTCGCCCATGCGCCGCACCCGGGTGTGTTCCTGCTGCGCGGCGGTGATGGTGACCTGCGCCTGCTGCGCAACGAGCTGGCGCTTGCCGAGCACCTGCGGGTTACTCGGGGTTTTCGCATCGTCAACCCGCTCAAGTCGGATGTGCCGAGCATCATCGCCGCCTGCGCCGGGGCCAAGGTGGTGATTGGCGTGGAGGGTAGCCAACTGGTGCATGGCGTTAATGTGCTGCAGCCCGGCGGCTGCCTGCTGACGCTGCAGCCGCCGAACCGCTTCGTTAGCTACTACAAGTACCTGACCGACCGTGATCATCAGCACTTCGGCTTCGTGGTCGGTCTGCCGGAGGGCGACGGGTTCAGGGTCGATATCGGTGAAGTGGAACGCACCCTGGACCTGTTCCCGCAATAACTGTGTAGTATCCAGGCACACGGCAACTGGGGATGGCAATGATCGAGGTATCACGGTTCTGGCGCGACCCTGCGCTACCCTTTGTCGAGGCCCGCAAGGTAGGTGACGGGCGCCAGGTGTGCTACGCCGCGCACTCCCACGAAAGTTTTTCCATTGGGGTGATCACCGGTGGGCGTAGCACTTACCTCAATGGCGATCAGCGCCATGAGGTTGCGGCGGGCACTACCGTCCTGATGAACCCTGGGGTCGTGCATACCTGCAACCCGATTGCAGGGGAGCCGTGGTCCTACCTGATGCTGTTCGTCGACTGGCCGTGGCTGCAAGCGCTGGGGTTCACCTTGCCGGTGCAGCCACTCAGCGCCTCTGCCGTGCTGTACCAACGGCTGTTGCAGGCTTTTGCCGAGCTGTTCGATGCCACTGTGCCGGACCGCGAGGCGCGCCTGGTCGCGCTGTTCCGCGAATTGCCCGCCCTGCTGCAGGGCAGTGCGCAGGTCGCCGAAGTGCGTAACCCACGGCTGGAGGCCGCAGCCGCGTTCATCCGTGCCCATCGCTGCGATGCACTGCGGCTTGAGGATATCTGTGCTGCCTGTGGCCTTTCGCGTTCCTACCTGATCCGGGCGTTTGGCCAGCACTTCGGGCTGACCCCCCACGGCTATCTGCTTGACCAGCGCGTGCAACTGGCGCGGGCGCAGCTGCGCCAAGGGCGGGCTATCGCCGAGGTGGCACAAGCAGTCGGTTTCGCCGACCAGGCGCACTTGCAGCGCGCCTTCAAGCAGCACCTGGCGGCAACACCGGGGCATTACCGCAATGCTGGCGCCCGCGCGTGCACGCCTGCATAGGCCAGCGTCTGCCGCCAAAGGCGGGCCGGGCCGGCCTCAGATCACCAGGTAAAGCGCACTGCCGCACAGCAGCACGGCCAACCCTCGGTTGAGCAGGCGCATATGCCGCGGGTTGCCCAGGTACTGGCGGATAACGCTCCCAGCCCAGGCCCAGCACGCTACCGAAACGAAACAGATTGGCCCGTAGATCCAGGTGAACAGCCACAGCAGATGCTGCTCGCCGCTCGTGTAGGCGCCAACCCCGGCCACCGCTGCCAACCAGGCCTTGGGGTTGAGCCACTGCATGGCGGCGCCATGCCAGGTCGACGGTGCCTGCTCGGAGTGTGCGCTGCCCAGCTCGCCGCTGTCACTGGCCAGTTTCCATGCCATGTACAGCAGGAACGCCACACCGCCCCAGTGCAACAGCAGGCCCAGCACCGGCCAGCGCACCAGCAGTTGGTGAAGGCCCAGGCCGACCAGCACCAGCAACACACAGAAGCCCAGCGTGGCGCCGGTCACATGGCCCAGGCTGGCCCGCAGGCCATGGCGGGCACCGCTGCCGAGCGCGACGATATTGACCGGACCGGGGGAGATGGAAGCCGCCAGTGCGAAGGCGGCCATGGAGAGGGACAAGCTCATGAAGGAGATCCATTTTGTTGTGAGGCGGCTATGCTGGCCGGTCGCGGGGTGGGGTGTATTGAACAAAAGTACCCGCACCAGGCGACCCGTCGAAATGTGCGCCCAGCGGCCGGCCTCATTCCGCCCGCCGGCCTGTTACAGGTTTTGTAATAGTTTTACGCTGTCGGACAATCCTGATGTCCTTGTAGCATCATTCTCCCTAATTGTTATCAAGGTCCATATGAGCACCTTCGCGGAGCCCCCCAGTTCGTGGCCGTCCTGGCCAAACCTTCCCCGTCCTCGTGACGCTGCCCTCGTGAGTACCCGCTAATGGAATGGCTAGCCGATCCTACGGCCTGGCTAGGCCTGTTGACGCTTATCGTCCTCGAGCTGGTGCTGGGTATCGACAACCTGGTGTTCATCGCCATCCTGGCGGACAAGCTGCCCCCGCAGCAACGCGACCGTGCCCGGGTCATTGGCTTGAGCCTGGCGCTGATCATGCGTCTGGGCCTGCTGGCCAGCATTTCCTGGATGGTCACCCTCACGGCACCGCTGTTCGAGGTGTTCGGCAAGAGCTTCTCTGGCCGTGACCTGATCATGCTGTTCGGTGGTGTGTTCCTGTTGTTCAAGGCCACCATGGAGTTGCATGAACGCCTTGAAGGGCATGTGACCCAAGCCAGCGGCACACTGCGTCATGCTGCGTTCTGGCCCATCGTTGCGCAAATCGTGGTGCTGGATGCGGTGTTCTCGCTGGACGCCGTGATCACTGCGGTAGGGATGGTCGAGCATCTGTCGGTGATGATGATCGCGGTGATCTTCTCGATCGGCATCATGATCGTTGCCAGTAAGCCGCTGACCCGCTTCGTCAATGCCCACCCCACGGTAATCATGCTGTGCCTGGGCTTCCTGATGATGATCGGTTTCAGCCTGACCGCCGAAGGCCTGGGCTTCCACATACCCAAAGGCTATCTGTACGCGGCCATTGGCTTCTCGATCCTGATCGAACTGTTCAACCAGCTGCACCGTGCCCGGCGCAAGCGCAGCCTGCAGCAGCATAAGCCGCTACGTGAGCGCACTGCGCATGCCGTGCTGCGCCTGCTGGGCGGCCGTCGCGTCGAAGCTGACGAGGTGGGCGAGGAAATCGCCGACCTGGTCGAGGGTGGCGAAGAACAGGTGCTGTTCGACCGGCGCGAGCGGGTGATGATCAGCGGCGTGCTGAACCTGGCCGAGCGGCCGATTCGCACGGTGATGACCGCGCGTACCGAGGTCGACGTGATTGACCTGGCGCAGCCGCCCGAGGCCATTGCCCAGGCCCTGGCCAACTCGCCGTATTCGCGCCTGCCGCTGATACGCGGCGGCCGAATCGACGAGCCTTTGGGCTTCGTGCACAAGAAAGAGCTGCTCAAGGAGCTGCTGTCGGGTAACCAGCCCGACTTGGAAGGCATGGCCCGGGTACCGCTGAACCTGCTGGAAAGCTTCAGTATCCTCAACGCCCTGGAGCAGATGCGCGACCAGTCCACGCACATTGCCTTCGTGGTCAACGAGTTCGGTGACTTCACTGGCCTGCTGACCATGACCGACATCCTGGAGTCGATTGCTGGCGAACTGCCGGATGCCAGCGAGGTTGACGGCCCTGGCATCGTGCAGGAAGGTGAGGGTTTCGTGGTCAGTGGTGCCTTGAACCTCAGCCAGGTGCAGGCGCGTACCGGCTTCAGCGCCCGGGCCACCGAGGACTATCAGACCCTCGCCGGGCTGGTGATGAGCCTGCTCGACCGCCTGCCAATGGTGGGTGATCAGCTGCGTTGCAATGGCTGGACGCTGACCGTGGAGGCGATCGAAGAACGGCGGGTAAGGCAGGTGCGCCTTACACCGAACGGCGACGTTGACGCAGCAGGTGCTTGAAACCTTCGAGCACCAGCACAAGCACGGCGGCCCAGATCGGCAGGTATGTCAACCACTGGTCTGGGCCGATGGTTTCGCCCAGCAGCAACGCCACGCCCACCAGCAGCACGGGTTCGACGTAGCTGAGCAGGCCGAACAGGCTGAACGGCAGCAAGCGGCTGGCCAGCACGTAGGCGATCAGGGCGCAGGCGCTGATCGCCCCCAGCAGCGGAATCAGTGCGTACAACCCTGGGTGCGCCTGCAGGTCGGCGCTGGAAAGCGGCCCCTGGATCACGAAATACAGCGCCCACGGCAGCAGCAGGCACATGTCGCACCACAGGCCACCGAGGTGGTCGGTGCCGCAGCGCCGGCGCAGTACGAAGTAGACGGGGTAACCGGTCACCACCACCAGGGTTTCCCAGGCGAAACTGCCATGCTGGTAGATTTCGTGGCCCACACCCAGTGCGGCGCTGGCCACGGCCACGGCCTGCAGGCGTGACAGGCGCTCGCCATACACCAGTCGCCCGGTCAGGACCATGGCCAGTGGCAGCAGGAAGTAGCCCATCGACACTTCCAGGCTGCGCCCGTGCAGGGGCGCCCACAGGAACAGCCACAATTGCACCCCCATCAGCCACGAAGTGCCGAGCATGCCGAGCAGTAGCACCGGCGTGCGGCGCACTCGCCCCAGCAATTGGCCGACGCGTTTCCAGTCTTTGGAAACCAGCATGAACAAGGTCAGGCAGGGCAGGGTCAGCAGCGTGCGCCAGCCGAATATCTCTTCGCCATCGAGTGGCCTGAGCAACGAAGTATAGAAGTACATCACGGCGAACATGCAGGACGCCACGACGGATGAAACAATGCCTTTTGACACGAATGCCTCGAATACAGGAGTGGAGCGGTTAGGTCAGCCGCCGATGATCTCAGGGGGCGCGGCTTGCGGCAACCGCGAGGCGCCCGGGCGGGTGGCCAGCGCTTCGAGAAACTGATCTGCAGGCATGGGCCTGGCGAACAGGTAGCCTTGCTGATAGTCCACGCCATGGCGAGCCAGGTAATCGCGCTGCGTTTCGGTTTCCACACCTTCGGCGACAATGCCCAGGCCCAGTTTGGCTGACAGCTCGATGATGGTTTCCAGGATATGCACCGACAGCGCATCGGCACCGATCATGGCCACGAAGCGCTGGTCAATCTTCAGGTAATCGACCTTGAACTGAAGCAGGTAGTTGAGGCTGGACTGGCCGGTACCAAAATCGTCGAGTGCGATCTTCACCCCCATGTCATCGAGCTTCTCGAACAGTTCAAGCGCCACGGGGGTGGGTTCGATGAGCTTGCGCTCGGTCAGCTCCAAGGTCAGTACTACCCGGCCTGGGGGGAAGTGCTGCAGGAACGTCCGGCAGTCCTCCAGCAAGGTCAGGTCGCGGCAGTGGTCGGCCGTGATGTTGATGCCCACGTGGAAGCCGTCCTCCAGCAACGTCGCATAGGGCGCCAGCGCTTGCGCAGTGTGCATCATCAGTGCCCGGGTCATGGCCACGATCTGCCCGCTGTGCTCCGCATAGGGGATGAACAGGTCGGGGCGTACCAGCCCCTCTTGAGGGTGGTTCCAGCGCATCAACACTTCGACGCCGGCCCAGCGGTAATCTCCCTTGCGCACCACCGGCTGGAAGTACGGCAGGAATTCGTCGGCCTCCAGCGCCCGCCTCAGCTCGGCGCGGGGTGAGTTGGCACGGCGCACCTGCCAGTGGCATACCAGGCCGGCGACCACGCCCAGGACCAGCAGCATGCCGAGCAGGGCCGGGTAATGGCTGCGCCACAGCCGGCTTTGCTCGGCGGCGCTGTACCCGCCCTGTACGCTTAGCGGATAACGCGTGGAGGCCAGCAGCACATTGGCGTGGTCAGCGACCGGTGGCTGGCCATGGTGCACGATGCCGTCCTTGCCCATCCAGGCGTCGCCGACGCGAATGTACAACGCTTCGTCGGCGCCTATCAAACGCAGCGCCGTCAGCAGGTGATCGCCGTCGACCGTGCTGATTGCGCCGTGGTCCCCTTGGCTGGCCCTGTACACCAACAGTGGGTGGCCGGGGGTGACCGAGTTGCCATCCATCAGCCACAGTTTGCCATCGACATAGTCAGCGGGGTTGACTGGCTCATCGAATGCGCCGAACAGCGACGTGCAATAAATGCTGTTGTGCCTGAACAGGTTGGTGGAGCGCACGAAGGCGTTGCGCGTGACCTGGGTACGCAGCAGCAACTGGGCTTGCTCGCAGGGAACGTCGGTGTGCGCCAGCAAGCTGTCGGCGGCG
Source organism: Pseudomonas sp. CJQ_9 (assembly GCF_043106615.1). Taxonomy (NCBI): domain Bacteria; kingdom Pseudomonadati; phylum Pseudomonadota; class Gammaproteobacteria; order Pseudomonadales; family Pseudomonadaceae; genus Pseudomonas; species Pseudomonas sp. CJQ_9. Next base: position 114,616 of record NZ_JBICMS010000055.1, on the reverse strand, counting down.
CTCGACAGGTTGTCAAGGATATGTTCGATATGGCCGAGCACGTGCCGCGTGGTGGCGTGGCTGCTGGCCTGCATTTCCCGTTCGATCTGCCAGCTCATGATCGCCAGGCCGCTCACTACCGGCACCATGCCGACCACCAGCGGTAGCAGGGTGCGCCAACTGAAGACGCTGCGGTGTTTGGCTGTAAGGGGCATGCTGGGTGGCTACGTTGAAGGGCTACGCTGAAGGGTCAACAGAGCATAGCCGTTAGTCGGGCAGAGGCCTTAACAAAAACGCGACAAAGGGATTTACGCAATGTAGAATCGGTTTACGAATAAAACAATAAGGTCCTTCAGTGCCGAAGGATCAAGCCCGCCGAGAATGGGTCCATATGACATACCATGGGTTCAAGCTGATCATAGGTGACTTCCTCGCCCGTAGCGTGCGAGGGATCCCGTGCTCCCCGCCATTTCTGTTCCGCATCCCACGCAATCATTAATTTTTAGCTGCAGATGAGGACACGAACATGGCAGATATCTTTGAAAATCCAATGGGCCTGATGGGCTTCGAATTCATCGAACTGGCGGCCCCGGCCCCAGGCGTGCTGGAGCCGGTATTCCAGATGCTGGGCTTCACCAAGGTCGCGACTCACCGTTCCAAGAATGTGCACCTGTATCGGCAGGGTGGCATAAACCTGATTCTGAACAACGAACCTAAAAGCATCGCGTCGTATTTTGCCGCGGAACATGGCCCATCGGTATGTGGCATGGCCTTCCGTGTGCGCAATGCCCATGAGGCTTATGCCCGTGCGCTGGAACTGGGCGCGCAGCCGGTAGAAATCGAAACCGGCCCGATGGAACTGCGCCTGCCGGCGATCAAGGGCATTGGCGGTGCGCCACTGTACTTGATCGACCGTTTCGAGGAAGGTAGCTCGATCTACGACATCGACTTCAACTTCATCGAGGGTGTCGACCGCCACCCGGTCGGTGCCGGCCTCAAGATCATCGACCACCTCACCCACAACGTTTACCGTGGGCGCATGGCCTACTGGGCGGGCTTCTACGAGAAGCTGTTCAACTTCCGTGAAATTCGCTACTTCGACATCAAGGGTGAGTACACCGGCCTGACCTCCAAGGCGATGACCGCCCCGGATGGCATGATCCGCATTCCGCTCAACGAAGAGTCGTCCAAGGGCGCCGGGCAGATCGAGGAGTTCCTGATGCAGTTCAACGGTGAGGGCATCCAGCATGTTGCCTTCCTGACCGATGACCTGCTCAAGACCTGGGACGCGCTGAAGGGGTTCGGCATGCGCTTCATGACGGCGCCGCCACAAACCTATTACGAAATGCTCGAAGAGCGCCTGCCCGGCCATGGCGAGCCGGTTGATCAGTTGCAGGCGCGGGGTATCCTGCTCGACGGCGCCTCGCAGCCGGAAGACAAGCGCCTGCTGCTACAGATCTTCTCGGAAACCCTGCTCGGGCCGGTGTTCTTCGAGTTCATCCAGCGTAAAGGCGACGACGGCTTTGGTGAAGGTAACTTCAAGGCCCTGTTCGAATCCATCGAGCGTGACCAGGTGCGTCGCGGCGTGCTGAGCACCGACTGATACGCTGGTGGTAGCGCCGCCGTCATGTCCCTTCGGCGGCGCGGCCACGCCTGTTGGCGCGCCCTTTCATCAGCGCCAGGAAAACCACCGAGGCGGTCAGAACCCCCACCAGCATCAGGGAGGGCAGGGTCTGGCGCATCGACTGGCGAATCTCCCGCGCGGTGAAGCCTTCGGCATAGCCGCCTACGACCCGGTATCCATATTTCTGCGAAAGCATGCTGGTCGAAAACTCGTCCTGCGAGGGGCGGGCGCCGGCGCGGCTGTCGCCGCCACTCCACAGGTAGCGGTCGTCGAATTCCAGCAGCAGCGTCAACCCGTCCTGGAAAGCGTCCAGCTCGCTGCGAAGCTGCGAGGCATATGCCGTGACGATGACCCCCTGGTTATTGTCGGCCGTATACAGGTTTACCAGCAGTTTGCGGCGGGTGTCGGCGAGCCCATAGGAAATCTCGACCTGGCGGCCAGATGTGGCAAATGCGGTCAAATCCTCCAGCGGGTCCGGCGTAGTACTGCAATAGGCCTGCTCGTCCTTTACCAGCGTGAGTGACCTGAGCATGGACAGGCTGGTGACTTGATCCTGCAAAGTGTTCATGGCGCTCGCACAAGGCTGCCCGGCCAGCGGTAGTGAACGCAACGCAGTTTCCTGCATGCGGTTGAATGCCTGATCGACACTGTAAACCGCTTCCTTCACGGAAATAGTCGCGTTTTCCGCAAGTTTCGTTTGCAGTTGCAGGATCATCACCAGCAACCCGGAAACCACGGGCACCAGCCCCACCACGATGAGCAACAGCAACTCCAGCATGCTACGCCCGGCGTTGACGATGTACGACATAGACCTATTGCGCTCCGCTGCAACGCTGTTCCAGTTGAACAGCCGAGCCCAAAGCCTAGGTTTTCAACGCTCGTACGGCTGTAGGCCGAAGAAAGCGAGTGTGACAGTAATTACGCAAACCTGCGTAAGCGTTATCTGCCCGCCAGCTGGACCAGCACCTTGTCGGCCAGCAACGCTGTTGAGGCTGGGTTCTGCCCGGTGATCAGCCGGTCATCGGCTACCACAAAAGGTTGCCAAGGATCGTCATGTTTGTTGTAACGACCGCCACGGGCGCGCAGCTCGTTCTCCGTCAGGAACGGTACTACCTTGTCCAGCTCGACCAGTTTCTCTTCCGTGTTGGAAAAACCCGTCACCTGACGGTCTTTCAAAAGCAGGCTGTTGTCGCTCAGCTTGACGTTGAGCAAGCCGACCACGCCATGGCACACCGCCGCCACCACGCCGCCGTTCTCGTATATTTGGCGCGCCAGCGCCTGGAGCGGCTGGTTGTCGGGAAAGTCGTACATTACGCCATGCCCGCCGGTGTAATAGATGGCGCTGTACTCGCCGACGACTACTTGCCCAGGGCTCAGCGTGCGGCCCAGGCGTGTCATGAAAGACTTGTTGTCATACCACTGCCAGTCCAGGTCCGGTGCCATCTGCAGACTATGTGGGTCAACCGGGACATAACCGCCCAGGGGGCTGACATAATCGAGGCTATAGCCGGCATCTTCGGCCTTGGCGGCAAAGTGCACGGCTTCACCCAGCCATAGCCCTGTCGCCCGCTTCAGAGCCGGGTACTTGGCGGTGTTGGTTAGCACTACCAGCATTTTTTTGCTCATGACCATACTCCCGTGGGCAGCCAGGGTGGGCCGACGCTCCCTGGCCCGAGGGAAAACCTAATGAGCATAGCTGCCACCTTGAAGTCCGCCATGGTGGGCAGTACGTGCTGTGCTAACTTCAATAGCATTACCCAGAGCCCCTTGGCTATGCTGGAGCCATGACATTGGTCGCCAAAAAATCATCACTTGGCCTTGAGCCACAGATCAGCCTTCATCCGCCTGCTGCCGCAGCCCGCAGGCCGATGGACGACCGGATCGTGCAACTGGACTGGAGCCGCACCTCGCTAGGGCCGCTGCCGCGCTGGCCGGCTTCGTTGCGCATTGCTGTCGATATGATGCACCTGTCGCCGTTCCCCTGTGCCGTGGTCTGGGGGCCAGACCTGACGGTGGTGCACAATGATGCCTACCGTGCATTGCGCGGCGGCGCTGCCGATGGGCTCGGCCAGGCGTTCGATACGCTGTGGCGCGAAGCCTGGCCGGCAGTCGGCCCTTGGGTTTTCAAGGCCTTGGAAGGGCAGTCGAGCTTTGTCGAGGACCCTCCCTTGCGCATCGGCAGTGACGCGCGCGGCGAGCCCCTCTGGTGCGCGTTCGGTTACGCGCCCCTGCACGATGAGCAAGGCGAGGTCGCGGGCTTTCTGCATACGGTGATCGAAACCACTGCCAGCGTCGAGGCCCACCGGCATTGGCGCGAGCAGGCGCAAGACTTCGAGCGGCAGGTCGAGCGCCATGTGCTGGAGCGCGAGCAGATCTGGCAGATGTCTCGGGATGCGATGATGATGGTTACCCCGGAGCTGAAGGTGCACGCCGCCAACCCCGCCTGGCACCGGGTGCTGGGTTGGGACGAGCAACAGATCCAGGGGTTGTCGGTACTGGAGCTGGTGCATCCGGCAGACCGGACCGAGGTGCAGGTGGTTGTGTCCGCGCTATTGCAAGCCAGCAGCGCCGATCAGATCGAGACCCGCTTGCGGCACCGCGAGGGGCATTACCAGACCTTTCGCTGGAGCGCGCGCTTCGATGGGCGCTTGCTGACTGTCGTTGGCCAGGATATCAGCGAGGACCGCGAAGAGGCCGCGCGCCAGTCTGAAGCGCTGATGCGCAACACTGAACGCATGGAAGTCGTGGGGCAACTGGCCGGGGGCATGGGCCATGAGTTGAATAACCTGCTTTCTGGTATCGGCGGCAGCCTTGAGCTACTCCAGCGCCGCCTTCAGGAGGGGCGCCCGGAGCGGATCGGTACTTATGTGGATGTTGCGCGCGATTCGGTGATGCGGGCCATGGAGCTGACCCACCGTTTGCTGGCCTTTTCCCGCCATCAACCCTTGGCGCCAAAGCCGCTGGATTTCAACCGGCAGCTGCGCCTGTGCGAGCCGCTTTTGCGCAGGACCCTGGGTGCAGAATTGTGTCTGCACTGGCAACTGGACGTCGCCCCGTGGGTGGTCAACCTGGATGTCGCCCAGCTCGAGAATGCATTGATCAACCTGTGTGCTAACGCCCGCGAGGCGTGCCTGGAACGTGGCAATGTCACGATCCGCAGCGTCAACGAACGCTTGACCGCCGCTTTCCCGGACGAAAACGGGCTACCACCAGGCGACTATGTGGCCTTGCATGTGGAGGACGACGGCCACGGCATGTCGGCTGCGGAAATCGCCAAGGCGTTCGAGCCGTTTTTCACCACCAAGCCCATCGGCCGTGGCTCCGGCCTGGGGCTGTCGATGGTCTACGGCTTTGTCGGCCAGTCGGGGGGCTATGCGTGGATCGAGTCGGCGCCGAACCAGGGGACCAAGGTGTCGATGCTGTTCCCCAGAACGTTCGAACCGCTTCCTGATGAGTGCAAACCGGTGCAAAGGCCGCAACGCATGGCCCAGGGCGAGCGGCTGCTGCTGGTGGATGACGAGCTCAATTTGCGCGCGGTCATGCGCGAATACCTGGTTGAGCGCGGTTTCCAGGTGGTTGACGCAAGCGACGCCAACACCGCATTGGAGCGGTTTCGCCATGACGGTCCGTTCGACCTGGTGATCACCGATATCGGTTTGCCGGGCGGCTTCAGCGGGCGCCAGGTGGCCAAGGCCATGCGCATGCAACTGCCACAGCAGAACATCCTGTTCATCACGGGCTATGCGGGGCAACCGGTGGAGCCCCAGTTGCTCGAACAGCCTGGCACAGCGTTGATGAACAAGCCGTTTTCGCTGGCAGACCTGGCAGACCAGGCGTTGCGCATGCTCGAACAGTGAGCCCCTCAGGGTTGGCCAAGGATCATGGCCACCCGTTCCTGCAGCTGTCGCAGTTCGAATGGCTTGCAGATCAGGTGCATATCGCACCCCAGAAAGCCCTCGCGCGCCATCGCGGTTTCCGCATAGCCGGTAATGAACAGCACCGGTAACCGGGGGCGCAAGCTACGTGCAATCTCCGCCAGTTGCCGACCGTTCATGCCGGGTAAACCTACGTCGCTGATCAGCAGGTCGATGGGTTGCGAGGCGCGTAGCACCTCAAGCCCCTCCTCGGCGTTGGCCGCACTCAGGCACGTGAAGCCATTGTCACGCAGGGCCTGGCACAGCAGTTCGCGAACATGCAGGTCGTCCTCGACCAACAGCACCCGGTGGCCGTGTGTGGCTTGCGCAGGTACCAACGGTTGGGCGGGCGAGGGTGCCTGGTCGATGTGACGCGGCAGGTACAGGTCTACCCGCGTGCCCTTGCCAATTTGGCTGTGCAGGGTGACATGGCCATGGGATTGCTTGCTGAACCCGTACACCATCGACAAGCCCAGGCCGATGCCTTGGCTGGTCGCTTTGGTGCTGAAGAAGGGTTCGAATGCGTGCTCCAGTGTGCTTGGCGCCATGCCCTGGCCGTTATCGATCACGCTCAGGCGCAGGTAATCGCCGGCGGTCAGGGGGCCGTCGGCCATGGGGCTGCTGTAGACATGCTGGTTGGTTGCCTCGATCCGCAGCAGGCCACCGCTGGGCATGGCTTCACAGGCATTGAGGATCAGATTGTCGAGGGCCTCGCGCAATTGCCGGTCGTCAGCTTCCGCGTTCCACAGGCCTTTGGCGATGCTCACCTGCAGCTTTATCCCAGGCTTGAGTTGAGCCTTCAGCTGCTTGGTCTGCAACAGGGTGTGCAGGTTGACGCATCGGCTGTGCAACGACTGCCTGCATGAGAAGGCCAGTAGACGGTGGGTCAGGCGGGCGGCGCGTGACACCGCTTCGCGGCCCAGGCGCAACACACTGTCCAGGCCGTCGGCGCGGCCTTGCTTGAGGCGCCGGTCGATCAGCTCGAGACTGCCGCCAATACTGGTGAGCAGGTTGTTGAAATCGTGGGCCACGCCGCCAGCGAGTTGGCCGATAGCTTCCATCTTGCGCGCCTGGAAGCGGGCCTGGGCGTAGCGCTCCGTCGGCTCATCAGGCTGGGCGAGCCCGTTATCCAGCCGCTGCTGCAGGTTTTTAAGCTGGTCGCGGGTCAGGTATTGCCGACGCCTGTGGCGCAGCGCGGACTGGGTCATGTGCAGCAGTTGGTCGTCGCCGAAAGGGGGCACCAGCAGGGTAAGGTTGCCGACCGGGTGATTGTGCACGCGGCTGGCCGACCATGCACCCTGGGTCACCAGCACGATGGGCAGATCCGACCAGTGCGGTTGCTGGTCGATAAAGGCCTGCAGCAGGGCACTAGGGCCTGCGTTGAACACCTGCTCGGCGATGATCGCCAGGCCGGCGCCTTCTGCCAGGCGCGCATGCAGGTGCCCCAGGTCGGTGGCACACAGGCAATCGATGCCGGCCGCCGACAGCAGGTGTGAGGTTTGCGCCGCCAACGGCGGTGGGGCGAGGATCAACGCACGTTCATCCAGCGCCAACGAACTGGCCAAGGCAATTCTCCTGCAGAGTGGCCTGATAACCACTGGACCCTGGGCACAGGCTCAGGGTTCAACAGGTTTCAGGCAGGCCTAGAGGCCTTGCTGCAGGGCGGGGTCATCCGGGTTTTGCTGCTCCAGCTCGGCCAGCAGCACCTGCACGTTCTGAAGTTGGCCGGATTCTTTCCAGTACTGGATCAGCAACACCCGCGCGCGACGGTTGGCCGGTTGCTGGCTGAGCACGGTTTCCAGCTGCTTCTGCGCCGCATCAACTTGCTCCAGCGCATGCAGGGTCACCGCCAGGGTATAGCGGTAATCGACGTTGTCCGGGTCCAGTTCAACCGCGCGGGACAGTGCCAGCAAGGCGTACTCACGTTGCTGGTGGCGGATCAGCCAGCGCCCCAGCTGGTATTGCAGGAAGGCCGAGTCCGGGCTGAGGGCCAATGCCTTGCCGAGCACCTGGCGTGAGGCATCGTGCTGGCCTTGACGTTCCAGCAGGCGCACCTGGGTGGCTAGCGCGTCGAGGTTGCCTGGGGCGACGGTCAATGCACGTTGCAGGGCTACCGCAGCTTGGGTGTAGTCATTTTCGTGCATGTACAAGCGCGCCAGGTGCACTTGCGCGTCTGCTTCCTCGGGTTGTTGCGCCAGCGCTTGCTGGTATTGCTCCAGGGCCGCCTGCAGCGGGCCGAAATACAGGCCTATGTCATCCGGGGAAAGGCCAAGCAAGGCGTCCACGGCAGCGAAGCGCACGCTTTGGTCGTCATCGTCCAGCAGCGGGCCAAGCACCAGGCTGCGCTGCGCGGCAGGCAGCAGCCGGCGGATACCTGCGATGGCGGCACGGCGCACCAGTGGCTCGGCGTGTTCCAGGTCTTGCCGGGCGATTTTCAAGGCCAGTGGCGAAGGGTAGTTGGGCAGCTCGGCGTACAGGGCTGCGCGCCGGATGGCGGGCAAGTCGGTGCGTTGCAACTGCTGGTAAAGCACCCTGGCAGCGCCGGGCCGACCGTCGTGCGCCTGGCGCAGGGCCTTGGCATAGCTATGCGCCGGCAAGGCCGGCTGGGCTGGCGGGGTATCGCGCCACAGGTACCCGAACAGCGCCGATACCAGGATCAACAGCAGCACGGCGATCAGGTAGCGGTTGCGTCTGGGCATCGTGGGGTCCATGGCGGCAAGAAGGGCTGAGCTTGGGCCAGGCGATAGATAAAAGCAACGGCTTGGCTATCGCCCCTTCGGTTTCCCGGCGTTTGTTCAGCCAGCTTCAGATTCCCTTCAGATTCGTCACTGATACTTCGCTCAACCCATTCATTAGGGGGGAGTCCCATGACCCATACCCTGTGGAGCAGCCTGCTCCCACTGCCGATAGGCACCCATGCAGCGCATCACGGCTGTTTGTCCCTGCACCTGCCGGGCGACCCTGACCGGGAAGAACTCGAGCACTTCATTCATCGCTGTTTCGCTGAAGTTCACCACGCTGATGTGCACCACTACTTGCCCGAATTGTTGGCATTGCGGGATAGCCATGGGCACTTGATTGCGGCGGCGGGTCTGCGCCCGGCCAGCAGTGGGCCGTTGTTTCTCGAGCATTACCTGGACGTCCCCCTGGAAACGGCGATTTCGCGACTGACCAGCCTGCCCGTTGCGCGCGAGTGCATGGTCGAGGTCGGCAACCTGGCGTCGCTGAGCGCCGGCAGCGCACGCATCATGATTACCGCCGTGACCTGGCTGCTTGCCACCCGCGGGCTGAAGTGGGTGGCGTTCACCGGTGCCTCCACCTTGATCAACAGTTTCCAGCGCCTGGGCCTGGCACCTACAGTGCTGGCGCAGGCCGACCCGGCACGCCTGGACGAGCCCGTTGCGCAATGGGGCAGCTATTACGCCCAGCATCCGCAGGTGTACGCGGGCGAAATCGGCCAAGGCTTCGACTTGCTGCGTAGCGCTGGTGTGTTTCGCCGCCTGGGCTTTCCGGTGCTGGACGAGGAGACCGGCCATGCCGCTTGAACTTGAACGTTTCTGGCAGGCATTGCTGGCCCATGGTGATGCGCCCGCGCTGGAAGGGGCCAGTGCACGCTACACCTACAAGCAGTTGCTTGCCGAGGTGCTACAGCGTGCCGAGGCCCTGCGCCAGCGTCAGGCCGGTGTGCTGGTGCTGGGGCTGGATAACGGTCCCGAACTGCTGTTGTGGGACCTGGCCGCGCTGGTCTCGGGGCGCGCCTGCGTGACGGTGCCCACCTTCTTCAGCCCAACCCAGTTGGAGCATTGCCTGCAACAGAGCGGCGCCAGCCTGGTGCTCGGCCCGCCCGCCTGGGAGAGCTTGCTCGGGCGGCTGGGTTTCGTCGACCAGCACGGCTTCTGGTCGCGGCCAGCGCTGCCTGCGGTGGCCCTGCCTGAAGGCACCGCCAAGGTCACCTACACCTCTGGCAGTACCGGCAACCCCAAAGGCGTGTGCCTGAGCGCGCAGGCCATGTTGCGGGTCGCACACGAACTGGAACAGGCCAGCCGGCCTACGCAGCCTCGGCGCTACCTCGCTGTGCTTCCGCTGGGCGTGTTGCTGGAGAACCTGGGCGTTTACGCCGCCTTGCTGGCAGGGGCCAGTGTCATGCTGTACCCACAGGCCCAGTTGGGCATGGGGGGGGCAAGCCAGGTCGATTTCAAGCGGCTGCTCGGGGCCATCGCCTTGAGCGGCGCACAAAGCCTGATTCTGGTTCCTCAACTGCTGCTGGGGCTGGTCACTGCAATCGAGCGCGGGCTGATGGGGGTTGGCATGCTGCGTTTCGTTGCGGTGGGTGGCGCCCGTGTGGCGCCCAGCCTGCTGGCGCGGGCCGAGGCCGTAGGCTTGCCGGTATTCGAGGGCTACGGGCTGTCGGAATGTGCCTCTGTGGTGGCGCTGAACCGCCCCGGTGCGGTGCGCCCGGGCAGTGTCGGCCGGCCATTGCCGCATGTGCAGGTGCGTATCGCCGAAGACGGTGAGGTGCTGGTTGCCGGGACCCTGCTGCTTGGCTATCTGGGCGACACGCCCAGCCAAACCGCGTGGTGGGCCACCGGCGACCTGGGCTTTTTCGATGATGAAGGCTACCTGCACCTGAACGGGCGCAAGAAACACCAGTTCATCACCAGCTTCGGGCGCAACGTCAACCCTGAATGGGTAGAAGCCGAGCTGACCCAGAGCGGGGTGATCGCCCAGGCGTTCGTTCATGGCGAGGGCATGCCGCGCAACGTGGCCTTGCTCTGGCCGCTCGCCCCGGGCACCACGGACGCGGCTATCGAGCAGGCCGTGCAGCACAGTAATGCCAGTTTGCCCGACTACGCCAGGGTGCATGCCTGGCGGCGTTTGCCAGCGCCATTCTCGGTCGCCGAGCACACCCTGACCGCCAATGGCCGCCCACGCCGTGAGGCGATCCTGCAGCGTTATCAATCCTTGTTGTCCGACATTCCGTCATGAGGTCTACCATGTCATTTTTCGACACCCTGCAGCTGCAAACCAGCCACGAACGTCAGGCTTTGTTCGCGGTGCCGGTCATTCGCGAGGCGCTGGCCGGCCAGGTCAGCCGGGCCAGCTACATCGCCTTCCTCACCCAGGCCTATTACCACGTTCGCCATACCGTACCGCTGATGATGGCGTGCGGCGCGCGGCTGCCGGCGCGGCTGGAGTGGTTGCGCGGCGCGGTGTGCGAGTACATCCAGGAGGAGTACGGCCACGAGCAGTGGATCCTCAACGATATCAAGGCCTGTGGCGGGGACTGGGAGGCGGTACGCGACGGCCGGCCTGCCTTGCCTATCGAGTTGATGGTTGCCTATCTGTACGACCTTATCGCACGGGGCAACCCGGTGGGGTTGTTCGGCATGGTCAACGTGCTGGAGGGCACCAGCATCGCCCTGGCCACCCATGCTGCCGGGGCGATCCAGAGCACCCTCGGGTTGCCCAACCAGGCCTTCAGCTACCTCAGTTCCCACGGCGCGCTGGACCAGGACCACATGGTCACCTACAAAAGCCTGATGGACCGGCTGGACGACGTGGCCGACCAGCAGGCGGTGCTGCACGCCGCCAAGGTGGTGTACCAGCTGTATACCGCCATGTTCGAAGGTTTGCCACGCACTGAGCATGCCGAGGTGCAGCATGCGCTTGCATGAGTCGGTGGTGGTGCTGACCGGGGCCAGTGGCGGCATCGGCCTGGAACTGGCCGAGCAATTGTGTGCAGCCGGTGCCCGGGTCCTGGCGGTAAGCCGGCACATGGGCAAGCTGGCGGGTCTGATGAACCGCTACCCTGAGCGCCTGCGTTGGCAAACGGCCGACCTGCGTACGCCGACCGGGCGTGAACAGGTGGTCAGCCGCGCCCGTGAAATGGGCGGGGTCAATGTGCTGATCAATGCCGCCGGTGTAAACCGTTTTGCCTTGCTGGACCAGTTGGACGAGTACGCGCTGGATGAATTGCTCGACATCAACATCAAGGCGCCCCTGCAGCTGACCCGTGCCTGCCTGCCCCTGCTGCGCGAGCAACCCAAGGCGCTGGTGGTGAATGTCGGTTCCACTTACGGCTCGATCGGCTACCCCGGCTACGCCACCTACTGTGCCAGCAAGTTCGCCCTGCGCGGTTTCTCCGAGGCGTTGCGCCGTGAGTTGGCCGATACCACGGTGAATGTGCTGTATGCCGCCCCGCGGGCCACCCGCACCACCATGAACAGCAGCGCCGCGACCGCGCTCAACCAGGCGCTGAAGGTTGGCATGGACGACCCGGCTGATGTCGCCCGCGCCGTGCTCGTGGCCGTCCAGTCGGAACGCAGCGAGCTGTATCTGGGGTGGCCGGAAAAGCTCTTCGTACGCATCAACGGCATGTTGCCTGGGGTGGTCGACCGTGCCCTGCGCAAGCAATTGCCTGTCATTCGCCGCTACATTGGCGGCCATATCAAGGAGTCGAGCAAATGAAGCGACTGGCCTTCATCAGCCTGCTGGCGTTCACCCCGTTCACCTGGGCACTGGACCCAGCCGGCAACCAGCAACTCAGCGCGCTGCAACAGCGTTGGGCACAAATCCAGTACCAGACCCCCAAGGCCCAACGTGCCGATGCCTTCGAGCAGTTGTCCGGTGATGCGGCGGCATTCGTCAGGCAGCACCCCGGCACCCCCGAGCCGCTGATCTGGGAAGGCATCATCAACAGCAGCTGGGCTGGCGCCGTGGGCGGGCTCGGTGCGCTGGGCAAGGTCAAGTCAGCCAAGGCGAGCCTGGAGCAGGCCATGAAGCTGGACCCTGATGCGCTGCAGGGCTCGGCCTATACCAGCCTTGGCACGCTCTACGATCAGGTGCCGGGCTGGCCGATAGGCTTCGGTGACAGCGACAAGGCGGACCAGCTGTTGCGCGAAGCCCTCAAGATCAACCCCAACGGCATCGACAGCAACTATTTCTGGGCCGACCACTTGTACCGGCAAAAGCGCTACGCTGAAGCCACTGCTGCCTTGCACAAGGCTATGCAGGCGCCGCCGCGGCCGGGCCGTGAACTGGCGGACCAAGGCCGGCGGGCGGATATCGCGGCTTTACTCAAGGCAATCAAGGACAAACAGGACTGAACATGCGGCTACTGCTGGTTGAGGACGATACCGCACTGGGGGAGGGGATCTGCGATGGCTTGCGCCAGGAGGGTTATACGCTCGACTGGTTGCGCGACGGGCAGAATGGCATGCACGCGTTGCTGCATGAAACATTCGACCTGGCCATCCTGGACCTGGGCTTGCCGCGCCTGGATGGCATCGAGGTACTGCGGCGCGTGAGAGGCGCTGGCAATAGCTTGCCGGTACTGATCCTCACCGCGCGGGACGCTCTGGATGATCGCATCGCCGGGCTGGATGCCGGCGCTGACGACTACCTGGTCAAGCCGTTCGACCTCAACGAGCTGAAGGCCCGCTTGCGGGCTTTGCTCAGGCGCAGCGCCGGGCGTGCCAAGGTATTGATCGAGCATGCGGGGGTCATGCTCGACCCCGCTACCCAGCAGGTGCATTACAAAGGGCTGGAAGTGATATTGACCCCCAAGGAGTACCGCTTGCTGCATGAATTGCTGGCCCAGCCGGGCAAGGTGTTCACCCGCGAACGCCTGACACAGCTGCTGTATGGCTGGGATGAAGAGCCTGAGAGCAATACCCTGGAAGTGCACATCTACCACCTGCGCAAAAAGCTCTACAACGGCCTGATCCGCACGGTGCGGGGCATTGGCTACCTGGTCGAGGGCAAGGCATGACCTCGTTGCGGCGAAGGACGTTGTGGCGGGTCATGCTGCTGTTGCTGCTGGGCACAGGCCTGCTGACGCTGTACAACTACCATGACAGTCGCCATGAAATCAACGAAGTGTACGACGCCCACCTGGCGCAGAATGCCCGCCTGCTACAGGGGGTCATGAGCCTGCCGGTCCAGGGCGGCTCGCGCCAGGCCATGTACCAGGCTTTCAACGACGCCTTGGCCCAGGCCGGCCACCACCGGGTTGGCCACCCCTACGAGAGCAAGCTGGCATTCCAGGTATGGGGTGAGGGGGGCGTGTTGCTGGTGCATACACCCAGTGCCCCGCAGCTGTCGCTGCCGCCATCCGAACCCGGGTTCTACGACTTTTCCAGTGGTGACCGACAATGGCGCGGCTTCGTGTTACCGGTGCCCGAAAAGCACTGGGTCATCTGGGTGGGTGAACGCGATGATGTGCGCTACGACCTGATCGACCGGATCGTGCGCCATACCTTGTTCCCCTTCCTGCTCGGCAGCCTGGCCCTGGTGTTGCTGGTATGGGTAGCGATCGGCTGGGGGCTGCGCCCCTTGCAGAACATGGCCACGGTCATTCGCGCGCGCCACGCCGATTCACTCGAACCCTTGCGCCTGGCGCCATTGCCCTCGGAGCTGGAACCCATGCAAGCGGCCATCAACCGCCTGCTGGCGCAGATCGAAGACATGTTGCGGCGCGAGCACCGCTTCATTGCCGACGCCGCCCATGAAATGCGCACGCCGCTGGCGGTATTGCGCCTGCATGCCCAGAACGCACTCGAGGCCGCGAGCGAGGCCGAACGGCACAAGGCGCTGGGCTTTCTGATTGGCGGTGTGGACCGGCTGACCCGGGTGGTCAACCAGTTGCTGACCCTGGCCCGTGTCGAACCGCGCCTGGGCCAGCACGCCGCGGTCAAGGTCGACCTGGGTGAAGTGGTCACCGACACGATGGCCGAGCTGACCCCCTGGATACTCGACCGCGGCCTGGAGCCATCGCTGGATATCGGTGAGGGTGATCACCACCTAGGCATCGACGCCGGTGCGTTGACCATCGCGTTCCAGAACCTGGTTTCCAACGCCGTCGAGCACTCGCCCCCGGGAGGGCGCATCAGCGTACTGCTCAGGCGCCTGGAAAACCGTTTCGAGCTGATCGTGGAGGACGATGGCCCAGGTATCGAACCGGCCGACATCGCGCGCGTATTCGAGCGCTTCTACAGCCGTAACAGCCCCAACGGTGCCGGGCTGGGGCTGTCCATTGTCGCCACCATCATTGACCGCCTGGGCGGTCATGTTCACCTTGAGAACCGACCGAGCGGGGGCTTGGCGGCAACCCTGCGGCTGCCTTTGAAGTGATGCAAAAAACTGTACGTTCTGGGTGACAAACCTGTACAAGCTGCTATGTTTGTACAATATTAGTCACGGCAGCCGAGGCCAGCATGGCAGTCCCAGCCCGATTCGCATCCCTGTGTCTGTTGCTGACCGCCCTGGCCACGGCGGCTGTGGCGGACTGGCGCGTGGATGTGCCGGCCGCACAACGGCTGGGTGAAGGCGATTTCAGCTGGTGGGGCCTGCGTTTGTACAGTGCGCGGCTGTGGGCAGCTGGCCCCGTGCAGCGCTGGGATGAGCCGTTCGCGCTGGAGCTGCGATACCACCGCTCGCTGTCCAGAGACACCTTGGTCGAAGCCAGCCTTGCAGAAATGCGCAGGCTCGACGGGGGCAGCATGACGGCACAACGCAGCGCGCAATTGACCGGGCTATTGCAACAGGCATTCGTCGACGTGCACCCCGGCATGCGCATCACGGGTGTTTACCTGCCGGGCCAAGGCTGCCGGTTTTACGTTGACGGCAAACTCAGCCGCGCAATCACCGACCCTGTCTTCGCACGGGCATTCTTCGCCATCTGGCTTGGCCCGAATGCCAGGGACCCACAATTACGGCAGCGCTTGCTTGGGCTGGCCGGCACCGATGGAGAGCCGTGACATGAACGTTGGCAAAGCGCTGTTACTGGTTGGCTGCCTGCTGTTGGGCAGTTGCGGCAACGTGGGGGTCGAGCATTATGCCGGTGAGCAACCCAAGTTCGACCTGGCTGCGTTCTTCTCCCGACCGGTTCAGGCCTGGGGCATGTTCCAGAAGCGTTCCGGCGAGGTGGTCAAGCGGTTTCATGTGCGCATCGACAGCCGCCGGGAAGGTGAGCGGCTGATTCTCGACGAGCACTTCGTGTACAGCGACGGTACGCGCCAACAGCGCACTTGGACCTTGGTGCCGGATGGGCCTGGGCGCTGGCGGGGCACGGCCGGCGACGTGATCGGCGAGGCCCGCGGCGAAGTGGCGGGCAATGCGCTGCGCTGGCGCTACCGGCTGGACTTGCCGGTGGACGGCAAGCACTGGGAGGTGGACCTGGACGACTGGATGTACCTGATGGATGACGACACGCTGATCAACCGCTCGAGCATGAGCAAACTAGGTGTGGAGATCGGCCAGATCACGCTGTTCTTCCGCCGTCTGCCGGAGGCTACGCCATGAACCTGAATGCATTGGCCCAGCACGTGGATGCGGGCGAGATCGAAGAGCTTGAAGTGCTGTCGCTGGAAGGTGGCTTCTACGTTCTGCGTGCCATTACCGCAACCGGCCCGGTTACCTTGAGCGATGCGCAAGGGCAGCCTGTGCGGGTGCGCTCCACCACCGAACTGCGCGATTTGCTGGCCGACATGGCAGAGGTGCCATGCGTGCTGGTGCAGCAGTTGGTGCATGATGAAATGTGCGGGCAACGTGACGGCCCCATCGCGCCATTGCGCGTGCCGATTACCTTGGCCAGCCAGTGGTAGGCCGCCCCATGCGCCTGGGCCTGGTCCTGGGCGACCAATTATCGCTGGAGCTGCCAAGCCTTAGGGCACTGGACCCTGCTCAGGACGCTATCCTGATGGCAGAGGTGGAGGGCGAAGCGCGCTATGTGCCCCACCATCCGCAAAAGATCGTGCTCATCTTCAGCGCCATGCGCCATTTTGCCCAGGCGCTGCGCGAGCGCGGCTGGCAAGTGCACTACGTGCCGATTGATGACAGCGAAAACAGCGGCAGCATCGTTGGCGAATTGCGACGCTGGCAACAACAGCTTGGCGCGGCACAGATCGACCTGACCGAATGTGGCGAGTGGCGGCTCGAGCACGCGTTGCGCGATTCCGGGCTGCCCTTGACGTGGCACCGCGACACCCGCTTCCTGTGCTCGCGTGAGGCCTTCGCGCGCTGGGCCGAGGGTCGCCGGCAGTTGCGCATGGAGCATTTCTATCGCGGTATGCGCAAGCGGTGCGGCCTGTTGCTGGAGCCCGATGGCAGCCCTGCCGGGGGGGCTTGGAACTTCGACAGCGAAAACCGCAAGCCACTGCCTCGCAACCTGGGCGCTCCGTTCGCGGCGCGCTTCACGCCCGATGCCATTACCCTGGCGGTCATGGCGCTGGTACGCCAGCGCTTCGGCGACCATTATGGCGAGATAGACGGGTTCGAGTACCCCGTCACCCAGCAGCAGGCGGGTGAGCTGTGGCAGCATTTTCTCGACTTCGGTCTGGCCGCATTCGGTGACTATCAGGACGCCATGGCCGAAGGTGAACCTTATCTTTTCCATTCACGCATCAGCGCGGCCCTGAACATAGGCTTGCTCGATGTGCGGCAGTTGTGCGAAGACGTGCAACGGGCCTGGCGCGACGGCAGGGTGCCGCTCAACGCGGCCGAAGGTTTCATCCGCCAACTGATCGGTTGGCGTGAGTATGTGCGCGGCGTGTATTGGCTGCGCATGCCGGACTACGCCGCACTGAACCATTTCGGCAACGCCCGCGCCTTGCCCGAGTTCTACTGGACCGGCAACACCCGCATGCGCTGCATGGCGCAAGCGATAGGGCAAACGCTGCGGCTTGGGTACGCGCACCACGTGCAGCGGCTGATGGTGACCGGCAACTTTGCGCTGTTGGCAGGCATCGCGCCTGCCGCCATCTGTGAATGGTACCTGGCGGTTTACATCGACGCATTCGACTGGGTCGAACTGCCCAACACGCTTGGCATGGTGATGCATGCCGACGGTGGCTACCTGGGCTCCAAACCGTATTGCGCCAGTGGGCGCTACATCCAGCGGATGTCCGACCACTGCAAGGCCTGCAGCTATCGGGTAGACAAGGTGGTGGAAGCCGATGCCTGCCCGTTCAATGCGTTGTACTGGCATTTTCTTATCCGCCACCGTCAACGCCTGTCAGCCAACCCGCGCCTGGCAATGGTGTACCGCAACCTCGACCGCATGGCTGCCGCGCGCCGTGATGGTGTGTGGCAACGTGGCGAGCAGTTGCTCGCCGAGCTGGATGCAGGCAGGCCGCTGTGAAGAAGCAAAACCTGCCAAGCAAGGTGTGCGTGGTGTGTGGCCGGCCATTCACCTGGCGCAAGCGCTGGGCGCGTTGCTGGGACGAGGTGCATTATTGTTCCGAGCGCTGTCGCCGCTCAGCGCCACGCAGCCAGGCGCACCAGCAAGGGCAGGGCCAAGGCCCAGATCGGCACTAGAACCAGGGTGGTTGCCAAAGGCCCCAGGGGCAGCGCGACATCGGCCAGCCTGGCGCCGCCCAGATACGCCAGGGGGCCGGCAACCGCGCCGACCACGGCGCCGCGCAAAAACGGCCGACCAGCCCAAGCCAGGCTATGGCGCAAACCGCTGGCCAGCACCAACCACATCGATGCCAGCCACAAGGGTAACGGCCAGGCATGAAAATCAAATACACCAAGGCCGCCTAGCAGGCTGTCCAGCAGGCACCCAGCCATGGTCACGCGTAACAGCGCCCAAGCTTCTGCCCGCGGTTGTGTGCATGTCCATAGGTGCAGCGCCAGCCCCAAAGGCACCAGCATCAGCACCCAAGGTGTGCTGGCACCCCATACGCACAACCACCAGCCCAATTGCAGCCACAGCCCATTGGCAACCTGGCCGCGGGTAACCATCACGCCGGTACAGGCAGCGGCGCGCGACGCGCGTTCGGCGCCGCCCACAGCAGCTGCGCCACGCCAATGGCACGCTCCTCGAAACCGCCCTGGCAGTAGCACAGATAAAACTCCCACAGGCGCTGGAACGTCTCGTCATAACCCAACGCCGCGAGCGAGGCGCGCGACTGCTTCAGGTTGTCGTGCCAGTGCCGCAGCGTCAGGGCGTAGTCGACACCGAAATCCTCCAGGTGAACCAGGTTCAGCGCTGTCTGGCGGCTGGCCGTATCGACTAGCACGCTGAGCGAGGGCAGGGCGCCGCCGGGGAAAATATAGCGCTGGATGAAGTCCACCGAGCGCCGTGCCTGGGCATAGCGCTGATCGCGAATGGTGATCGCCTGGATCAGCATCAGGCCATCGGGCTTGAGCAGCGCCCCACACTGACGGAAGTACGTGGGTAGGTAGCGGTGGCCTACAGCCTCGATCATCTCGATCGACACCAGTTTATCGAATGTGCCGCGCAGGTCGCGGTAGTCCTCCTGCAGCACGGTGATCTGCCGCTCCAGCCCCAAGTCTTTGACCCGTTGCAGGGTATGGCTGTACTGGGCCTGTGACAGGGTCGTGGTAGTGACCCGGCAACCATGATGGCTGGCGGCATGGATGGCAAGGCTGCCCCAGCCAGTGCCGATTTCCAGCAGGTGGTCTTCCGGGCCCAGTTCAAGCTTCTCGCAGATGCGTTGCAGCTTGCGAAGCTGGGCTTGTTCAAGGGGTTGGTCGGGGTGCTCGAACTGCGCAGCCGAGTACATCATGGTCGGGTCCAGCAGTTGTTCGAACAATGCGTTGCCCAAGTCATAGTGGGCCAGTATGTTGCGTCGCGCACCGCGCCTGCTGTTACGGTTGAGCCGGTGCAGCAGGCGCAGGGCGGGCCGGCCCAACCGCGCCAGGCCCCCTTCGAGGGCGTCGAGCACCTCGAGGTTGGCGACAAACAGACGGGTGACCAGGGCCAGGTCGGGGCTGCGCCAGTAACCATGGATATAGCCCTCACCGGCACCGATCGAACCATTGCTCGCCAGCAGGTTCCAGGCAGCATCATCGAGAATTTCCACCTCCGCCTGCAGGGCACTGGCGGCATCACCGAAGGCCCATTGTTGCCCATGGCACAGCACACGAAGGTGGCCATGGCGCAGCTTGCCCAGTTGTGCCAGTACAGCGTTGCGCGCCAGCGCGCCCAACCAAGGGGCGATGCCTGCTGACTTGCTAACGCTCAGGGTGGGATTGGACATGATCGGAGTCCTCGCAAGGTTGGCCAAGGGCCAGGTCAGCCTGGCTGGCGGTGTGGTCGTGAATAGGCGTGCGCTTGCAGAAAAGGCGCAGGGCTTGCCAGTAGATACCCGTCAGGGTGCGCAGGCTCATCCAGGGGAAGGCCAGGATGTAGCGGTGCAAGGCGGGGCGGTCCAAGGGTTGGCGCCGTAATGCCAGGTCGGCTTCGAAGACCTTGAGACCGCTTTGCCAGTTTTCCATGTGGATGCGTACCCGGCTCTCGTCGAGGTGGAAGCGCAAGCGGTAGTCCATGTCCAGCGGCATGAACGGCGACACGTGAAAGGCCTTGTTCACCGCGAACGGCTGGGCCCGCCCGCCCTGTACGGGCAGCACATAGTGGAAGCGCTCTTGCCAAGGGGTGTTGCGTACTTCCAGCAGGATTGCCGCCAGGTGCCCATCGCGGTCGTGGCAAAAGTAGAAGCTCACCGGGTTGAAGGCCAGTCCCCAGCAACGCAGCTGGGTCAGCAGACGTACCGGCCCTTCGGGCACCTGGCCCGTGGCCCGGCCCACCAACCGCCGCGCGGCACCGGCCAGCGATTGCCCTTGGCCGGTAAAGGCCGGCAGGTAATCGGTTTCTCGGAAGCTCAGCGGCGCCAGGCGCGAGCGCCGTAACCAGCGCGACAGGGTCATCAGCCAGGCTTGCTCGTCCAGGTCCAGGTAGAACATGCCGACCCGGTAGCGGAATGCGTGCGGCCGCGGGCTCAGGCGCCGGTGGCTGAGCCAGCCCAGGCACAGACCGCTGTTCATAGCTGTTCCCCGAAGTGGCTGGCCACCTGCAGCGCGCTGTTGACGCCGTCTTCGTGAAAGCCATTGCCCCAGTAGGCCCCGCAGAAATAGCTGTGCAGACCGCCTTGCAGCTGCGCATGCCGCGCCTGTGCCGCCAGCGCCGCCAGGCTGTATTGCGGATGGGCGTAGCTGAAGCGGGCGATGATCTGGGTGGGGTCGATCAGGGCGGTCTGGTTCAGGCTCACGCAGAACGTTACCGGCGCCTGCAGGCCTTGCAGGATATTCATGTTGTAGGTCAGCGCGGCCGGTGCCTGACCGTCGCCGGCCAGGCGGTAGTTCCAACTGGCCCAGGCTTTGCGCCGGCGGGGCAGCAGGCGGGTGTCGGTGTGCAGCACCACATCATTGTCGGCGTAGCCGATGGCACCCAGTACTGCCTGCTCCTGTGTGCTCGGTGCTTGCAGCAGGGCAAGCGCCTGGTCACTGTGACAGGCGAACACCACCTTGTCGAAGCGCTCGGTGCCGGCAGCGCTGTGCAGGGTCACCCCATCCTGATCTCGGTCGACGCGGTGAACCTTGCAGTCGAGCCGCACCTGTTCGGCGAACCGCCGGCTCAGCGGGCCGATATAGCTGCGCGAACCACCTTTTACTACCCGCCATTGCGGCCGCTGATTGACCGACAGCAGGCCATGGTTGCGGCAAAAGCGCACGAAGAACTGCAACGGAAAAGCCAGCATGTCGGCCCGGGACATCGACCAGATCGCCGAGCCCATGGGCACCACGTAGTGATCGACAAAACGTTGCCCGTAGCCTTGTGCCTGAAGATAGCTGCCCAGTGTGGTGTGATCGGCTATGCGCCCTGCATCCAGATCAGCGATGGCTTGCCGGTTGAAGCGCAGGATTTCGCGCAGCATTCCCCAGAAACCCGGTGACAGCAGATTGCTGCGTTGGGCGAACAGGGTGTTCAGGCTGTGACCGTTGTATTCCAGGCCGCTGAGTGGGTCGTTTACGGAGAAGCTCATCTGCGTGGGTTGTGAGCCCACATTCAGTTGGCCCAGCAAACGAATGAAGTTCGGGTAGGTCCAGTCGTTGAACACGATGAAGCCAGTATCGATGGCATAGCGCTCGCCTGCCCAGTCCACGTCCACGGTGTGGGTGTGGCCGCCGACCCAGCTGGCGGCTTCGAACACCGTGACCGCGTGGCGACGGGAGAGCAGGTAGGCACAGGTGAGGCCGGCAATGCCGCTTCCAATAATGGCGATGCGCATGGGTCAGTCCTGTTCGTGGCGGGCCAGGCGCAGGCCCAGGGCCAGGCGCAGACGCGGGGGCAGGGCCCCGAGCACGCGCAAGCCCCAGGTGAAAAGGCCCGGGAAGTTGATTTCGAGGGGGCGCCGGGGCAAGCGCTTGGCAATATGTTGTGCCGCGCGCTCGGCAGACCACATTTGCGGCATGGGGAAGTCGTTGCGACGGGTCAACGGCGTGTCGATAAAGCCCGGGCTGACCAACGTCACGTCGATACCCTCGCGTGCCAGATCGATCCGCTGCGACTCCACCAAGTACCGCACGGCGGCCTTGGACGCCCCGTAGGCCCCGGCACGGGGCAATGCCAGCCAGGTTACCGAACTGCCGACCACCACCAGGTGCGGGCGCTTGCCTGCCCGCAGCAAGGGCAGGGCGGCGGCTAGGCAGTTGCTCACGCCCATCAGGTTGGTGCGCACCACGCGCTCGACAAGCGCTGGGTCGAAGTGGCCGGGCTCCAGGTATTCACAAGTGCCTGCATTGAACACCGCCATGTCCAGCCCCCCCCAGGCTTGCTCGATGCGGGCGGCGATCTGTGCCACTTGTGCAGGATCGGCAATGTCGCCTTCGGCCAACAGTACCTGCCCCGGGTAACGTTCGGCCAACGGCAGCAGTGCCTGGCTGCGACGACCGCCCAACGCGACTTGGTGGCCTTGTTCCAGCAGCGTTTGCGCAAGGGCTGCGCCAAGCCCGCTGCTAGCACCTGTCAACCAGCAGCGGCTCATGCCAGCCTGCCTTTGAGCCAGCGAATGGCCCCGCCCACCAGTGGAACGTGCTCATACAACAGCGCGCCGGCGTCGAAGAAATCCTGGTGAAAATGGACGCGGTCGCGCCACTGTAGATAACTGCAGCCTTGCACCGTTATCGGTGCGCCCCGTGCCAGCCGTGGGTGACGAAACTCAAGGGTCCAGCGCAGGTATCCCTGGCCGGGTAGAACCTCGTCCGCCGCGGCAAAGGCATAGCGGATATCGCGGGCATTGGCGTACAACTGGGCGAAATAGGCCTGCAGGGCATCCAGCCCGTGAATCTGATGCAGGGGGTCGCGGAAGACAACATCTTCGCTGTACAGGGTGTTCAGTGAACCAAGGCTGTTCACGTCAAGGTGGGCAAAGCGTTCAGCGAACTGCTGCAGGTAAGCGGACATGCTCGGCTCCGGATAATCCTGTACAACACCAGATTGTTGTACAGGTATACTCGAAGCCTACGACAAAAATTGTACAAGTCAAAGTTTTTGTATAGCTATTTTCAGCTTTCGCGTTGCGCCAACTGCCGCCGCAGTTCAGCAACCTCGGCTTCCAGGGCCTTGATCCGCGCCTCGGCCTCTACCTGCCGGGAAACATCGTGTTGGATACCGATATAGTAGGTCAGTTGATCCGCCCAGTTGAATACTGGGCTGATGGACAATTCGTTCCAGAACGGGCTGCCATCCTTGCGGTAGTTGCGCAGGACTTCCCGGCAGGGCTCGCCCTTGCGAATCGCCTCGCGGATGCGGTCTACCGCTTCCTGGTCATGGTCGGCGCCCTGCAAAAAGCGGCAGTCCTGGTACAGGATGTCCCTGGCCTGGTAGCCCGTCAGCTGCTCGAAGGCTGTGTTGGCATAGATGAGGATGCTGTCTTCGCCTTCCTGCTCGGCTACGACGATGCCGTCGTTGGATTGCTCGACCATCAGTTGCAGGAGTTTTGCAGTGATCATGTAGCGCTACCTACGCAAATGTCATGTTCAGTAAGCGCAGCGTAGCCCTGTGCAGGGCTTCGCGCGCAGTTTGCTGCATGATGACCCAGTTCGGCACTGCGCAGAAGGTGTGTATCGGTTTAGAATGGGGCACTTCCCGGACGACCCGTGCAATGACTGACAATACTCAAGCTGACCTGCTGCCCATGCGCGATGTGGTCACCCTGACGGGCATCAACCCGGTGACCCTGCGCGCCTGGGAGCGGCGCCATGGCTTGCTCCGCCCGCAGCGCACCGACGGTGGTCACCGGCTGTACACGACGGAGGACGTGCAGCGTATTCGCGACATTCTGCACTGGACCAACCACGGGCTGCCGATCAGCAAGGTCGGTGAGCGCCTCGCCGCCCAGCCCAAAGCCGCCGTGCAGTCGGATTCGGCCTTCGCCGATTGGCGGGCTGCGCTGCTGCGTGCTACCCAGGCGTTCGATGCCCAAACGCTGGATGCGCTGCACGGCCAGTTGTTCACGTTGTTGCCCAAGGCTACGGTGCTGCGCGAAGTGCTGATGCCGGTCTGGCAGCAACTGGCCGCCGGGCGAGCCTTTGGCCAACGCAGCCAATGGGTGTTCTTCGATAATTTCTTGCGTGCGCGCTTACTGATGCGCCTGCAGATGAACCAGGCCAATGCGCCGCGCGTGATAATGGCGGGCACTGAAGGGCATGCTGAAGCGCAGTTGCTGTGCACCGGTCTGTTGCTGAGCAGTGAGCAACAGCGCATTGATGTGCTTGGCTGTGATCAGCCACTGGAAGAGCTGGCGCTGGTCTGCGCCGCCGTGCAGCCTGCGGCGCTGGTGATTGCCCTAAAGGGCCCGGTGAGCGCAACACTGGCCCGCCAGCTGCGCGCCTTGCAGATGGACATCGCGTGCCCGCTGGCATTGGTCGGTGCGGGGCTTCCCGCTTCAGAATCGGTCTTGCAAGGCATACCGCTGCGGCTGCTGGATGAACAGGGGGATGACCTTGCGGGGGTGTTGAGTGCCTTGCTGGCAGGCCGGTTGGAGCTTTGAGCACCCGCTGCATGATCGGGTGCGCAAAGCTCACAGCATCAACGCGACCTCGGCCTGCGTTGGCTGACGCGGTTCATTCGCTCAGTGCTTTGATCAACTGATCGTTGAAGGCCGGGATATCGTCCGGCTTGCGGCTACTGATCAGGTGGCCGTCTACCACCACCTTCTCATCCACCCACTCACCCCCGGCATTGCGGATATCGTCCTCCAAGGTCTGGTAGCTGGTCATCCGCTTGCCCTTCACCAGGCCCGCCGATATCAGCAGCCAGGCCCCGTGGCAGATCACTGCCAGTGGCTTGTTTGCCGCAGCGTGGCTTTTCACCAGCGCTTGCGCGCCCTTGATCAGGCGAATGGTATCGGAGTTCTGCACCCCGCCCGGCAACACAATGGCGTCGTACAGATCCACCTGCGCGCTGTCGAATGTCGCATCCACCGTAAACTCATCAGCCGGTTTGTCATGGTTCCAGCCGCGTACCGTGCCTTCTTTTTCACTGAGGACATCGACCACAGCGCCGCTTTTTTCCAAGGCTTCACGCGGGCCGGTCAACTCGACCTGTTCAAAACCGTCAGTCACCAGGAATGCTACGCGCTTGCCGTTGAGTTTGTTGTTCATCGTGATTCTCCGTTTTCGATAGGCCTTAGAAGGAGGCCATCGCCCCACCATGAAGTTCCAACGCGATTCACCAGCGGTGCTGGTTGATGACAACGCATCCATGCCCCGGTAATAAAACTGAACGCTGCAGTGCGGTCGCCAGTCGTACCGCTAACTTTCATGAAAAAGGATGGTGGCGATGAAGATGATGACTCGATTGTTCACTGGCCTGGCACTGGCGGCCGCGCTGGGCAGTACGGCGGCATGGGCGGACCAGCCTGGTGCTGACTGGAAGGTGAGCAAAGACCAGGCGCAAGCGACGCTGAGGGGTGCTGGCTACACGCAAATCACCAAGATCGAAGCCGATGACGGCCATTGGGAAGGTGAGGGCATCAAAGCGGATGGCAAGCACTACGAGTTCAAGGTCGATCCGCGCGACGGCAAGATCGTCAAGGACGAACTGGATAACTGATCCAGAGCGGGTGTTGCTCACTGAGCGGCCCGTGCTTGAAGCACGGGTTTTTTTGCCGATTCATGCTCCGTTCTGCTGTGCAGTGGCCGGCCACTTTCTACCGCCGATGCACCCCGAATGAACATCGTATGACGAACGGGCTCTCATATTTAATGATTGAGCGAGGGCAGCGCCATGAGTATCGAACGCAGCATTCCCGAACTGGAAGCGTGGTACGCGCAGTACGATGACGTCAGTTACCGCAGCGAGTCGCCAGACGCCTACCATCATGAACTACTGCGCACCGCCGAGGCCCTGCGCGACGATGGCAGCCTCGACTGGGACGACTGGCTGGCGCTCAAGGCACTGGCCGACGAGGCTCATGTGCGAGCGCTGCAAGACGCAGTTCAGGCCCACGTGAATGACCCTGACGCATGAAAAAACTCCGGATCGCCACCTTCAACATCAATGGTATCGGCAGCCGCTTGCCCGCATTGCTGGAGTGGTTGAAGCGCGAACGGCCCGACATCGCCTGCCTGCAGGAATTGAAGGCCGCGGATCACAAGTTTCCGCGCCAGGAGATCGAGGCAGCGGGTTACGGCTGTGTTTACCAGGGCCAGCCTGCCTGGAACGGCGTGGCCATTCTGGCGCGTGACAGCGAGCCGCTGGAGGTGCGCCGTGGCCTGCCAGGCATGGAGGACGACACCCAGAGCCGTTATTTGGAAGCAGCGGCGCATGGGGTGCTGGTCGGGTGCTTGTACCTGCCCAACGGTAATCCGCAGCCTGGGCCGAAATTCGATTACAAGTTGCGCTGGTTCGAATGCCTGATCCAGCATGCGCAAACGCTGTATGCCAATGGGCACCCAGCGCTCCTGGCGGGTGATTTCAACGTGGTGCCCACGGACCTGGACATCTACGACACACGTTCCTGGCTCAAGGATGCCCTGTTGCAGCCAGAGTCCCGTGCCTGTTTCGAGCAACTGCTGACGCAAGGTTGGACGGATGCCGTTCGCCACCTGTACCCCGACGAGCGCGTGTACACCTTCTGGGATTACTTTCGCAATCACTGGGCGCGCAACGCCGGGCTGCGCATCGACCACCTGCTGCTCAACCGCCAGCTCGCCCCTTACCTGAAAGGGGCGGGGGTAGATGGCTGGGTGCGCAATGAGGCCAAGGCCAGCGATCACGCCCCTGTGTGGGTGGAATTGGGCGGCCGCCGCCGCAGCTGAGGCAACGGGCAAAGCGCTCTGCCTGGTGGCTACCGGAACAGGCGAGGCCCATGCCGGTAGCGCAGTCACGTAGTGCGTTACTTCTTGCCCGGCAGCACCGAGCTGAGCACCTGTTTGGCGGCCTGCACGATGACCCCAGCCTGGTCAGGGTCGCCCTTGAGCAGGCTGCTGGCGAAGTTCTTGGCCTGCTCCAACTTGATGTGCGGGGGCAGGGGAGGAACGTTCGGGTCGGTCTTGAACTCGATCAAAACTGGCCGGTCAGCCGCCAGCGCCCGCTCCCACGCGTCGGCGATATCCTCCTCTCGCTCCACGTAGATACCCTGCAGGCCGATGGAGATGGCGAACAGGTGGTAAGGCACATCAGGAATTGACTGTGAAGCCTCGAACTTCGGGTCGCCTTCCATGACCCGTTGCTCCCAGGTGACCTGGTTGAGGTCTTCGTTGTTGAACACGGCGCAGATCCACTGCGGGTTGTCCCATTGCTGCCAGTACTTGGCAACGGTAATCAGCTCGGCCAGGTTGCTCATCTGCATCGCGCCGTCACCTACCAGCGCGACCACGCCACGCTGCGGGTGGGCGAACTTGGCGGCGATGGCATAAGGTACCGCCGCGCCCATGCTCGCCAGGCCCCCTGACAACGAACACTGCATGCCTTGGCGCACCATGAGGTCGCGGGCATACCAATTGGCGCAGGAACCCGAATCGCTGGTGACAATGGCATGGGCGGGGAGGCGCGGGGAAAGTTCGTGCACGACCCGCTGCGGGTTGATAGGGTCTGCCTTGGCCATGGCCCGCTTGGCCAAGGTCTTGTCCCACTTGCCGCGCCAGCCTTCGACCTTGTGCCGCCAGCGCCGGTCGGCCTTGTGCTCCAGTAGCGGCAGCAGGGCCTGCAGTGTTTCGCTGGCATCTCCCACCAGGTTGACTTCCATCGGGTAGCGCAAGCTGAGCATGTCCGGCTGCAGGTCGATCTGCACGCCACGGGCCTGGCCTTCCTTGGGCATGAACTCGGCGTAGGGAAAGCCAGAGCCGATCATCAGCAAAGTGTCGCACTCGTTCATAAGCTGCGCACTGGGCTCGGTGCCTAGCAGGCCTATCGCCCCGGTGACCCACGGCAAATCGTCGGGCAATACCGCCTTGCCCAGCAGCGCCTTGGCCACGCCAGCACCCAGTGCTTCAGCCACCGCCATCACCTGTTCGCTGGCCTGCAGCGCGCCGGCGCCCACCAGTATCGCCACCTTGCGCCCCGCGTTCAGAACCTCGGCGGCGCGTTGCAGGTCGGCTGCGAAGGGCACCACCTTGGGCTTGCTGTAGCCAACGCCGGAGTGCACGGTGCCGTGGGCCCGCGGTGGGTCCTCATAAGGCAGGTCCTGCAAGTCGTTGGGGAGAATGACAGCGGTGACCCGGCGCTCGCCGACGGCCGTGCGCACCGCGCGGTCAAGCAGGTGCCGTACTTGCGCTGGGGTCGACGCCTGCTGCACGAAGGCCCCGGCAACGTCCTTGAACATCGACACCAGGTCCAGCTCCTGCTGATAGTGCCCGCCGAGCGCGGCGCGCGCCTGCTGGCCGACAATCGCCAGAACCGGCTGGTGATCCATGCGCGCGTCATACAAGCCCGTCAGCAGGTGCGAAGCGCCTGGGCCGGAAGTCGCGATGCACACGCCCAGTTCACCGGTGAACTTGGCGTGTGCACTGGCCATGAATGCGGCCATCTCCTCATGCCGTGCCTGCACGAACTGGATCTTGCCCTCAGCTCGCCGCAAGGCACCGAACACCCCGTTGATACCGTCCCCGGGGTAGCCAAAGATACGCCGCACACCCCATTGGTACAGACGCTCCACCAGAAAGTCACCTACTGTGCTGCTCATCATGTTCTCCCTAGGCGTGATCGATAGGGGTCTGGACTGAGCAGCAGGCGGTAAAGTTTCAAGTGAGTGCGCGCGGGCCACCCGAGTGGGCGCATACCGCGCTACCGCCGGCTGGCTCAACCACCGGCGCCGCTGCCACCTGTGCCAGATCCGCCACCCTGGCCTGTTCCGGTGCCGTTCCCCGTCCCCCCACTACCCGAGCCGTGGGTGGTGCCATCTCCGCCTGTTTTATCCGTGTCGTTGCTGTCGGTACCGCCGGAGCCGGTGCCCATGCCATCGCTGGGTGTGCCGGACCCGGTCGCGCCGCCGTTGCCGTTCATGTGGCCGCTGTCATCCGTATGGGTAGCAGGGGCACGCTGGTCATTCATGTCCGTGGCGGCCAGGGCCAGCGGCGCACTGGCTCCAAGGCACAGCGCCAACAACAGCGTGTGGGGCTTGTAAGTTTTCATGGTGAGTCTCCATCGAGGTTGATCACCTTTATTTGGTCCTGGTCAGCGCATCTTCCGTGCGTTGCTGCCGACGGATGGCGCAACGCTGGGTTCAACCATCGGACTGTTCCTCAGGCGGAACCTGGCCTTCCGGCCAATCGGGCGCCTGCTTCGGTGGCTTGGGTTCGGGTACCGGCTCGCCGGGGTTGTGGGGTATCTCGTCAACATAGGGGTCGGGATGAGAAGGGTCGATCATGCTGGTTCTCCGCTGGGTGAGTGAGCAAGGCGTTAGGCGGTGTCGCCACGTCGACCGTTCCATCAAATCTGCCCAAGGGTACAGAAACTGACGATTTGACGACGCTGTCGCTACGCCAGTGGGGCAATGCAAATCAAACTTTTACCAGCCTGCATGCTCTTCTGAATACACCTGACGCAGCTGAGGAGAAACTCATGAAACACACCGATGGCAAGACTGGCGACAAGGTTCCACGCCCCATTTCCTCGGACGAGGCACAACGTGGCGAGCAGGTGCCTGGCCATGTTTTGGAGAAACCCGACCCCAAGACCGAAACGGTAGACAAGGTGATTACGCCTACGTCCATCAAAGAGCAGGAAGCAGAGACCGAGGCCATCAAGCGGCAGTTGGCGCAGGTCGATGAAAAGGTGGGCAAAAGTTGAGCTGTTGATCGACTGAAGGTTGACGGCCGTGAGCCAGGGTTGCGCGGCAGCCCTGGCTGAACGCAAACAGCCTATGGCTGCAGATGCGTAAGGGCTCAGCCCGCTTCCATGGCTGTGTTTTTCTTCCAGCCGCGCAAGTTCATGCCGCACAGGCATACCTGCAGAATGATCAGTGCCCAGGCTTGTGCCTGCCAGCCCCATATCGCCCACAGCACATTGCTGCCAATGAAGCAACAGAACCCCAGCTTACGCCTGCCGGGCCGGCGTGAGCCGATACACCAGGCGGCCAACACTGTCAGGATCATGGCAGGCCATTCAAGCCAGTCGATCAAGTCGGTCATCAAAGCTACCCAAACACATGCATTTGATGGTGGGACCGCAGTCTTTCTGGCGTGGTTCACAATACCTGACGGCCCGGGGCAGGCAGATTTATGGAACCTCTCAACCTGTGGGCTTGCCCATTTCCATGACTCAAGTGCTCAACCATCCTGATGAAAAGGAGCAGTTCAATGCCCACCGCAGCAGGCAAGATCCGCTATGGCGTAGTGGCCGGTGGTTCGATTTCCCAAGGTGCGTTCATGCCCGGCATCGGCCAGACCGACAACTCGGTAATCACTGCACTGGTCACCGGCGATGCGCAGAAGGCTACTCACCTGGCCGCCCACTATGGGCTCAAAGCCTATGCCTACGAGGAGTACACGACGCTGCTAAGCGCCGGTGAGGTGGACGCGGTATATGTCGCCACGCCTAATTTTCGCCATCGCGAGTTTGTGATCCCCGCACTGGAGGCCGGTATCCATGTGCTGCTGGAGAAGCCGATGGGCACCAGCGAGGCTGATTGCCAAGCGATGATCGAGGCGGCGCACCGCTCGGGGGCAAAGCTGATGATCGCCTACCGCTTGCACTGCGAGCCTGGCACGCTGGACATGATCGAGCGTGTGCATGCAGGCCATTTCGGCGACCCGCGGTTGTTTACCTCGACCTTCACCCAACGTGTCAAACCCGGCAACCACCGAGCCCATAACGGTTTTGCTGCCGGGCCGGTGCCTGATATGGGCCCTTATCCGCTGAACATGGCCCGCCAGTTGTTCAATGCCGAGCCGATCGAGGTCAGCGCCGTGGGGGTCCACTCGCCGGGCAGCACCCTGCACACCTGGGACACGGTCACTGTCAGCCTGCGCTTTCCCGAGGAGCGGCTGGCGCAGTTCACCATCAGCTACACGTTGCCAGACACGGAGCGCTTCCAGCTGTTGGGTACGGAAGGCGAGATCGAAGCTTCGCCTTGCTTCGGCTACGGGGAAGGGGTCGCTATCAGTTACCGTGCCACGATCGGTGGCGAAACGCGTGTGCACGTCAACCCGATTGTCGACCAGTTTGCCGGGGAGACCGCTTACTTCTCCGATTGCATTTTGCGCAATGAAATGCCGGAACCTGACGGTGAAGAAGGCTGGCGCGACGTGCGGGTGGTGGCGGCAATCGAGCGCGCCTTGCTGAGCGGCCAGCCGCAACGCCTGGAACCGTTGCCTGCGCGCCCGTTCGCCCGGCGGCGTGAGCAGCGTCGGGCGTTTTCGCTGGCAGATGCAGTGCCGATGATCAACACCGAAAACCCTACGGAATAAAGCCGGTGGCTGCGCGCCCTGGGAGGGCGCGCAGGCCAAGGTCATGCCGCTCGCTGTTCTTCCTTGAGCAGTTTCTTCTGCGCCTCCATGGCCAGCCCCATTTCCTCCAGCTCCTGCTTGCCCAAGAGCTTACGGGCAGTCGGGAACAGTTCGCTTTCCTCCTCCTCGATATGGTGCTCGAGCAGCTCCTTCATCACTTTGACCCGGCCGGCGAACTCCACGGTGCCGGTTTCGGTATGCAGCAAATCCGGAATGACCAGCGAGTCGACAGTGCGGTGTTCCTCTTTGGCCTCGTAATACATCTTGGCCTCTTCCTTGCCGCCGGCCTGCTTGATCGCCGGGTACAGGATCTCTTCTTCCAAGGCCGTGTGGATGTCGACCTCCTGCTTGATCCGGGCAAGCAGCTCTGCACGCTTCTTGACCGCGCGCTCGGTGGTCGAGGACAGTTCTTCGAGCAGTTTCTTCACCAGTTGGTGGTCCTGGATCAACAGTTCGATTGCGTTCATGGGGTACCCCTCATAGGCGGGAAAAAGTTCACGGTTGCGAAGTGTTGAGCCAGTGGCAAGCGGCAAGGTTCAATGCGGTTGATCAGCGAACCGGCGTGCTGAGCAGGGCAATGACCAAGTGGTCAAAAATTTCTGAATTTTCTCGCGTCGGTTTACTCCATTAGCCTGAATCGATGGAGGAGAGTCCAATGGCAGGGCAGCAGTTGTATGTGATCGAGTATGAGCTTCACGGTGAATTCCGCACCTTCATCATCCGCCTGGAGCGTATGGACAACGCCGAAGCCTGGCACTGGGCGAGCTGTGACGCAGGGGTGGGGATTATCCCCCGCTTTGGCCAGCACACGATCAAGAAGGTCAGCCGCCCCATGGCTGAGCGCTATGGCATCGGAAACGTGCGCTGGCGCGCCTCGGGCGATGGCCCTGAGTTCGTTGCGCAGCCCATTGATGTGAAGAAGTTCTCGAACGGCGGGCCGGGCAAAAGCTGATACCTGCCTGCACGCCGCCTGCCGTTGGTCCAGCTTCAGCAAGACCCGCTGAACTTCGTGGCGCGCTAAAGCTTCAGCTGATTAAGAGGCCGTTGTTCAAACCGGCCCTTTACCAGGAGAGCTGAGATGAATGAGCCGGTGACATATTTCTGGATCGCTGTGATGGTGATCATCCTGCTGGTCGATCTTTGGGCAATTGTCAGTGTCTTTCGTAGCGACAAGGCCGATGCAACCAAGGCGATGTGGGCCTTGCTACTGCTCGCGCTGCCAATTGTCGGCCTGGCCGTCTGGGGTATCTGGGGGCCACGGGGCATCAAGCGCGGTACCGGCCCCTCATCACCAGAACACAGTAAAGGATAAGCACCATGAGACCTTCCGAAAAAGACAAAACTGTCAAACAGGCCAAAACCACCGGCGAACAGGAGCGCGACAACGATGCCCAGCGGCCGGATGGCTCCGGGGGCACTTCGCATGACTCCACCGCCCAGAAGGAAGCGCGCGAGAAGGGTGTGCATAGCGCCTGAGGCGTGGGCTGTTTTGCAACCAATAACTCACCCCCTTCAGGAGCCGACCTGTGCCGCGCATAATCACCCCCACTACGCCGGAGCATGAGATCAGCGCGCACAACGCTCGTATGTTCGGCTCACCCAAGGAGCGGCTGGATTTTTATCGCGGTGAAATCCAGTATGAGACCAGTATTCTTGCCAACCGCACCGACGCCTACCTGGCCGCACAGTCATTTCTGGTGATCGCGTTCGTGTCATCGATGGGCAACCTCAACCAGAGCTGGGGCGAAATGTTCACCCTGGTGGTGCCGCCGTTTCTGGCCCTGCTTGGCATACTCAGCTCGCTCAATGCCTGGCCAGGTATCCGCGCCGCCTACAGGATCATCGAGCACTGGCAACTCAAACAAAGCCATTTGCTACGCAGCGAGCCGTTGATGGGCTTGGCCTATGACGAGTCGCCACTGTTCAGTGAGACGGAAACATCACAGGCCGGGCACCGCAAGTCTCTGCTGTTCTCGCTGCGTACACCCTGGATATTCCTGGTGTTCTGGCTAATCCTGGGTGCCTATGCAGTGTTCATCCAGCTGGCCTGAGCAACGCCGCCGCTAGCAACCCTCGGCTTAACGATGACCTGGTCCCCCTGTGCCAACATCAGCGGCCAGGCCACTTGGCGCAGCACCTGGAACCAGTATGACCTTACGGCAGTTGTCACGTTTCTGATCGAACATCTTGTAGGCCGCGGCCGCCTCTTCCAGTGCCATGCGATGGGTCACGATCAGTTCGGGTTGCAGGCGCCCATTCTCGATGTAGGTGAGCAGTTCGGGCAGGAACTTCTGCACATGTGTCTGGCCCATCTTGAAGGTCAGGCCTTTGTCGAAGGCATCGCCGAACATGAACCCGTGAACGTACCCGGCGTACACCCCTGGCACACTGACAATCCCCCCGCGGCGTACGGCGGCAATGCTCTGGCGCAGCGCCTTGCCGTTACTGCCTTCGATCTTCAATGCGGTCAACACCGCTTCGGCGGTACTGCCCTTGGCTTCGAAACCTACTGCGTCAATCACTGCATCTACCCCGCGCATACCCGGGGTGTGGCGGATGATGCTGTCGGCCGGGTCGTCGTTTTCCTCGATGTTGATCGGCACGACGCCATAGGCGTCGCGGGCGAACGCCAGGCGGTGTTTGTTGGCATCGACCATGAAGATGGTTTCGGCGCCCAGCATGCGCGCGCAGGCGGCACTCAGCAGCCCGACCGGCCCGGCACCGTAGATCGCCAGCGTCGAACCCTGACCCACCTGGGCGTTGGTCACCGCTTGCCAGGCGGTGGGCAGGATATCGGAGAGGAACAACACCTTGTCGTCGGGCAGCGCCGTCGGCACCTTGAACGGGCCGACATTGGCCTTCGGCACGCGCACATACTCGGCTTGGCCGCCGGGCACGCCACCGTACAGGTGGCTGTAACCGAACAGGGCGGCGCCGGGTGGTATGCCTTTTTTGTTGAGGATGGCGCCGGGGCCGCGGTTGGTGGTCTCGCAGGCGGCGAATTGGTCGAGCTGGCAGAAGAAGCAGCTACCACAGGCGATCACGAACGGGATCACCACGCGGTCACCGGCCTGCAAGTGGGTCACTCCGCGGCCGGTTTCTTCGACGATACCCATGAATTCGTGGCCGAAAATGTCGCCATCTTTGGTCTGCGGGATCCTGCCGTGGTACAGGTGCAAGTCAGAACCGCAAATGGCCGTGGCGGTGACTCGCAAGATGACGTCGTCGTCGTGCTTGAGGATGGGATCCGGAACATTGTCGACGCGAACGTCCTGTGGCCCGTGGTAAGTCAGTGCTCTCATGGATACGACTCCTGCGGTGGCTGCTTTCAAGATGGTCCATGCCGGGGAACTCGGCAAGTCGGCAACGTTCAGAAACGGCGATTTATTGGCAAATTCAGTGGGCCACATACACCGGCAGCGCAGGCCCGGCGACGTTGCTGTCTGCATTGAGCAATCTGCCCGCTGTCGGTGTCCAGATGGGACCTGCATCGGTAATGATCGAGGAGTTTTCCGTGAGCAGTAAAAAGGCCCGCGTCAGTAACCAGGCTTCAGGGGATATTTCCGAGCTGCCCCACGACATGTTCTTCGCGGCCGTGGAAACTACGCGGATGCCCATGATCGTCACCGACCCCAACCGTGACGATAACCCCATCATTTTCGCCAACCGGGCGTTCCTCGACATGACCGGCTATGAGCTGGCAGAGATCCACGGGCGCAATTGCCGGTTCCTGCAAGGCCCGGAAACCGATACCGAGGTGGTGGCAACCTTGCGCGATAGCATCGAGCGGCGTGTGGATATCGCCACGGAAATTCTCAATTACCGCAAGGATGGCTCCAGCTTCTGGAACGCGCTGTTCATCTCGCCGATCTTCAACGAGCGCGGCGACCTGATCTATCACTTTGCCTCGCAGCTGGACGTCAGCCGCCGTCGCGATGCCGAGGACGCCTTGCGCCAGGCCCAGAAAATGGAGGCGCTGGGCCAACTCACAGGCGGTATCGCCCATGATTTCAATAACCTGTTGCAGGTGATGGGTGGGTACTTGGGTCTGATTGCCAACGAAGCCGACAAGACCCAGGTCGACCTGAATCGCATCCGGCGCAGTGTGGGGCACGCGCAGACGGCGGTGGAGCGCGCCAGCACGCTGACCAAGCAATTGCTGGCCTTTGCCCGCAAGCAGAAACTGCATGGGCGCGTGCTCAACCTCAACCACCTGGTCGAAGACCTGCGGCCCATGATGGAACGGACCTTCGGCGCCGATGTGCTGGTGGAGTTCGATTTCGAGGCCAACCTGCGCAATTGTCGCATCGACCCCACGCAGGCCGAGGTGGCACTACTCAATATCTTCATGAACGCGCGCGACGCGCTGATAGGGCGCAAGCGCCCGCACGTGTTCATTGAAACCCGCAATGTGCTGGTCACCGACATCAATCATTCCTTCGACGGCCTTTTGCCCGGCAACTATGTCAGCCTGTCCGTGACCGACAATGGCATTGGCATGCCGGCCAGCATCCGTGACCGGGTCATGGACCCGTTCTTCACCACCAAGGAAGAGGGCAAGGGCTCGGGGCTGGGCCTGTCGATGGTTTACGGCTTCGCCAGGCAATCCGGTGGGGCTGCACGCATCTACACCGAGGAGGGGGAAGGCACGACCCTGCGCCTCTACTTCCCGGTCGACGATGCCAAGATCGTCCAGCAGCCCGCCGTGAAGACCGTCGAACGCAGTGGCGGCTCAGAACGTATTCTGATCGTCGAAGACCGGCCGGATGTGGCAGAGCTGGCAAAAATGGTGCTCGAGGATTACGGCTACGCTGCCGACATGGTGCTCAATGCGCGGGAAGCGTTGAAGCTCATACAGGCCGGCGAGCGCTACGACCTGCTGTTCACCGACCTGATCATGCCAGGCGGCATGAACGGCGTCATGCTTGCCCGGGAGGTGCGCCGGTTGCAACCGCAGATCAAGGTATTGCTCACGACTGGCTATGCCGAAAATTCGATCGAGCGCACCGACATCGGCGGCTCGGAGTTCGAGGTGATATCCAAGCCTTGCCAGCCCCATGACCTCGCCCGCCGGGTCCGGCAGGTGCTGGATGGGCCAACCGGCGTTACTTGAGCCGCCGGCAACGGCTGCACCCTACCAGTAATTGAATTGTTTGCAGCTGCTTGCGGTCCAACCCATTGCGTTAGCGTAATAGTCTCTGTACACCTTCATCTACAGCCTGGTCCGTGACCTGTACCCAGCGTCATATGTCGGTGAGCAGCGGCTACCGAGATTGCCAGGATTATGAGGCTCCCACAGAGGTGGATCATGAATAAAGAAGGGGTTGCCGCACAGTCGGCATTGAATGCCCGTTCTGAATTACTCCCTATTGCAGATGATTCCTCGGAAAAATTGCGGCTTGTTCTGCAGGCGGCCGCTGTAGTGGGTACTTGGGTCTGGGATATCCCCAACGACCGGGTAACGGCAGATGAGCGCTTCTCCCGGTCGTTCGGGATCTCTGCCCAGCTATGTCAGGCAGGCATTCCGCTGGCTGAAGCTTTTACGGCGATCTATCCCGATGACCGTGAACGTGTGCACCGCGATATTCAGGACGCGGTGGCCCGCGGCGGGGCATTCCGCTGTGAATATCGGGTCCGCAACGAGGAGGGTATCTACCACTGGATCGAGGCCAACGGGCATGCTGAACTGGACGCCGCCGGGCGGGCCGTACGCTTTCCGGGGGTGCTCATGGACATCGAGGCGCGCAGGGCGGCAGAGGCGGAGCGCGATCGAGTTTCGGCTTTGCTGCGTACGTTCACTGCCGCCGTGCCGGGTGTGGTGTACGCCAAGGACCTCGACGGCAGGATGCTCATCGCCAACCACGGCGCGACGCAGCTGATCGGCAAACCGCCCGAATTCTACCTGGGCAAGACCGACCTGGAATTTCTGGAAGACAAAGACCAGGCGCGTCAAGTGATGGAAACGGACCGGCAGGTCATGCGCAGCGGCAAGACTGTGCAGGTTGAAGAGCGGGTCGACATGCCTGACGGCTCGGCAACGACCTGGTTGTCGGTAAAGGCCCCGCTTGTGGATGAAGCCGGGCAGATCATCGGCCTGATCGGCTCTTCCATTGATGTATCCGCCCGCAAGCAGGCAGAGGCTGAACTGCTGGACCTTAACCGCACGCTGGAGAAGCGGGTCAGCGAAGCGGTTGCTGCGCGTGAGGCGGCACAGGAGGCACTGCGCCAGTCGCAGAAAATGGAGGCTATAGGTCAGCTCACCGGTGGCATCGCCCACGATTTCAACAACCTGCTGGCCGGCATCATTGGCAGCCTCGACCTTGCCCGGATGCGCGGCAAGGCTGGGCGGACTGCGGACGTTGAGCGGTACCTCGACGTCGCGCACCGGGCCGCGCAGAAAGCCGCTGCGTTGACGCATCGGTTACTGGCGTTCTCTCGTCGGCAGCCCCTGCTGCCGGTGCGCACCGATGTCAATGAGCTGGTCGATGGCCTGAAGGACCTTATCAGTCGCACCGTCGGCCCGTCGATTGCCCTCAAGGTCAAGCTGAACGCGCAGTCGGCCACGTGCCTGGTTGACCCGGTACAGGTCGAGAACTCCCTGTTGAACCTGTGCATCAATGCGCGGGATGCCCTTGCGCAGAAGCCTGGCAAGATCACGATCGCCACGATCAACCACACCTTGGTAGCCGGCCCTGGGCTGGATGCCGAACTGCAGCCAGGCGAATACTTGACCATCAGCGTCACCGACAACGGCACGGGCATGTCTGCAGATACGCTAGCCAAGGCGTGCGAGCCGTTCTTCACCACAAAGTCGATAGGTGAGGGCACTGGGCTGGGCTTGTCGATGGTCTATGGCTTTGCCAAGCAGTCGGGTGGCCAGGTGCGGATCAGCTCCGAGAAGGGGGTGGGGACGCGGGTTGAATTGTCGCTGCCGGCAGAAAGGGGCCAGCCGCAGTTGGCGGGCCGTGCAGCACTTGACCACGGCCTGTGTGGCCGGTGGTCTGACCGTACTGTGTTGATCGTCGATGATGAGCCTTCTGTGCGCCTGTTCGTCAGTGATGTGCTGGGCGGGTTGGGCTGCACCGTCATCGAGGCGGCTGATAGCCAAGCCGGCTTGCAGCTGCTGTCCTCGGACACGCGCATTGATTTGCTGGTGACTGACATTGGGCTGCCTGGCGGCATAGACGGCCGAGAGATGGCGGCGGCCGGCTGCCAGATTCGCCAGGGGCTGCCCGTGATTTTCATGACCGGCTACACAAACCCCACACTGTTCGAACATGAGCTGTTGCGTGACCCCTCGGCTTTATTGACCAAGCCTTTCGCCGTTGACGAGTTGATTGGCAGGGTGCATGCGATGCTTGGCGCGAAGCCTGAGGGTGAAGCGGGGTCTAAGACATAGCCGGCCGACGCTGCTACCAGGCCCTAGTGGATACGCCTCAGGCGCGTTCCCCCCGAAGCCAGCGTTGATGGTAGTGAGCAAGGCGGGTTAGACCGAACAAGGCGCCTTGCCGCATGACCTCGGCGCGCTCGCCGAAGAATCGTTGGGTGCGGGTAAAAACCCCCACCGGTTCGCCAGCGAAGGCCCAGGCAAAGCATAGCGTGCCCGGCGGTATCCCAGATTCGGCGCCGGGGCCTGCCACGCCAGTCGTGGCGATCACGGCATTGGCCTGGCTGTCGCGTAAGGCGCCCAAGGCCATTTCCCAGGCAACGGCTTCGCTGGTCAGGCCATAGCGCTCGATGGTTTCGGCGCTTACGCCAAGCAAGCGCTTCTTGGCGCTAGGGGAGTAGACTACATAGCCACTTTCCAGAACCTCGCCCGTACCGGGCAAAGCAGCCAACAACGCGACCATGCACCCAGCTGTGCATGACTCAGCGGTGGTGAGGATCAAATGGTTGTCTTTAAGGTAGCCGAGCACGGCCATCACCGGGTCTGTTGCCATGGCAGAGCGACTCACTGTGGTGTGGCAGTAGACGCACATACAAGGCCATTGGTTCAGCGCAATGGGCCACACAGCTGTCGAAGCAGGGCTCGCCTACTGACGAGCCCTGTGCAGTCAAAGAATCGGTTTACCGCCAGTGACGGCATAGCGCGACCCGCTGATGTAGCTGGCTTCGTCAGACGCCAGCAGCACGTAGATCGGCGCAACCTCCACGGGTTGCCCAGGGCGCCCCATGGGGTAGCCGGAGCCGAAGTGCCTGACCGCCTCATCCGGCATGGTCGCCGGAATCAACGGGGTCCAGATGGGCCCTGGGGCTACGCTGTTCACGCGAATACCCTTTTTGCCCAGCAACTGCGCCAGGCCCGCCGTGAAGTTGGCGATGGCACCTTTGGTCGCCGCATACGGCAGCAGGCTGGGGGATGGGTCGTCGGAGTTGACCGAACTGGTATTGATGATCGAGCTGCCCTTGGGCATGGAAGGCAGCGCCGCCTTGCAGATGCGGAAAATGGCGGTGATGTTGATATCGAAGGTTTTCACCCATTCATCATCGTCAATGTCCTCCAGGGTTTCGTGGGCCATCTGGAACGCTGCATTGTTCACCAGGATATCGATGCGGCCAAACCGCTCGACGGTCTTGGCCACGATGGCCTGGCAGTGTTGCTTGTGCGCCAGGTCACCAGGCAGCAGCAGGCATTGGCGGCCTGCAGCCTCGACCCAGCGTGCGGTTTCCTGCGCATCCTCATGCTCATCGAGGTAGCCGATGGCAACGTCTGCACCTTCACGGGCATAGGCGATGGCCACAGCCCGGCCGATGCCACTGTCGGCCCCTGTGATCAGGGCGATCTTGCCTGTGAGCCGGCCATGGCCGGTATAGGTCTGCTCGCCGCAATCCGGGTATGGCTCCATCTTGCGCTGCGTACCAGGAACGCTTTGCGGTTGAGACGGGAACGGCGGGGTAGGGTAGTCGCGCATGGTAAAAGCTCCTGCAGTTGAGAACGCTCATACCGGTTCGAGGAGGCTGGTACGCACGCGTTGGTTCCAATGCGCCGATCAAGCGACGAGCGGTGCCACCGCCCCGTGAAACGGGCGCTGATCGCTTCGCGCTCCGCTCAGAAGCTTTCCAGCACGATCTTGCCTCGGGCCTTGCCGCTCTCGATGACGGCGTGCGCACGCCTGAGGTTCTCGGCATTGATTGCACCGAAGTGCTCGCCCAGGGTTGTCCGCAGAACCCCCTCATCGACCAGGCTGGAGACACGTTCGAGCAGATCGTGTTGCTTGATCATGTCGTGGGTCTGGTACAGCGAGCGGGTGAACATCAGCTCCCAGTGCAACGACAGTGACTTGCGTTTGAGGGGCACGACATCCAGCTGCGCCGGATCGTCGATCAGCGCCAGCTTGCCTTGTGGGCGAAGCACCTCGATCAACTGGTCCAGGTACGCGTCGGTGTGCGTCAGGCTGATCACATAATCGACAGACTCGAGGTCATGGGTTGCAAGCTGAGGGGCAAGCGGCCGGGTGTGGTCGATGACATGGTCCGCACCCAAGTCCTCGATCCACTTTTGGCTTTCAGCCCTTGACGCGGTACCGATCACCGTCAATTGCGTAAGCTTGCTGGCAAGCTGGATCAGGATGGAGCCCACCCCGCCGGCAGCGCCGACCACCAGCAGACTTTGCCCTTGGCCAGCCTGCTCCTCGATGCCCAGGCGGTCGAACAGCAACTCCCAAGCGGTGATGGAGGTCAGCGGCAACGCCGCAGCATCGGCGTTATCCAGGCTACGAGGCTTGTGCCCGACGATACGCTCGTCGACAACATGCAGCTCGCTGTAGCTGCCGGGGCGATCGATGGCGCCCGCGTAGAACACCTCATCCCCGGGCTTGAACAGGGTCACTTCACTGCCCACCTCGCGCACGATGCCGACGGTGTCCCAGCCAAGCACTTGTGGCTGCTCGCCACCACGGCTTGCCCGTATTTTCGTATCGACAGGGTTTACCGCAATGGCCTTGACCTCGACC
The DNA here is from genome assembly GCF_043106615.1 of Pseudomonas sp. CJQ_9. Lineage (NCBI taxonomy): Bacteria > Pseudomonadati > Pseudomonadota > Gammaproteobacteria > Pseudomonadales > Pseudomonadaceae > Pseudomonas > Pseudomonas sp. CJQ_9. Next base: position 73,448 of record NZ_JBICMS010000055.1, on the reverse strand, counting down.
AACAGGTCCCTGGCACCCGCCAGGGGAGCGGGCAATTCGGTGTCATAGAGCGACTGTGGGTTTTGAATGGGTAAACCGGGCTGGCTATAAACGACGGCTTTCATGAGCTGTATCCAGAGAGGAAAGAACATGGGTGCAGGCTATGCGTTTCAATTCACTGAAAAAATAGCCTGCATGAAACAAGACTTTATCTGCAGGAATGAAAATGGGCTGATGCCTCGCGATTGGAAAGTCGATTTGCACGTGGCCGGAGCGGAGCCGGGCAGGACTCTGCCTTCTGATGTGGGCGAATAGATAATGTGCTGATAGCGATCAAAGCGAATAATCAATCGAAAATAGCTTTCCACGGGGTGTTTTTAGGCATCACATTTCCCCTTGCGCGCATCATTATATTGACCAGCATGTTGCCTGACCCGGGCAGCGGGCTTGAGGGCGTGAACCTCACCCCAATCGAACATCCCAAAAGGAAAGCCATCGTGCACCAAGTTAAATATGACCTGTCCGAAGCCCAGACCAGCCTTGAGTACATCCTGGAACAAGTCATCTATGGCACGGTGGTTGTCATCGTCCGCAATGGTATTGAAATTGCCCGGGTTACAGCGGTGGAAGGGTTGAGCGATCGTGCTACGCGGCTCATGGTCAGCCCGTACGAACTGTAACCACCGCGGGTGGGCGCCTGCTGTGAACAGCGCCTTACTCACCGGCCAAACAAGGGAAGTGCCGCTGCGACGCCTCGTCATGTTATGCACCGCGTCCTGTGTTTACGGCGTACAGTGACCAGTGATGATCAGCCCTGCGCTTAAGCGGTGAGTCGAGCACTGGCGCACGGAAATGGATTACGGCTATCGTAGGGAGGCGGTAAGCGAACCGCCTTCGCTATGGGTGGAGGCTGGGCGCGTTCCTGCACACTACAAAGGGAACCCTATGCAGCAGCTACCTACGGACGAAACAATCCGTGCAGCCTTGAATCGAACCCATGCACGCCTGCACCGCCAACACGAACTGGTCGTCGAATTTGGCGTGGTGTCGCTGCAAGTCACGGAGCTTGATCACTTGCTGACGCGGGCCTGTGAGGTCGTTGCCGAGGGCATGAACACACGCTATGCCAAGGTCCTCCAACCTGAATTGGACGGCGATGGCTTCGTCTTGTCCCATGGGGTTGGTTGGGACCCGGCAGACATCGGCAGAGCTACCGTGGGAGGGGACGAGGCCAGCCCGGCGGGGTATGCGCTGGCAACTTACAGGCCAGTACTGTCGAATCATCTTGGCATGGAAAATCGGTTCCGCACCCCTGAGCTGCTGAAAAAATATGGTATCGAGCGAGCGATCAACGTACCAATCCGCGGTGTGCTTGGGCCATTCGGCGTACTCGAGGCCGACAGCAGCAACGGCGAGGATTTCGTTGAAAGCGACCTGGTGTTTCTGGAGGGCATTGCCACCGTCATTTCACTCGCCGCTGAACGCATTGCCGCAGGGAGCGAGGTGCATCACCCTGACCCTTATTCCGAGACAATCCTCAACGCCAGCCCTGATTGGGTGGAGATCATGTCTGCCGATGGCCACATCGAGTTCATGAACGAAGCTGGGTTGACGTTAATGAATGCCCGCGCCGCTGAGGTTGTAGGCCAGCGCTGGCATGAGCTATGGCCAGAGGAATCCAGGTCACTGGTATGGGAGGCGCTCGGCAAAGTCGGCGCAGGTGAGACCATGCGGTTCGAGGCGTACTGCCCTCTATCGCCCGCTGAGCCGAAATGGTGGGATGTGACGGTGGCGCCGATCATGGCCGTGGATGGTCAGGTTGAACGGGTGATCGCCGTGTCGCGGGACATCACCGCACGTCATCAGTACGAGGCCCAACTGCTGTCACTGATCGAGGCGCAGAACACCCGGCAAGACCGCAGCGACCTCTACCTGGAGGAGATTCATCATCGGGTCAGGAACAGCCTGCATCTGGTGAACACATTATTGCTGTTGCAGGCAAACCTGGCAGCTGACGCGGCGGTCAAGCTGCAGCTCGAAACAGCGGCTGGTCGGGTAGTCACCATTGCCAGTGTTCACGAGCGGCTGTACCAGGCCGCTGAAGACCAGGGCGTGCATGCTGCAGATTACCTGAACGCATTGCTCGAGGATTTGGGCAAGGCCTTGGCAGACCGCAAAATCTTGCTGGAGGCCGATGATTTCGTGCTGCCGCCTGAACGAATGGCGCCCCTGGGCCTGGTCATCTCCGAGCTGATCACCAACGCGCTCAAGTACGGCAAAGGCACCATTGACGTGCTGGTCAAGCATGCAGGCGACCATGCATTGCTCACCGTTCGCGATGAAGGCGATGGCTTCCCGGACAACTACCCCAAGCCGACGGGCACCGGCCTGGGTATGCGCCTGGTCAAAAGCTACTCTGGTTATGGTAGCGCCGCGGTGAGCGTTGACCGCCAGGATAGCAAGAGCTGTATTCATGTCCGCTTCAAGCTTTAGCCTCGCCGGCTTGGGCAGCCTGCCTTATCGACTGCGCAAGGTGTCCAGTGCCGGCGACCAGACGCCGTGGCCACAACGTGCGCAGCAGCGCGTATCTTCAGCCTCATGGTAGGTTGGAAAGCCGCAGCCCACGCAGCTGTATAGCCCGGCCGCGGGTGGGGATCTGTATTCCGGGCGGTGTTCGGCAGGCAGCACTGACAAGCCCGGCCGGGTGTCCTCGGCAGTGTAGAAATACAGGCTGAGGTCGCCATCGGTCTCCAGCAGGCCCAAGCGGACTTGCCCCAGATGCTCTACGCCTTGTTGGCGCAGCTCCATGAACAGTTCATTGGCTGAAATGTTCAGGTTGCGCAGCGAATGGACCTCGTACATCCCGTCCTTGACCACGGTGATGGGCAGGCCATCAATCCACGCCTCGCAGGTTTTGCTTCGTTTCATGAGGTAGATGGTGCCGCGGTACAGCAGCAGCAGCGAAATGAACACCAGGGCTACCGGCAGAAGCGGCACATCCTCATAAAACGTCACATCGCCCGCCGCAGACCCCAGCGTCAGAATCACTACCAGTTCAAAGCGTGACAGCTGCTTGATCCCACGGCGCCCGCTGAACTTGAGAAAATAAAAAACGGCCAGGAAAGCCGCTAATACCCGGACGGCGACCTCCAACAGGAAGGTTAATGGGAATTCGCCTAGCAACATCCTGTGCAGATCAAATGCGACCATACTTGTCTTTTCCCTGCCGTTTAGCCTTTGTGTGAGCCGAATCACGCCTGGCACACGCTAAATGGCAGGTGGGGTACCCGCCATCAGGAAGCAGTGCCAGAAGTCTGTTAGCAATTCGACCGCGGGAAACATCGCAATGCTCCGCACACGGCTGCCCGACAGTTGTTGAGGCGGGTTTTTGACCTTATTCGCTGGCCCCCAGTTTCGCCCATCGGCGGTAGGCCGCTTTCAAGCTGGCAGGCAAGCTGGGTGGCTTTTTGCCGATAGGCATACGTGCAAGGTCAGTTTGCTTGATCTGCGTTAGCCACGCGATCAGCACTGGGCGTGTAGTGGGGCAAGGGCCTACTTGCTGCTCGAGAGCATCGGCGATGGGACCGAGTGATTCGATGTAGTGGTCGAGTTTGGCGAGTGGGTCATCCATGCTATTGAACCTCTATCGGTTGCGCAGCAGCGGCGCTGTTGCCATTGCACAAAGCGTAGGGCAGGTTGGCAGGCTCATCGAAATGGCGCTCAAATCAGCATGCCCAGCCACATCGCCGCCAGTATGCCGAGCTGCGCCGGCACCAGGTAACGCGCGAAGTCGTAGCCACCGTTGCTGAACGCCAACACGCATTTGCTCAGCGTGTTGCCCGTCAGTGCCATCATGCCTGGTACCTGAAGATCAGTCACCTGCAGCCGGCCCGCGACCACCAGCGCGGCCGCCGACGCTGTGGCGGCGTGGGCATCGCCCAGACCGCTGAGGAACGCTGCGATGCTCGCGCCGCTGTGGCCCAGGTGCTCCAGCAGAAAGGCCGAGAGCAACGCGATACCGGTGAGGGCAAGGGTGATGATGAGCGCTGTCCATAAACTGAAGGCACCAGCGCTGGGGCTCACAGCCGGGCTGCTGGAAATGGCCCGCCAAGGGGCCAGCAGCGTCAGGCCGTAAGCGGCGGTAACCAGGGCGCCGAGGCCGAGCGCGGGCAGAAAAGGGCCGAGCAGGTGGTGGTCGATGACGCTGAGCACCAAGGCGAACTGCGTGACTGTCGCCAGGTTGGACAAAACCGCCGCCGCCGCGATGGGCCGCACCGCTGCGCGCTGGCGCCTGGCGTCATGGGCCAGCAGGGCGATGGTCGCCGAACCGGACGCGAAGCCAGATGCGATCGCGCTCAATGGCAGGCCGTAGCGGGTGCCCACCAGGCGCATGGCGATATGGCCCATGGCGCCAACCGCCATCAGCAGGACCACCAGGGTACAGAGCGTGCGTGGGTTGAGCACGTGGTAGGGGCCCAGCAGGCGGTCCGGAGTCAGTGGCAGTACCACCAGGGCCACCGTCAGCAACGTCAGGCCATTGCGCAGGTCCTGCTCACTCAGTTGCTGCAATACGAAATGATGCAACTCGCGGCGCAGGGCCAGCAAGACGGTCGAGACCACCCCTGCCGCAGCGGCAAGTTCGGGCTCGGCAACGCTTGACGCACCCAGGGCAAGCACCAGCAACAGGGCGATCTGGCCGGTGACATCTGGCGTTGCCGCGGGTGCGTTGCGCCACTGCAGGTAGAGCAGCAGCACCAGGCCAAGGCTGCTGATCCCGACCAGCATCGGGCCGCCCAGCCGCATGCTGATGTAACCGAGCAACGCCGTGATGGCGAAGGTCCTGAGCCCGGCGGCGGCCTGTTCCTCATCGCCACGTTTCTTGCGCTCCCGCTCCAGGCCAACCAGCATGCCGATGCCCAGCGCCACGGCGCCGTGGCCGACATTCAGCGTATCGAGCATGGCACGTTCAGGGCTCGCAGGCACTCATTGCCTGGCTCGCCTTTTTCCAGGGCCATCAGGGCCGGCATGTCGAGTATTTCCACCAGCCTGCCGTGCAGGTTGACGATACCTTGCGCGCGCAGGCGGGCGACCGCTCGGCACACCGTTTCCAGGCGCAGGCCCAGGTACGAAGCCATGTCCTCGCGCGACATGCGCAACAGGAAGCCGTGGGCAGAGTAGCCGCGGTTGACGAACCGCCTGGACAGCCCGATCAGCAAGTTGGCCAGGCGCTGCTCGGCGGTCAGGTTGCACAGCATCAACACGCGCTCATGCTCTCGGACGATCTCCCGGCTCATCAAGCGGTTCAGGCTTTGCTGCAATACCGGAAAGTCGCGTGCCAGCGTTTGCAAGCGCCGGTATGGGATGGGGCAGACTTCGCTGTCCTCCAGGGCGATGGCGTCACAGACATGGTGGTCGGTGGCGATGGCATCCAGCCCCAGCACGTCACCCGGCATCCAGAAATTGATCACCACCCCTTGCCCATCGGCGGTATTGAGGCTGGTCTTGAAACTGCCACAACGCACGGCATATAGCGTGGTGAGCGGATCATGGGCGTTGAACAACGAGGCGCCCTTGCGCATGCGCAAGCGCGGCCCGATCAGTGCGCCAAGGCAGCTGTTGTCATACAGGGGCAGGCCGGTGGGCAGGCACAGGCCGCTGACCCGGCATTCACTGCACAGCGTGGTCAATGGTTTCAGGTGAACCGGCGGGCAAGCTGGCGGTTCCAGCGGTTTACAGTTCGGTTGACCCTGCATGCTCATGCCTCCCTTGCCCATTGCTTATCCGCCTGGCCAGTGACGCCTGTATGCGCAGACCAGCTGGCGAGCATGTGCGGCGAATGGGGTGCGTTGAGGCGGGCGTTGAGCCGGTCGACGAACTGTTGGGCTTCAGCGAGCGTGCTGAAACGTACCTGCCAACTGTCCATGTGGACCCAGTAGCGGTTGTCTTCGGTGTTGGTGGCGATAAACACGTTCATAGGGGTCTCCAAAGCCTGTACTGGCAAGGAACCACTGCTGCTTGCAACTGGCCGACAAGGTCTGACGGATTAGGGCGTTGCGGTGGGGTTAGGTTGCGCCTGTCATCCGGCAACAGTTTGATCTGTGTCAAATAACCTCGGTGTGACGGATGCCGTTGGTCCGTGAGCGGGTCGGTTGACAAACGTCAAGTCTGCCAAGCACGGCTGAACGATGCTGCGAGCAAGTCACGCAACCGTTGAGGTGTGCCATGCAAACCCCGCAAAGACTGCTGTTGATAGCGTCGCCGCTGATGCGCCGAACCCCCGTCTACGACCGCGCCGCCGCGCTGGCCAAGGCCAAGGGCATGGCGCTGCATATTGTGGCGTTCGACTATGTGGAAGGCCTTGCGACCGCAGGCCTGGTCAATGAACAGGCACTGGCCGCGATGCGCGAAGGCTATGTGCAGCAGCACCGCGACTGGCTTGAAGCCCAAGCGCAACCGATGCGCCGCACCGGTCTCACCGTGACCACCGAAGTGCTGTGGGTGCAGCACCCGCTCAACGAGATTCTGGTGCACCTGCGCGAACAGCCCTTCGCCATGCTGATCAAGGCCTTCGAGCATGAGCCTTGGTGGGCACGCGCCATGTTCACTTCCCTGGATATACAACTGCTGCGCGAAACCCGCGTCCCGCTGCACCTGGTGCACAAGGCCAGCCATGCGTTGCCGCGCAGGATCCTGGCAGCTGTGGACCTGTCCAGGCCAGAGGATCAGATCGAAGGTTTCAATGACCAGATCATCAGCGAGGCGCTGAAACTGGCCTTGCAGTGCAATGCGCAAATCGAGTTGCTGTATGCCTACGATCTGGGCTCGATGTACCTGGACGCCGACGGTAGTCGGGAACACGCGTTTCTGTTCGATTCCAACTTGGCGCACACACTGCATGAAGCCCAGAGCGATGCCTTCCAGGCACTTGCCGAGCGCAACGGCATAGCGGTCGAGCACCGCCATATGCGCATTGGTGACCCTGCCAAGGCGCTGGCCCTGTTCATGGACAACCATGACACCGATGTGCTGGTGATGGGCAGTTATCACCACCGTGGTATCGGCTGGTTCATCGGCAGTACTGCCGAACGGGTACTGCACCGCTTGTCGTCCAGTGTGCTGGTGATCTCGCCCAAGCGCTCCCAGGGGTGACGTGGCAGTTGTCAAAGGGCTGCACGACAACACCTGGGGTGCGCTGGCACGGGCACTGTTCGCGACCTTCAATGGAGGCTGCCTGCCCGCAATGCCATAATGACAGCGGCTGGTGGGCGGCAGCCTCATGTTTGGGGTCGGCTGGGGGATCGCTGGCATCTGCCCGGGCCCGGCACTGGTGCTGCTGATTGGCGGCTACTGGCAGGCTTGGCTGTTCGTGGCGGCCATGCTCGTGGGCATGCTGGTATTCAGCGCCGTGGAAGCTTCACGCCGCTGAATTGACAGGCTCGCTGACGCGCCTGCGCTGGCTAGTTTGCGGGCACGAGGATCACGAAGTTCTTTTTCATGTCCTCCAGCACAGTCCACTTGCCTTTGGCGCCGGGCTCGATGATGAACGTGTCGCCAGCGGCGAGGGTGACCGGCGCACAGCCGTCGAGCTCGATCACGCAGCGCCCGCTCAACACATGGCAGAATTCCCAGACTTTGTAGTCGATACGCCACGCTCCGAGACTGGCTTCCCATTCGCCGGAAATACGACCTTGCTGTTCATCGTGGTAGTACTTGGACGTCAGCGTGTGCGGGTCGCCTTCCACCACCTCTTCGAAGAAGGGCAGGTCGCGCACCGGTTGGATATCCATCTCGCGGAACACGGTCAGTTTCTGGGTCATGGTTATTTCTCGAGCGGGTTAGGGTTAGGGCGATACATCAAATAGGCTTCGCCGGTGACGGCGAGCATCGGGTGCGGCACGATCTGGCAGGTTTTCACGATCTTGAAGCCATGGCGTTCGTAGAAGCGCCGTGCACCGTGGTTTTGCGCGTAGTCGATCAGGCACAGGCCCTGCAAGCCAAGGTCCTCAGCGCGTTGCTGGGCGTGGCGAAGGAACTGCACGCCCAGGCCCTGGCTGCGCCAGGCCTCATCCAGGGCCAGGCTTGAGATGTACAAGGTGTCGGGTATTTCCATGTCGGCGTAAGGCGCGAGTACCGGGTCGGTCTCGACCTGCCGGTCAGGGGCCGCGTGCAGTGCATAGCTGTGCATCATGCCGATGACGCGACCTTCGCAGGTGGCCATCAGGCAGTTCTTGTATGAAAAATCACCCTGTTCCCTGGCATAGCGAGCTGTACCCACAGTCAGCAATGCTTCTCCCGGCGCGGCCAGCTTGCTCCATATGTAATCGGCCATGCCTTCTGATGTCAGTTGAAAGAAGCGCGCGATATCGGGCGCGTCCGAGGCCTCGGCAGGTCTGAAGTGGGTAAGCATGTCCAGGGCTTCCATGGGATCGGGTGGCGGGGTGGCGGGTTTACACCGTTGACTGGGGGAGGGTAGGTGCTTTGCAGGGCGGGCATGATGCTCCAGGCGAACACTGTCGGCACAATGCGCGACGGTATGAACATGCACTTGGGTGCATCCGCTGGTCAGGACCTTGGCCAACACGCCTTTTTTCGGCCCGAATGCTCGAGCCCCAGGCGCGTGTCATCAGGCCGGAAAAGCAGGATGGTTCACTGTTCGCGACTGCCAGGTTTGGGCACGACCGGCGCCGGGACATGAAGCTTGTCGATGATCTGCTTGGCCAGGGCATGATAGAGCGAGACGGGCGATACCCAGCCAGAGATGGCGGCGGCCATCAGTGTTGCTGCCAGCATGGGAATGGCCAGGTCCGGGCTGTGCGTCAGTTCAAGCACGATGACCGAGGCAGTGAGTGGCGAGCGCGTGACACCCGCCAGGTAGGCACCCATGCCGAGTAGTGCGCATGCTTGCGGGTCGACACTGGGGATCAAACCCAACACGGGCGCAAATGCCGCACCTATGCTGAGCGAGGGCGAAAACAGACCGCCAGGAATACCGGAGAGGTAGGAAACGACATTGGCCAAGAACTTCCACAGCAGAAAGCTTGAGTCCGTGATCGGCTGGCCTTCAAGCAAGGCGCGTGTTTCTTCGTACCCAGTGCCAAATACATGATTGCCAGACACGAGCCCAAAAGTGGCCAGCAACAGCCCACAGATTGCAGCGAAACGCACGGGGTAACGCCCGCGTGCCGCACATAGGCGGCCTAGCAACCCCTTGTCGGTTGGCAGCACAAGCTTGGCGTAAAAGCCACCCAGCAGCCCACCCAGCACTGCACAAGCCGGTACGACGCTCCAGCCCCAGCCCGTCGGCACCCGACCGCTGATTTCGCCAAAATAGGCGTAATGCCCCATCAAGCCGAGGGTAACGGCGCCGCCGATCAGCACCGCAGTGAGCACCAGCCCGCTGAATCGTTGCTCGAACGTGCGGCTCAATTCCTCGATGGCAAACACAATGCCCGCCAATGGGGTATTGAAGGCCGCTGCGATACCTGCTGCGCCGCCGGCGAGCACCAGGCCTGCGATTGTTCGCCGGCCATGCAGGCCCAGGCGCCGGCCAAAGGTATAGAGCACAGCCGCGCCGATGTGCACGGTGGGGCCTTCGCGGCCAACCGAGCCTCCGACCAGCAGCGCGCCCAAAGTCAGGCTCATGCGAGCGGCAGCCACAGGGAGCGAGAGTAATCGGGCTCGCAGCCGTCGAGAGGGTATTTCCAAGGCAGCGATGACTTGGGGAATACCACTGCCTTTGGCATTCTCAAACCAGCGTTGCGTCAGACAGGCCAGCAAGGCGAAACCCACTGGGGTTATCAGCAGGGGAGCCCAGGGTGCCCGGCCCACCAAGCGCTTGAACGAGGCGAAGGCCTCGTCGGCCAGCCAAGCGAAAGCCAGCGCAACCAGCCCTACCAGCAGCGCTCCGATCCAGAACGCCAGCCGCTGACGCCATTCTCGCCAGCGTGAATGACGAAAGAGGGAAGGGACTGGACGGCTCGGTTCGGACATTGGCCACACATGGCTGAGTTGTAAAGCCGTGAGTATGGCGTGTTTTCGCAGGCTGGCCTACTCAAATACGGCGCAGGGATCGGATGTGCTGTGTGGATAGCCTTGGGTTTTTCGTCGTTCAGCATCCCCTGTCGAGCCGAGGCGTTTCTCGCAAGTCAGCTTCTGTCGTCGCGCTCACTTGCTCGCAAGATTCGCCCGCGCCCACTGCTCGGCGGTGGTGACTGGAATCCCCTGCTGTTCGTTGAAGGTTCCCGCTTTTGGCCAAGCCACACCTCTGCCTTGAGCGAATACAGCACGGTACTTTTTGATGTGATGAGTAGGGTCTTTTCTCAATTCGTCCATCAGGTGCGGGACAGTCCACACGTTGGTTTTGAAAGGACGACCCAGCGCGTGCTCGAGGATGTGCGCGACTTGCCCATACGACACCGTGTCCCCTGCAAGATAGACAATCTCGTTGCGCAAGCGAGGTTCGAAGAAGACGATTTCCGCCGTGAGAGCGCCGATGTCGTCTGGGGTAGTCAGCGTCACGCTGTTCTCGAGACCGCCGAGAGCGTTAACGGTGTCATTGTCGAAATCGACGACTTCAAACACGGGCTCGAAAAGGAAGCTGGTGAACATGCCCGTCGAGATAATCACCCATTCAGTTTTATCTTGCGCACGAAGCGCCTCGCGTACGTCGAGTTGAGCATCGAAAAGATCCTGGGGGCTGCCCCGACCGATCACTTCGAAATCCACACCAAACTGCCATGGAAAGTAGCGCTTCACGCCCGACCTCAGCGCTGCTGTTGCCAACTTCATCGGGGTTTCCCGGCCCGCGACCATGCCGGCACAGCCTATGACGGTATCGAACCCAGCGAACACGCCAGCTAGCTGTTCAACTGAATCGTTCACCAGATCCGCAGTGACCATCTGGATGCCCAGCCCCCGAAGCTCGTCGATTTCGGCCTTTTTCTCCGGCACCTGGGTGTTGATGGTCGAGCCCCGGAGAAGAACGCTAATTTGGGAGCCGGGTGCGCGTTTGGCCACTCGCGCGAGGTTGCGCAACACCGGGAGACCCAGTTCACCGGCGCCGAGAACCAGAATGGATTGAGGGGATAGTGGGGTTGTTTCGATCATGATTTCTCCTGAGGTGTGGGGCCTGTACCATGAGCGAATGCTGGCATGGCCAAGCCGTACTCGTAAGAAGGCACACGTGTGATACCTGGGAGGAATAAATGGCTAATCAGGATACTCTGAGCCAGGCAGAAGCTATCTGCCAAACGCTCCGAGAAGAGGATGATGGCGTCAGGCGGGAAGTCCTCGCTCACGCAGGTAGCCGATGGTCATTGGGCATCCTGCATGCCTTGGGTGTGTACGGCTCGATGCGCCACGCCGAGATAAAAAGGCAGATGACCGGGGTAACCCAGCGAATGCTGACCAAGACGCTACGCGCCATGCAACGGGATGGATTACTGCTTCGACGGGAGTTCGGGGACATACCGCCGCGCGTCGAATATGAGCTGACGCCGCTGGGGATGGAACTGTTGGTACGGATGTCCCCCGTTTGGATGTGGGTTGTCGAAAACGCCGAGGAATTCCGCGCGGCGCGTCGCGCTTTCGACAGTCAAGAAGACAGAAAGCCCGCCTGGCAAAACCCCACCCCGGCACGCTTTGATCCGGAATAATCGTTAGGGTTGCTCTCAAAACCTTGCGGGTCGTTCTGCTCGGCCCGGGCGGCGGCTTCTTGCAATTTGCGTAGCTGTAAAGTCACACCGTCATGCAATAACAGTGTCCAGCTATGTCGCACCATCAGAGCGCGACCTCACCGTCGATATCTTCGTCCAGGTTTACGGAGTGGGTTGTGTTGGCGAGCATGGTTTGCGCCAAATCTTTCGGTAGGGTGGTGAGGTTGCGTCCGTTTCGGACATCAGCCTCCAGCAAACCCAGGAACGCACCGATGGCAGGGTCTTCGTGGGTGGTTTCTACGCGGCTGATTCGGTGCTCTCTCATGTAACAATCCACAACATATCGATTTAACGGGGACTTGTGGGAGCGGGCATGCCCGCGAACACCGGCGTAGCCGGCGCCAGCCACCGCGTTGGATTCTTCGCGGCGGTTGGACGCCTCGACACGCCCGCCCCCATACAGCCCGCGAGGCGCTTACGAATTGGGATCTCTGCGCGACAGCGCAACCCGTAGGGCTGTGTGATCGCCCAGGTTAGTGAGAACTGTGCAAGCGATGTGTCGGTTCTTGTAGTGAAGCTCAGTCATTAACCGAATCCATCGCCCCTAAAGACTGTCAGGGTCGCCAAAAAACATCTGTATCCGTGACCGCAGCCAGCGCTCCGCCGGGTCGTTATCCTGCGCGCCGCGCCAAGCCATGTGCAGCTCGAAACTACGTACCGGTATCGGCAAGTCCTCCGCCCGCAAGCCACCGGCAGCCGTCAGCGCATCGGCGGTGTAGTCCGGTACGGTCGCCACGATATCGGTACCCGCCAGCAAGCTCCCCAGCCCGTTGAATTGCGGTACCGCCAGCACGACATGGCGCTTGCGACCCAGCTCGTCCAGCGCCTCGTCGATAAAGCCCGACAAGTCCCCGGCGAATGACACCAATGCATGTGGCCGCGCGCAAAAATCGTCCAGGGTGATGCTGCCAGGCACGCTGTCGGCGCGCAGCAGTTTCGGCGCGCTGCGGCGCAGCACCTTGCGCTTGGCGTTGGCGGGCAGTTCGCTGGTGTAGCTGACGCCCACCGAGATTTCCCCTGAGGCCAGCAGGGTCGGCATCAGCAGGTAGTTCACCCGGCGCACCACCAGCACGATGCCAGGGGCCTCGGCGCGAATGCGCTTGAGCAGTTGCGGCAGCAGGGCGAACTCGGCGTCGTCCGACAGGCCGATGCGGAATACGGCATTGCTGGTGGCAGGGTCGAATTCGGCTGCGCGGCTGACCGCGGTGGAAATCGAATCCAGCGCCGGCGACAACAGCGCGAAGATTTCGTGGGCCCGCGCCGAGGGTTCCATGCTGCGGCCTGTGCGCACGAATAGCGGGTCGTCGAACAGGTTGCGCAGGCGCGACAAGGCCGCGCTGATGGCCGGCTGGCCCAGGAACAGTTTTTCCGCGGCACGGGTCACGCTGCGCTCGTGCATCAGCGTTTCGAACACAATCAGCAAGTTGAGGTCTACACGACGCAGGTCGTTTCGATTCATCGGTGCGCTTCGCCTGAAGGGGGGCAGGGGTGAATATTAAGGCCAAAGGCTGTTACCCTGCACGGCTTTACGGGAGCCAATTGCACGGAAAGCCAGGTGCCCAATCGATGACAGGCATGTCGACTATTAATGACCACTGGTGGTCTTACTGCAAAAGCCCGGATAGAGTCAGTGGTAATTAGAGGTTCACAAAGGCGAGGTATGCGATGTCCCGCATGATCCGTTTCCACAAGTTCGGCGCTGCCGATGTGCTCCGTTGCGAGGAGCAGGCCGAACCGTCTCCCGCTGCCGACGAAGTGCAAATTCGCGTCGAGGCGGTTGGCGTCAGCTGGTATGACGTGCTCTGGCGGCAGAACCTGGCGCCGTCGCAGGCACGCCTGCCGGCCGGTATCGGCCATGAGATGGCGGGTGTGGTGACGGCGGTCGGTGAAGGGATCGCAGACATTGCCGTGGGTGACCGGATTGCCAGTTTTCCCGCTACCAGCGCCAATGACCACCCGGTATACGGCGATGTCATCGTGCTGCCACGGACCGCGATCACACGCTATCCGCAGGTGCTTACCCCGATCGAGGCCAGCGTGCATTATACGCCGCTGCTGATTGCCTATTTCGCCTACGTTGACCTGGCACGGGCCAAGGCCGGGCAGACTGCCTTGGTCACCGACGCCAGCCACTGTGCCGGCCCCGCTTTCGTACAGTTGGGCAAGGCGCTGGGGCTTAAAGTGTTCGCTGCCACCAAGGATGCCGAGCAGCGTGACTACCTGCTGGGCCTGGGCGCCGACAAGGTGATCGTCACCGAAGAGCAGGACCTGTTGATGCAGGTTGGCAAGTACACCGATGGGCGCGGCGTGGACATGGTTCTGGACGGCATGGGCGGGCCGCAGATGTCGTTGCTTGGCGATGTGCTGGCACCGCGTGGCAGCCTGGTACTGTATGGCCTGCAAGGCGGCAACCAGACGCCGTTCCCAGCCTGCGCGGCCTTCCAGAAGAACATCCAGTTCTATGTGCACTGCATCGGTAACTTCACTGGCAAGCCGGAGCTGGGTATCAGCCAGGACCAGGTGGCGCTGCAGCGTGCCTTGCGCGACATCAACCAGTTCACCGCCGACCAGTTGCTGACCCCGCAGATCATCAAGGTGTACCCGTTCGAGCAGGTGGTGGAGGCGCATCGCTACATGGACCAGTGCCCCTGCGGTGGGCGCGTGGTGTTGGATATGGCGTCACACTGACCACTGCAGTTCACCGTGAACCCGGGCCAGCCCCGGGTTTTTTGTGCGCGGAATAAAGTAGCGTCATTGTTAAAGTGGGAATATTCCTACAATAAAAGACGAAGCGGACTACATATAATTCATTAATTAAATGCCACTGGAAACATGCCGCCAATCATTTGCGGTTGCATGTGCGTGGTTAGAGGGTCAAGGTGAATTTGGCGCTTTGCTGAATGGTTTTTTTACCGTGATCTGTATCTTCAATTCGCTTCGCATCACTCGATAATGGCGCAATGATACTTTGTGCAAAGGAGTGGGGGATGCGTACGGCTAGGCCTGAATCAGAGCATTGCAGGGGTATGTTTTTCTCCATGGCCTGGCGACAGTGAAGGCTCACGTCACTTTATTCAATTGTAGGAAGTTTCTTCTGTAAAAGCCTGGCGCAGAGTAAGCCTGAACAACTTGCTTGGGTATGCGCCGGCTACTCGAAGTGGTGAGGTGATCCGTGACTGCTATTCACGACCAGGCAATGCATTATATCTACCAGCAAGTACTCGAGCGCTTGCTCGCCCATATGTCTCAGGCGCAACGGGCCTCCTTGCAGTTGTTGATACAACGTTTATTGGTAGCCGCAGGCGGGCCTGAATATATCGGCACCTTTCGCCTGCAGGTATTGCAGGGCAGTGATCGTCAGGGTGCGCGGCTACTGGCGATGTTGCGTGCTGCGCAGTTGAGCATCGCCATGCGTGCGCCGGTTACTTTCCAACTGCGCGTGCTGGTGGTGAGTTTGCCGGTGGCCGGTAGCCCTACGTTGCACGGGCTCGATCAAGGCTTCAGCGCGCTGTTCATGCAGGATGATCCGCGGGTGCAACTGCAAATGATCGAGGGGCGCGAAGTGGTACCGTTCAGTTGCCGCCCCCGTGCAGCGTCCGAGCGCTGGTTGCCGACCAGGGAAGCGCTGCTGATGTTTGGCCACCTGATCGATGCCAGGCCAGAAGCCTTGCTGGGCAGCCGCCTGCACCTGGAACTGGCGGCGGCCGTAAGCTTCGCGCTGCAGGCCCAGGCGCCCGCCGACGCAATGGTCACCGCCTTGCCCGCAGGGCAGCGCCGGCGGTACCTGGCGTGGGCGCTGCATAGCCAGCGCCTGGCGGGTCAACGTGGCCCTTACCTGGCGCACCACTGCCTGTCGACGCTGGCCGAGGGCCTGGCGCGCTTGCAAGGGGCTGTGGGGCTGGCGCCCGGCAACCCGGCGGATCAGCCTGCGGGGTCTGCGCTCAAGGGGGGGCCGGTGCGGTTGATAGCCATTGATGACCTGCTGCCGCCGTTGCTGGACGGGCAGCAGTTGGATGCCATGCTGGGCTGGCACTTCGCGGCGGACGACGAGGCCTGCTCGCCGTTGGCCGCGTTCGTCGACCCATTGGCGTTGGCTCAGTTGCAGGAGCTGCGGACCCGCAGCCTGGAGCCTCAGGCCACTCGGCCGCCCTTGAGCCTGGCTGGGGCGCCGGGCAACAGCAAGCCTGCCGCAGACCCTGTGCTGCAGTTTGGCAAGGCCTATGGCCTCAGCCAGGCCCAACTGGAATGCCTGCTCTGCAAACCGTTCGCCAGGCAGGGCAAGAACCTCGAGCGTTTTCTGCGCGCTCGCCATGCCGACATGCTGGTGGCGTTGCCATACCTGCACAGAGCAATGCAGGGCAAACCGTGCCCTGCGGCGGTCAAAGCCTGGCTGGTGAACACCAGCGGGCTGTCACTGGCGCAACTGCGGGCAGTCTATGGCGGTAAGATGCCGCTACCTGCGTGGCGCCTGCTCAGTGCGTTGGCGCGCCGCGACGCGCACTTGCGGCTGTTGCCGCGCCACGCCGCTGAACGGCGGCACAGCCCCGCGAGGCACCTTTAATGGCGCGAACAGCGGCCGGCGAGTTCGCTTATCGGCGGGTCTACCGCTACCTGGAAGCGTTGATTGGCCAGGCGGCGGCCGGTGGTCCGAACCGGCTACCGTCCTTGCGTGAGCTGTCGCGGCGGCTGCGGGTATCGCTGGCAACGGTGCAGAGCGCCTACAGCCTGCTGGAAGAGGAGGGCCGCGTGCACTGCCTGCCACGCTCGGGCTATTTCGTTCGCCTGGCTGACCTGCAGCAAGGTGGCATGCCCCGGCAGGCGCCCCAGCCCGCACAACCGTTGCTGGAGCGCGCCTTGTTCGCCCACGAGCGGCGCCTGGCCCGCCAGCGCGAGCGCGGCGCTGGCCCTTGGGAAGTGCAGGGCAGTGCGCGCCTGCGTGACGCCCTGGCGGAGCGTTACACCCGTTGCTCGCGCCAGTACTGGCGGGCCAATGACGTCCACTTGGCCCCGGAAGTGCCGGCGTTGCTGGAAACGCTGCTCCCAGCGCTGGCCCTGCACAGGGGCACCACGGTGCTGGTACAGTCGCCCTGTTGCGGGCACGTGCTGCGTGCTTTGGCGCGCGCTGGCATGCGGGTGTTGGAGGTGCCACCCGATCCACGTGGCAACCCGGACCTGCAGGCCGTGGCCAGGCTGTTGGGCTGCGAGCCGGTACGCCTGCTGGTGATGCCGTCCTGCCTTGGCCTGCCGCAAGGGCGGTTGGTCTCCCTGCATTACCAGCAGCAGCTTGGCCTGCTGTTGAGTCAGCACAGCGTATGGCTGCTGGAGAACGACCTGGACAGCGAACTTTGCTACAACGGCCCGCCCGCGACCCGCCTGCGCGATTGGGTCGATCCGCGCAGGCTGCTGATCATGGGGGCGTTCGAGGCTGCAGTAGGGCCCGAAGCGCCGTATGCCTACGTACTGAGCCTGGATGCCGCCCTGGCCAAGGCGTTCTGCGAGCGGGCGTTCCGCCTTGCGCCGCTGCGGCTGTTGGCGCTGGCCCACCTGTTGGCCAAGGGCGATATCGAAGCGCAACTGGTGGCGTTGCGCAGCAACCAGCAGCAGCGCACGCAAAACCTCGCCTGTGCGTTGCGCGCGCAGTTCGCCCAGCGGGTGGCGCTGGAGCCCCCGCAAGGCGGGCGCATGCTGTGGGTGCGCTTCGAGCAGCCGCTGGCCTGGGATGCCATTGCCACGGCCTTGGCAGGTTGCGCATTGCATGCATTGCCGGGGGAACAGTTCAGCTTGCAGGGCCGCTACCGGCAGCACCTGGCGCTGATTTGGCTGGGCGACTGCCCAGGTGACCTGCAACAAGCCGTGCAGCGCCTGGCCCAGGCCCTGGAACTTCGCCGCAGGCGGGTGCGGCGGTTCCCCGCTGAATCATAGGGCACTGCATGCCCAAGGGCGCGTTCGCGGCCGTTCTTGCAGGGGCGAGCTGACCCACGGCACTTGCCAGGCCCATGGGTCTGTATGTATAACCAGTACCTTGTTTCCGCTACCTGACCCAGTCCGTGATTGCCCACTCCGTCGACGACCCGTTCTATTACCTGCACAACTTCCGCCAGGTACTGCTGTGGGTCGAACAGCGCTACCAGGACCTGCTCGATGAACAGGAACTGGCGTTCATCCATGCCTTCGGCCAACTGAGCGCGCCAGCCCAGGCCTTGATGGTGCGCATGGTGATGCGCAAGGGCGAATTGTTTCGCAGCGACCGCCTCGTCTATGAGGAAATAGGCGACACCGAACTGGCCCTGCAGCCGCTCAAGGCCCTGGGCTGGGTCCGCGAGCCCGAGCAACTGCAGTTGGAGCAACTGTTCGCCTTGCTGCGCAAAGACGAACTGGCGTGCTGTTTCGCCGCCCAATTGACCCGCCCGCGTGCCGCCAAGCATGACTTGCTGGCCCAGTTGCAGCCGTTGCAGCTGGCCGCCCGGTCTCTGGCCGAGTGGTACCCGGGCAGTGAGTTGCGCATCTTGCAGTGGTGCCTGCAACCGCTCTGCGACCGCATGCGGCTGCTGTTCTTCGGCAACCTCTACCAGGATTGGTCAGACTTCGTGCTTGCCGACCTGGGGCTGCTGCGCTACGAGCAGGTGCCCTTCAGCGCGGATTCGCGCGCCCTGCAGCAGCGCGCCGATATCGACCTGGCCATGGTGCTGCATGAGTGTGCCGAGCGCCTGGAGCAGGGCGAACACCCTCAGTCGATAATCACGGCAATACAGCACCTGCACTGCGACAACCCTTGGCTGGCCCGGCGCCGTGCGCGGTTGCAGTTCGCCCTGGGCCAGCAATGCGAGCGCCTGGGTGACTGGGACCAGGCCATGGCGGTTTATGCGCAGTGCAGCCATGCCCAGGCGCGTATTCGCCAGGTGCGGGTGCTTGAGCGCAGTGAACGTTGGCCGCAGGCCCATGCCCTGGCGTTGCAACTGGCAGCGGCACCGGCCAACGCACTGGAGGTCCAGGCGCTGGAGCGTATGCTGCCACGCCTGGCGCGCAAGCTCGGTGGCCCGCCACAGCGCCGCCAGCGCGTGGCGCCGCTGGCACTGATCGAACTGGAATTGCCCCGCGAGCACGCCGCGCTAGGCGTTGAAGAGGCTGTGCGGCAGCATTTGGCCGCCGAGGGCGGGCAGGCCCACTATGTGGAGAACACGCTGTTCAACAGCCTGTTTGGCCTGCTGTGCTGGGAGGCGATCTTCGCCCCTGTGCCTGGCGCTTTTTTCAACCCGTTCCAGGCCGCGCCGCAGGACCTGCACGACAGCGACTTCCAGCAGCGCCGTAGTGCCCTGTTCGAGCAATGCCTGGCGCGGCTCGACGATGGTAGCCACCACCAGGCGATCCTGGATTGCTATGCGGCCAAACACGGGCTGCAGTCACCCTTCGTGCACTGGTCGATGCTCAACGAAGCGCTACTGCAGCAGGCCTTGACCTGCCTGCCGGCTGCGCAACTCAAGCACTGCTTCGTGCGCCTGCTGCAGGACATTCGCAGCAACCGTGCGGGCATGCCCGACCTGATCCAGTTCTGGCCCGAGCAGGGGGGTTATCGCATGGTCGAGGTCAAAGGCCCCGGTGACCGCCTGCAGGACAACCAGTTGCGCTGGCTGGCGTTCTGCCAGGAGCACGGCCTGCCTGTCGCGGTCTGCCATGTGCGCTGGAGTGACGCCGCTTGAGCTACAGCGTGGCGGTGCGTGCCTTGTGCGAGTTCAGTGCCAAGGTCGGCGACCTCGACCTGCGCTTCACGCCGTCGCCCACCGCTCAGGAGGGCATCGAGGGCCACCAGCGGGTAGTGGCCAGGCGTGCGGCCGGCTACGAGTCGGAAATTACCCTCGAGGGCCAGTTCGAAGGCCTTCGGGTGCGGGGGCGTGCCGACGGTTACGACCCTGCCTGCAACCGGCTGGAAGAGATCAAGACCCACCGTGGCGACCTGGCCCGGCAACCGGCCAACCACCGCCAGCTGCACTGGGCGCAGGCAAAGGTGTACGGCTGGCTGATGTGCCAGGCCCGGCAACTGGCGAGCATCGAGGTTGCCTTGGTGTACCTGGACGTCGACAGCGACAGCCAGACCCTGTTCAGTGAGCACTGCACGGCCGCTGAGTTGCAGGCATTCTTCCAGGTCCAGTGCCAGCGCTTTCTGGGCTGGGCCCAGTTCCAGCAGCAGCGCCTTTGCGAACGTGACCACGGCCTTCAGGCGCTGCGCTTTCCCTACCCAGCGTTCCGCCAAGGCCAACGGCAACTGGCAGAAACCCTGTACAAGGCGGTGAGCACGGGCCGTTGCCTGATGGCCCAGGCCAGCACCGGCATCGGCAAGACCCTGGGTACCTTGTTTCCGTTGCTCAAAGCCATGGTGCCCCAGCAACTGGACAAACTGTTCTTCCTCACGGCCAAGACCCCGGGCCGGGCGCTGGCCCTGGATGCCATGCGCCAGATCACCACGGGCGATACCCAGCCTGGGTTACGCACCCTGGAACTGATCGCTCGCGACAAAGCCTGCGAGTACCCGGACAAAGCCTGCCATGGCGAGTCCTGCCCGCTGGCGGCCGGCTTCTACGACCGCTTGCCAGCCGCGCGCAAGGCCGCTGCGGCCGTGCCGCTGCTGGACCGTACCCACCTGCGCGAAGTGGCCTTTGCCCATCAGGTGTGCCCGTACTACCTGGGCCAGGAGATGGCCCGCTGGGCCGACGTACTGGTTGCCGATTACAACTATTACTTCGACGCCCACGCTTTGTTGTTCGGGCTGACACAGCTCAATCAGTGGCGGGTCGCGGTTCTGGTCGACGAGGCTCACAACCTGGTCGAGCGTGGGCGGGGCATGTACAGCGCCAGCCTCGATCAGGGGCAGTTGTTGGCGTTGCGCCAGAGCAAACCCCATGGGCTGGGCAGTGCGCTGGACCGCCTGAACCGCCAGTGGAACGCTCTGTACAAAGAGCAACGGGCACCGTACCAGGCCAGCGAAGCGCTGCCGCATGACCTTTTGCGCACCCTGCAGCAGTGCATCGGGTTGATCCAGGAGCAGATGAACCAGGCGCCCACGCACATCGACCCGCAGGTGCTGCAGTTCTTCTACCAGGCTTTGCAGTTCAGCCGGGTAGCCGAACTGTTCGACGAGCATTTCCTGTTCGATATCAGCCAGCGCCAAGGGCCGCGCAAGCGCCGGCTGGCGACCTTGTGCCTGCGCAATGTGACCCCGGCACGGCTGCTGGCACCGCGCATGCGCGCAGCGCGCAGCGTCACCCTGTTCTCTGCCACGCTGAGCCCGCGGCAGTTCTACAGCGACCTGTTGGGCATGCCGGCCGATACAGCGTGGCTGGAGGTGGCAGCGCCGTTTCGTGCCGAACAACTGCAGGTGCGCATTGCCAGCCAGGTGTCTACCCGCTACCAGCAGCGCCAGGCTTCGCTGGCGCCGATCGTCGAATTGATTGCCCGGCAGTATGAGCGCCAGCCGGGTAACTACCTGGCGTTCTTCAGCAGTTTCGAGTACCTGCAGCAGGTCGCCGGGCTGCTGGCCGAGCGCCACGCGCAGATCCCATTGTGGGCCCAGGCCCCGGGCATGGACGAGGCGGCCCGGCAGGCGTTCCTCGACCGCTTTGTCGCCGACGGCCAGGGCATCGGCTTTGCCGTGCTGGGTGGTGCGTTCGGTGAAGGGGTGGACTTGCCGGGCACCCGCCTGATCGGCGCTTTCGTCGCCACGCTCGGGCTGCCCCAGGTCAACCCGGTCAACGAGCAGTTCAAGCAGCGCCTGGGTCGGCAATTTGGCGCGGGTTTCGATTATGCCTATCTCTACCCCGGCGTGCGCAAAGTGATCCAGGCAGCGGGGAGGGTGATTCGGGGGGACCAGGACCGTGGTGTGCTGGTGTTGATCGATGAGCGTTTCGCCGAGCCGAGGGTGCAGCAGATGTTCCCGGGCTGGTGGCCGCAAGGCGAGCAGTGTACCTGACCGCTGCGTTCAGCACCTGGCACTGCGCCGGCAGGCCCAAGGTCGTTCAGGGGGCTCGATTGGGGTAAGATCACCTCCATGCCTGATGCAAAGTCCTTGTATATCAAGGTGATGGCACTTTCTCGGGCCAGAATGGCCTGACCGTTAGTTTGTCATGCAGACTCGCTGGCATGCCGTTTTGATCTGCTCCAGCGTCGGCCCGCTGTGCTGCCGGCCAACGCCCCGCTACAGGATTCACGCTTTGTCCGACCTCTCGAAAAATCCGCTGCTGCAGTACATGGCCCGCCTGGCCCCATCCAGCCAGCAAACCATGCGCTACATCCTTCAGGACGCCGCCGACCGCTTGGGGTTCGTCGACTGCAATATCGTCGACGTGCCCTGGCATCGGCTCGAGCCCGGCCATGTGATCGCTCTGGTGGCCGCCCTGCGGGCCGATGGTTACGCGCCCAACAGCTCTTCGCTGTACGTCAACGCCATCCGTGGGGTGATGAACGAGGCCTGGCGCCAGGGCCTGATCGACCACGAGCAGTTGTTACGCATCCGCGAGGTCAAGCCGGCAACCGGCACCCGCCTGCCGCCCGGGCGCAACCTGCGGCGTAGCCTGATTCGCGAACTGATGGAGGTGTGCGCTGCCGACCCGCGGCCGCAAGGGGTGCGCGATGCGGCGATCATTGCCTTGCTGTATGGCACAGGCATGCGCAAGTCGGAATCGGTCGACATCGACCTTGCCCAGGTTGATTTCGCCGCGCGCAGCCTGCAAGTGGTGGGCAAGGGCAACCACCAGTTGATCAAGTACGCGCCGCCCTGGGCGTTCGAGAAGCTGCAGGCGTGGCTCGACCTGCGCCGCCAGGACCTGCCGGCCGGTGTCGAAGACGACCCGTTCCTGTTCAACCGCATCCGCCGC
Organism: Pseudomonas sp. CJQ_9; assembly: GCF_043106615.1. Classification (NCBI taxonomy): domain Bacteria; kingdom Pseudomonadati; phylum Pseudomonadota; class Gammaproteobacteria; order Pseudomonadales; family Pseudomonadaceae; genus Pseudomonas; species Pseudomonas sp. CJQ_9. The sequence continues at coordinate 50,890 of NZ_JBICMS010000055.1, read as the reverse complement.
GGCAATCACATCACCCGGGCGCGTATCACCAAGCATGCCATTTACTACATCGCCCGCCAGCGCGGGGCGCAGGTGGGAGTAAAGATCATGCCGCATGACTTCCGCCGCGCGTTCATCACCCGGGTGATCGAGGAGCACGACCTGTCCATTGCACAAAAGCTGGCACACCATGCCAACATCCAGACCACGGCGATCTACGACCGGCGTGACGACAACGAACGCCGCCGTGCGGTAGACCGTTTCGACTACTGAGCGCCGACCAGCGTAGGCCTCGCCAGCACCGAAACGGGGCCTGGGCACGCCCCCGCTTTGTGCGGCCCACGCGGCGGTGCCCGATGGCAGAGCGACCGGTAAAAATAATTCATCTGCCTTCACCTGCGGAGTTGGCCCGCAACCTGCTATATCCAGCCTGCGAATTTGATCGAGTGGTCAGGCCGTGCGCCCTAACCGGCGCCCGCCGCTGACCCTCTTACCGGCCAGCAGGCCACGGATTTCAGGGGCCGCAGGATGTCGCTCGCGGAGCAGATCGAACACCACCCAGACGACGCAGGCTGGAGCGCCCACCTGCAGTTGCGCTTTGTCCAGCGTGCGGGCACGACCCGCCTTGGTGCATGGAAACATTTCGGACCTCTTTTGGTGCAGCGCCCCTTCTACCCGGAAGGTGCACCCTGCCATGTGTATGTACTGCACCCGCCGGGTGGCATCGTTGCCGGCGATCGCCTGGAGCTCGACATTCAGCTGGAAACTGGCAGCCACGCCCTGCTGACCATGCCCGGTGCCAGCAAGTTTTACCGCAGCATCGGCCCGACCGCACGGCTGACCCAGCGCTTCCACCTGGCCGCTGGCAGCACCCTTGAATGGTTGCCCCAGGACAGCATTTTCTTCTCCGGTGCCCGTGCCAGGCTCGCCAGCCACTTTACCCTAGAGCCCGGCGCCCGGTTGCTGGCCTGGGAAACGTTGTGCCTGGGCCGCCCGGTGATGCTCGAGCGGTTCGACCAGGGCGCCCTCGACAGCCTGTTGCACATCACCCTGGCCGGCGAAACGGGCCTGCATGAGCGCCTGCGTATCGAAGGCGGGCAGCTGGGCAAGCTCGGCGGCCACCCACTGTTAGCCACCTTCTGTGCCGCGCCGGCCGATCAGGCATTGCTGGAGCAGGTAAGGCTCATGCTCGATGAGCTGGGCACCCCTGCCGGCGCGACGCTGCTTGGTTCGCTGCTGGTGATCCGCCTGCTCGACCATGACAACCAACATTTGCAACGCACCCTGCAACGCCTGTGGCATGTGCTGCGTCCGGCCGTGCTCGGCCTGCCAGCCTGCCCGCCACGTATCTGGGCCACCTGAGAGAGCGCCATGGAGCTGACCCCAAGAGAGAAAGACAAACTGCTGCTGTTCACTGCCGCCTTGTTGGCAGAACGGCGCCTGGCCCGTGGCCTGAAACTCAACTACCCGGAGGCCGTAGCGCTGATCAGCGCCGCCGTGCTGGAAGGGGCCCGTGATGGGCGCACCGTCGCTGAGCTGATGAGCATGGGCCGCGAGGTGTTGAGCCGTGACCAGGTCATGCCTGGCATCGCCGAGATGCTGCACGACGTACAGGTCGAAGCGACCTTTCCGGATGGCACCAAGTTGGTGACCGTGCATGACCCGATCGTCTGAACCTGCCGAGGAGCGCCGCATGATCCCAGGTGAAATCCAGGTCGCCGCTGGCGACATCGAATTGAACAGTGGCCGCGTCACGGTCAGCGTCAGCGTAGCCAACCATGGCGACCGCCCGGTGCAGGTCGGCTCGCATTACCACTTCTACGAAGTCAACGAGGCGCTGGTGTTCGAGCGTGGGCCAACCCTGGGCTTTCGCCTGGATATCCCGGCCGGCACTGCCGTGCGCTTCGAGCCGGGCCAGGCCCGTACCGTGCAACTGGTGGCTTACGCTGGCAAGCGCGAGGTCTACGGCTTTCAGGGCAAGGTGATGGGCGCACTGGAGGGCAGGGCATGAGCCGTATTTCCCGCCAGGCCTATGCCGACATGTTCGGCCCTACCGTGGGTGACCGTGTGCGCTTGGCCGACACGGCGTTGTGGGTCGAAGTAGAGAAGGACTACACCGTTTACGGCGAAGAAGTGAAGTTCGGCGGCGGCAAGGTCATCCGCGATGGCATGGGTCAGGGCCAGATGCTGGCCGCCGAGGCCATGGACCTGGTGTTGACCAATGCGTTGATCATCGACCACTGGGGCATCGTCAAGGCCGATATCGGCATCAAGCACGGGCGTATCGCCGTGATCGGCAAGGCCGGCAACCCCGACGTGCAACCAGGCGTCAACATACCCGTAGGGCCAGGCACCGAAGTGATCGCCGCCGAGGGCAAGATCGTCACTGCCGGGGGGGTCGACTCGCACATCCATTTCATCTGCCCGCAGCAGGTGGACGAGGCGCTCAACAGCGGTGTCACCACCTTCATCGGTGGCGGCACTGGCCCGGCTACCGGAACCAACGCCACCACCTGCACCCCAGGCCCGTGGTACCTGGCGCGCATGCTGCAGGCTGCCGACAGCCTGCCGATCAACATCGGCTTGCTGGGCAAAGGCAACGCCTCGCGCCCTGAAGCGTTGCGCGAGCAGATCGCTGCCGGGGCGGTCGGGCTCAAGCTGCACGAGGACTGGGGCTCGACACCGGCGGCCATTGACTGTTGCCTGGGCGTAGCCGAAGAAATGGATATCCAGGTGGCCATCCATACCGACACGCTCAACGAATCGGGCTGTATCGAAGACACGCTGGCGGCGATCGGTGACCGCACCATCCACACCTTCCACACCGAAGGTGCCGGTGGCGGCCATGCCCCCGACATCATCCGTGCGGCCGGGCAGGCCAACGTGCTGCCGTCCTCGACCAACCCGACGCTGCCGTACACCATCAACACGGTGGACGAGCACCTGGACATGCTCATGGTCTGCCACCACCTGGACCCAAGCATTGCCGAGGACGTGGCGTTTGCCGAGTCGCGCATCCGCCGTGAAACCATCGCTGCCGAGGACATCCTCCACGACATGGGCGCTTTTGCCATGACCTCGTCCGACTCCCAGGCCATGGGCCGGGTGGGCGAGGTGGTGCTGCGCACCTGGCAGGTGGCGCACCAGATGAAGCTGCGCCGTGGCCCACTGGCACCGGATACCCGCTACAGCGACAACTTCCGGGTCAAGCGCTACATCGCCAAGTACACCATCAACCCGGCGCTCACCCATGGCATCGGCCACGAGGTGGGCTCGGTCGAAGTGGGCAAGCTGGCCGACCTGGTGCTGTGGTCGCCGGCATTTTTCGCGGTCAAGCCCGCCTTGGTACTGAAGGGCGGCATGATCGTCACCGCGCCCATGGGCGATATCAACGGGTCCATCCCCACGCCCCAGCCGGTGCATTACCGCCCGATGTTCGGCGCGTTGGGCGCAGCCCGCCATGCCACGCGCATGACCTTCCTGCCCAAGGCCGCCATGGACCGTGGCCTGGTCGAGCAATTGAACCTGCGCAGCCTGATCGGCGTGGTGGACGGGTGCCGCCGGGTGCGCAAACCGGACATGGTCCACAACACCCTGCAACCGCTGATCGAGGTCGACGCGCAAACCTACCAGGTGCGCGCCGATGGCGAGCTGCTGGTCTGCGAACCGGCCAGTGAACTGCCGCTGGCCCAGCGCTATTTCCTGTTCTGAAGGAGCACCGATGATTGTCTTGACCCAGCGGATTACCGAACCCGGCACATGTGCTGTCACGGGTACCGTCACCCTCGATGTGGACAGCCGCATCAAGAGCCGCCTGCGGGTGACGCTGGACGATGGTCGCGAAGCCGGCCTGATGCTGGAGCGTGGCCACCTGCTGCGTGGCGGCGAACTGTTGGCCGATGCCGAGGGCACCCAGCTGATCCGCGTGCTGGCAGCGCCCGAGGCGGTGTCCACCGTGCGCTGTGCCGACCCGCACCTGCTGGCGCGCGCGGCCTACCACCTGGGCAACCGCCATGTCCCGCTGCAGATCGAGCCCGGCCTGTTGCGCTTCCAGCATGACCATGTGCTGGACGAGATGCTGCGTGGCCTGGGCCTGACTGTCGAGGCCGAGCAGGCCCCGTTCGAGCCCGAAGCGGGTGCTTACCAAAGTGCGCCACACAGCCACAGCCACGCTCACGCCCACGATCACCCGTTCGTGCGCTTGCCTGCCCATTCCTGAACTGCCCTGGAGCAACCGATGAAAAAGACTTTCGCCCTGTTTCTGCTGATGCTGGCCGTGCCGGCTTTCGCCCACCCCGGGCATGACAGCAACCCCTTGCATGACGGCCTTCTGCACCCGCTGACCGGGCTCGACCACCTGCTGATGCTGCTGGGGACCGGCGTACTGGCGGCGCTGACCCGGCGCAACCTGACCTTGCCACTGGCGACCCTGGCCGCGATGTTCGGCGGGGCGATATGTGGGCATCTGTTCGGGGACGTGCTGGGCATGGAAACGCTGATCGCTGTGTCGCTGCTGGTGGCCGCAGGTGCCGTGCTGCTGCCTGGCCGGCAACGACTGCTGGCCTTGGCGATGCCGGTGTTCGCGCTGTTCCATGGCTGGGCGCATGGCGTCGAGGCCACGCCAAGCGCGTTCTGGCAGTTCAGCGCCGGCTTTGTCACGGTCAGCGGGCTGTTGCTGGCCGCCGGCTTTGCGGTCGGTTGCCTGCTGCGCCGCCATGCTGGCCTGCAAAAAGCTTTCGGCGGTGGCCTGCTGGCCGGCGCCGCGCTGGTACTGGCCGGCTGATGAACAGCGATCTGGCGTTGCTGCGCCTGCTGCAACTGGCCAGCCCAGGCCTGCCGGTAGGTGGCTTCACCTATTCGCAGGGCCTGGAGTGGGCCGTGGAGGCGGGCTGGGTAAGGGATGTGCACGGCTTCACTGCGTGGCAGCGTGAGCAGTTGCACGACACCCTGGTCGGCCTGGACTGGCCGGTGCTCGCCCGCTTGTACCAGGCCTGCCAGGCCGAGGATGCGCAGGCCTTTGCTCATTGGAGCCGGTTTTTGCTGGCCAACCGTGAAACCGCCGAGTTGCGCCTGGAAGAACAGCAGCGCGGGGCGGCCCTGGCACGGCTACTCGACGGTTGGCAGTTGGGCCAGGCGCCGGCGTGGCGGACCAGCCTCGAGCTGACCCAGTTGGGCGGCATGGCCTGGTTGGCTGTGCACTGGGCCATCCCCTTGCGCCAACTGGCCCTGGGGCATGGCTTTGCCTGGTTGGAGGGCGCGGTCATGGCCGGTGTCAAGTTGGTGCCGTTCGGCCAGCAGGCGGCCCAGACCCTGCTGCGTGACCTGGCCACCGATTTGCCCGCAGCCATCGACCAGGCCCTGACCCTGGGCGACGACCAGCTCGGGGGTGGCCTGCCGTTGCTGGCCATTGCCTCATCGCGTCACGAAACCCAATACACCCGTTTGTTCCGTTCCTGAGGACTGCCTGCATGCATAGCTATCAACAACCCCTGCGCGTCGGTGTCGGCGGCCCTGTCGGTTCCGGCAAGACCGCACTGCTCGAAGCCCTGTGCAAAGCCATGCGCGATCACTACCAGATTGCCGTGGTCACCAACGACATCTACACCAAGGAAGACCAGCGCATCCTCACCGAAGCCGGCGCGCTGGAGCCGGAGCGCATCGTCGGGGTGGAAACCGGCGGTTGCCCGCACACGGCGATTCGCGAAGACGCGTCCATGAACCTGGCGGCGGTCGAGGCGCTGGCGCGCAAGTTCGGCAACCTCGAAGTCATTTTCGTGGAAAGCGGCGGTGACAACCTCAGCGCCACATTCAGCCCGGAGCTGGCCGACCTGACCATCTACGTGATCGACGTAGCCGAGGGCGAGAAGATTCCGCGCAAGGGTGGCCCGGGCATCACCAAGTCCGACTTCCTGGTGATCAACAAGACCGACCTGGCACCGTATGTGGGGGCTTCGCTGGAGGTGATGGAGCGCGATACCCAGCGCATGCGCCCACAGCGCCCATGGACTTTCAGCAACCTGAAGAAAGGAGAGGGGCTGCAGGCAGTGATCGATTTCATTGTGGAACGCGGAATGCTGGGTGTGCGCGGTTAAACGGCCGCGCACACCGGCGTGGGCGGTGCCCTGCACCGCTGAGCTGTCGCCTGTTCAGCCAGAATGGGCGATAGGCTCGTCACCCAGTTCCTCGGCTGCCTCTTCATCGCCAGGCAGCGCGGTGATCACGCTGAAGTCGCTGACTTCCACCTGGCCGCCGCCATACCCCAGCAAGTGGAAGGAAAACGCCTTGCGATCGGTTGGGTTGTCGAAGCGGAAGTCCATCTCCAGTGGTTGATCGGTGGTGACTTGCACCTCGGCAGGCAGACCCAGCGGTACGTCCTGTTCCAGTTGCTTGGCCTTGAGCTGGATATAGGCCACGTGCCTTGGGTCCAGCGAGCGGACCTTGATGCGGACCCGGGTACGCGAGCCCCCCGGCATTTCCAGGTACTGGGCACCGATCAGGTTATCGGCCCAATCATCCTGGATGCGCTTGCGCAACCTGATCGGCGCAGGGCCGCCAAACTGGTAGCGCAGGTTCAGCGGCGTCTGCAGCAGCGACTGGTCGAGCACGCCGGCCAGGGCACCGATCTGCTGCCCGAGCAGGTTATCGCCGCTGCCAAGGTAGCGGGCCTGCCCGGCGATGAAGCCCTCACTGGCGTAACGCCGGCAACGTTGTTGAAAATCGCACTCGGTAAACACCCCTTGGCCGTTGTGGTAGCGCAGCATGCCGTTGGTGTAGGCGATCATTTCGCGGCCGGTGGCGTAGTCGCGGTACAGCGAGCGGCCGCCCAGGGCCATGGGGATCGGCAGCGAGAAGTAGTCGAGCAGTGAAGCGGCAAGGTCGATGTGGCCATAAGTCCCTTGCTTGAGCCTTGGCAATTGCGCCTGCTCCGGGGCCAGGGTCAGGTTGAAACCCCAGGAGGACGCCAGGCGCACACCGTCGATGCCATGCGACTCGTCGGAGGTCAGCACCACCAGCGTGTCCTTGAGTACCCCCTGGCGTTCGAGGCTGTCGAGGAACGCCGCAACCGCGTCGTCCAGGTAGGCCACTGCCGCCTGTTTCGGCGTGTCGAACCGTTCGAGGTACTCGGCCGGCGCGGAATAGGGCTGGTGGGTACCGACGGTCAGCAACGTGAGCATCCAGGGTTTGTCCTGCTGCTGTAAATGGCTCACGTAGCTCAATGCGCCCTCGAAGAACGCGCGGTCATCCTTGCCCCAGGGGAAGTCCAGGTAGTTCTTGTTGGCAAACCACTCCAGGCCATGTACAGCCTCGAAACCAATATGGGGCATGATGCGGTCCTTGGCCATGAAACGCAGGCCCGCACCTTGCAGGTAATGGGTGGTGAACCCGGCCTGGCGCAACTGCGCCGGCAGGCAGGCCTGGTTACGTTCGTTCTGGGTCAGCAGTTCCACGCCCTTGGGGGTGCCGTTGGCCAGCTTGTCGTAGTCGCCACACAGCATGGCGTACAGCCCACGAATGGTCTGGTGGGTGTGCAGTACGTAGTCCGGGGTATTCATGCCGCGCTCGGCCCACCTGCTGAGCTTGGGCATGAGCTCTTCATCGAAGGGGCTGTTCAACGCCTGACGGTTGGGCCGCAGGTAAGCGCCGGGGATGCCTTCCAGGGTGATCACCAGCAAATTGCGCGCACGGCCCGGGCCGTACAGCAGTCGTTGCCCGTGCAGGTCGGATTGCGTCAGGCCAATGCTGGGCAGGGGGGTGAAGGGCTGGGAAGTGCCCAGCCACTCATCGGCCTGGCGCTGTACCTGGCCCACGCCGGCAGACAGCAACTGATGGCCCAGGTTGTATTGCCGCCACTGGTCGGCATCGGAAGGTGCCAGTTGCTGGCTGCCCCAGTGGGCGCCGAACAGCACGACCGGGATGGCCCAGGCCTTGCGCGGCAGCGCCCGGCCGCGCTGTGTACGGCTGCGCCAGGCAAGCACCAGCCAGGCCAGCAGGCCGCCACCCATCAGCCAGGGCAGCCAGGCATGGGCCAGGCCGCCGCCGGTGGAGTTTTCCATGAACTGCGGGTCGGCCAGGTAGGCCAGGTCGGCGCTGGTTGGCAAACGGCCCACCGCGCTGACAAGTTCGGCCGAGGCGACCCACAGGGCCGCCCAGGCCAGCAACACCGGCAGCGCCAGCCACCACGGCCGGCGCTGCAGCAGTAACAGCAGCAGGCTGCCGAGGGCGAGGTCTGACAGGTAACCCAGGGGGTTGGACCAACCCAGCATGGCGCGCGCACCCAGTGGGATCACCAACAGCAGGCCTGCCAGAGCGGCAAGCCGGGCACGTGGGTGGTCGGACAGGTTCTTCACAAAAACTTCCCTTTTGCCATTGAATCGTCATCAAACTGTGCTGAATGATAACAGGCGAGCGGGCGGGAAGGCGGGCGCTACAAGGGTGGTTACCAAAAGCCGGGCCCGTAGTCGCGGGCCCGGCTGATGGCGAGGTTCAGAAGTAGTAGGGGAATTTCAGGCTGAAGGAAAAGTCCGGGGCGTCGTCGGTCAGGCCAATGGACAAGTTGGGCACGATGGTCAGGTTGTTGCTGGCGGCGAAGGTCAGGCCGATGTTGAAATTGGCCGCGTTGTAGTCACTGTTGGAAATCGACTGCCAGTCACCGCCATCCGGTTTGATCTTGCTCTTGCGGGCAAACTGGTCCGACACCGAGAACGACATGCTCATCTTCTCGTTGAGCGCGAACGCGATGCCCCCGCCGATTTGCCAGGAGTCGCCAAGCTTGACGTCGCCCGGCACCTTGCTGTTGACCTGCGGGCTGATGTCGCTGAACGAGTCCTGCATGTTGTAGGTGTAGGACAGGCTGCCGAACAGCACGGCCGGGTCAAAGGTCTTGACCAGCGAGATGCCTGGGGTGATCGACCACACGCCATTGCCCGTCGGCAGGCTGTCCGGTACCGCCAGGTTGTTGTTGCCGTCCACCTCGCGCAGCTTGATGCCGTACGGGTCCTTGCCGGTCGGCGCCTTGACCCGCAGGGTGGCCACGGCATCCGGCCAGGTTTCGTCTTCGTCGAGGAACTTGTAGGCCACGCCAACATTGATATCGCCGATTTCCGGGTCGCGCGTGACGGTGGCATCGGAGGTGGCCGCGCCCGAGCCGCCGGCACCGCCGGACGAGTAGGTGGATTCGCGATACACCACCGGCACGTTGATGTCGAACTGCCAACGTTGCGCCAGGTTGTAGCGCGCGGTCATGTCCAAGGTCCAGTTGTCGGCCTTGATGCGGTCGAGGTTGATGCTGCCCAGGAAAATCGAGTCCAGCGCCAGGAACCCGTTGAGGGTCAGTGCACGGGTGTCGTAGTGGGTATAGGTCAGGCCGGTCTCGAAGCTGAACTTGCCGCCACCGAAGAAGCCGCTGGCCTCGTCATACAGGTTGGACACGCTCTGCGCCGGCTCCGAGTCGGCAGCCAGGGCCTGGCCATAGGAACTGCCAGTGGTGCCAGGGGCGCCGGAAGCTACCGTCTGGCCACCCTTCACGCCTTCGGCAGGCGACTTGACCAGGCGTTTGGGTGGGGCCGCCGCCGGGGCTTCTTCAACCTGGCGCACGCGTTGTTCCAGCACCATCAACGCTTGCTGCTGGGCCTCATACCGGCGCTTGAGTTCGGTCAGTTCCTGCTTCAGTGCCTCGACCTGCGGGTCGGCAGCGGCATACAGCAATGTGGCCGGGGCCAGGGTAGTCAGACACACAAAAGCCTTGAGCGTAAAAGATCGGTACATGGAGTTGCCGTCCCTTCCAACTACTTTTGATGAGACTGAGCGTAGATCAGTATCCGAAAGTGCGAAGGCCTTTGAGCTGATCGAGGCTGCCATTGAGTGAAGCCGCTGTCGGCACGCTCTCGCGCATGACCACATTGAGGGAGGTGACGTTGCTGACCAGGTTGCCGTTGCCCAGCAGCGTGGTGTTCTGCATCAGGCCGCCCTGGGCCAGGCGTTGCATGCTGCTGCCCTGGTTGTTGCTGGCGTTGATGTTCAGCTGCACGCCCACGCCGCTGGCCGAGACACTCAGCGAACCGGCGCCGTTTTCTGCGTTCAGGGTCTGACCGGCGGCCAGCGCCTGGCCCTGCTGTTGCACCACCGGTGCCTGGTTGGCCTTGGTGACGTTGATGTCGACGTTGTTGTATGCGCCGTTGTTATCACCGGCGGCGCGCACTACCTGGGTGACGCCCTCGCTGGTGGCCAGCCCGGCACCGCCGGTCACGCTGCCGGTACCGGGCGCAGTGGCTGCCCCAGCCGCGCTGCCGGTGCCTTTTTCATTGATCGTCGACACGTAGAATTGTGGCTTGATTGTCGACGCTTGCACCTGCAGGCTGCTGCTGGCGCCAATCACGTCGCCTTTGGCATTTTGCCAGGTGCTGCTCATGACGATGCCGAAGCTTACGATGCGCCCCGGCATCACGTAGCGACCACGCAAATTTGCCAGTTCCTGGTCCTTCAATTCGATCGGTTTGAACGTTTCTGCATGAACCGGCAGGCTGGCAGCCAGGCAGGCCAAGGCCAGCAGGAAGGGGTTGTTCATGGCGGGCTCCCGGGAGCGTCATGCTCCTTATCATTGGACGAATCGTTAGAAGAAGTCGCTTTTGATGAAGCCAAAGTCCAGCAGCTCTGCGTCCTGCACCGGGGTGAAATTGTTCACTCGACCCTTGGCGGTCAGCGGCAGAGGCGGGTCGAGCAAGACATTGTTCTTGTCATAACCCTGGCCGATTACGGCGAAGATGATGCCGTTCCAGCCCTTGAGGAAGTCGTCAACCTTGTAGCGCCTGTGGCCCAGCACCGGGTCACCGACATACACCCAGCCCTTGTCGACTTTCTGCATGACCACGAAGTGCTTGTAGCCACGCACATCCATCAACACCACCACCGGTATGCGCACGCTGTGCAGGGTATCGGGCGCTACACGGTAGCCGCGGGCACGCATGCCCAGGCTTTCCACGTAGCGTTTCATGTCGAGCATCGAAAAGCCCTGGGTGCGCACCAGGTCCTGGTCGGCGTGGGCCAGCATGCCTTCGATGATTTGATGTTCGTCCACATCCAGCCAGTAGGCCTGGCGCAGGATGGTCGCCAGGGCAGCCGCACCGCAGCTGAAGTCGGTTTTCTGTTGCACCAGGTCGGCGAACTTGCGCTCGCGCACGCTTTGCAGGGGTTTGAATACCACGGCGCCGCCGGGCATCACTGCCAGCGGCATTTGTGCAGCTTCGCTCACGCTGGCCAGGCACAGTAAAAACGCCAAGGCGATAATGCGCATGATCGGATGCCTTCTTGTTCTGTTGAAGAAAGGCCCCCCCGAAGGGGGCCTTGATTGCAGCGTTAGAACGAGGTGTTGGAGATGGCCAGCGAGTTGCTCTGCTGGTTGCCTACACCGGCGGCCACGTTCACGCCCAGGTTGCCGCTGCCACCGTTGACCGAACCGCTAAGGGTTGCAGTGTTGGTAACAGGGTTGGCCCAGCCGGTCGGGGTCAGCACTTGGAAGGACACGGTATTGCTCAAGTCGTAAGCACTGCTTTCGCTGTAGCTCTTGGCGACGTCGTTGGAGGACTGATGCGATTGCTCGCCAGACTTGGAGAAGTCAGAGGCGGAAGCATTTTCGTACGAGGACTCATGAGACTTGGTGTACGAAGAATCGCGCGACTTGTCGTAGGAGGACTGGTGCGACTTGTCGTAGTTTGAGTCGAATGCCTTCTCGAAGGACGAGTCATAGGCACTTTCGTGCGACTTGTCGATCGAGGCGTTCAGCGAGGCGTTCAGCGAACCATCGAAGCTGCTGGTGCGCGAGCGTTCGCGGCGGCCGTCGTCGGTGGTGACCGTGCGGGTCGCGTCGGCTGCTGCAGCCAGGCTGGCGTTCAGGCTGGCACTGCTGGACGAGCTGTTGGAACCGCTGGCCGAACCGTTCATGCCCCAGCTGTTGGAACCGCTGGCGCTGGCACTGTTGGAGCCACTGGCGTTGGCGCTGCTCGAACCACTGGAGTTCCAGCCGCTGGAGCCGCTGTTGCTGGCGCTTTGCGAGCCGGCCACGCTGAAGCTCGACGACGCGCTGCGGTCATCGGTCGAGTTGAAGGTGCCGTCACGCGAGCTCGACCCGCTGGCCGACGTGGTGAAGGTCAGCGTGTCTACCCGGTAGGTGCGGTCGGCGCTGTTGTTCACCGTCAGGCCTGGGCCTGACTGGTTGGCGGAGGCGGTCGCCGTGGCGTTGCCCAATGGGGCGCCGGTGTTGGCGATGGCCATGGTGTTTTTCTGCTGGTTGAGGTCGCCACCGGCCACGTTGATGCCGATATTGCCTTCAGCCCCGCTGGCCGAACCACTCATCAGCGCCGACGATTGCGTCGAGTAGTTGTCTACCCGGTTGCTGCGGCTGGTTTGCACAACGTCGGCTGTGGCGTTGGCCATGCCGAACACGAAGCTGTTGTCCAGGCTCGATTCGGAGCCGGCGTTGGCGATGGCTGCAGCGTTGTCCTGCTGGTTGCCGTTACCGGCCGCGACGTTGATGCCGACGTTGCCGCTGGAGCCGGTGCCCGAGTCGCTCATCTCGGCTTCGTTGATGGTGCCTTGGTTGGTGATGCGATTGTTGGTACTGGATTGAGTGTCCCAGGCATTGGCGGTTGCATACACCGGGATCTTGGTGGCAGGAGGCGTGTGCTGGCCATTGTTGTTGCCATTATGGTGGTCACCGCGCCGGTCGTTTTGCCCAGCTTGTACAGCAACAGCCATGACCGCAGCAATTGCGAAAACCAGAGGCTTGATTGCCATCGAGGGTTTCATGGTGATTCTCCGTACTCTAGTAGGTTAAGTGTCGTTCTTAACTGAAAGGGTCAGTCCGCGACCCGGATGCTCAAGGTGTTGGCCATGCGGTTTCCCACCCCGGCACTCTGGTTCAACTGGATCACCCCACGGCTACCGGTGAAGGCCTGGTCACTGGTGGTGACCTGGCGATAGCCGGCTGGGATATCCGTTGCTCCGGAGTTGTTGAGCAGCGTCACGTTCTGTTGCATGAGGACGCTGTCGTCGATGCTTTGCGGTTGTGCGCCAATGCTGATGCGCATGGCATTGGCTTGTTGAGTGTTGGCGCCTGCACTCTGGTTCACCCCCAGGGCGCCGCTGCCGTTACTGAAAGCGTTGCCCTGAATGGTCGCGCGGGCGTCCATCCTCGGGTCGGCGGGGGTGTTGAGCTGTTGGCGGATCTGGGTACTGGCGTTGGCCTCGGGACCAACGGCGATGGCGCGGGCATTGGCCTGCTGCTGCTGGTCCCCGGCGGCCTGGTTGACGCTGAGGTTGCCTTGGTAGCGGCTGCCGGAACTGTCGATGTCAGCGTTGTTGATGACCGGAACGGGGGACTGGGCGAAGGCGGGCGCACTGCACACTGCAGCCAGCATCAGCAGCATGTACTTCATCTCACTTGCCCCCGCCGGTCAGGATTTGCAGCGGCGCCAGGCCACGTTGCACGCTGGAGTTGACCATGTTGGCGATGCCGTTACCGGAACCACCGGTACCGCGGCCGCCGGCCAGGTTGGGCAACTGGTTCTGGTTGCCGAGGTTGCCGCCCAGGTTGTTGGTCTGCTGGGTGATCATGTTGCTGATGCCAGCGCCGCTGCTGATGGCGGCGAAGTCGCCGTCGCTCAGCTCGTTGGTCTGCTTGAGCACATAGGCAGAGGGGTTGGCGTTGACGGTGGTCGGATTGGGATCGGGCTGCAATGGTGGGATGGTGGCGTTACGCACCTGCACGTCGCGGGTGATGGTGATGATCCCTTTGTCGGCCTGCGCCGTCAGGCTCAGTGACCCCAGTACGCAGCCCATCAGCAAGGCGTGATAAAGGTGGTTGGCTGTTTTCCTCACGACGGCACTTCCTTCTTTGAGCGCTGGGCCTGATCAGCGATGCGAAGGACAGAGCAGAAGGTGTGCCGCTTTTTGAATTGGTATGAAAATCAGGCGCTTGGCGATGACAGCTAAGACGCACGTGGGGTGTGGTGTGTCAGCCGTGAAACAGTTGCACACCGGCATGGCCGGGCGGGCCTGCTGTGGCGGCGCCGGAAGGGGGATTTCGCAGCGGTGTTTCACCCGCTTGACACTCACCCCGCGAGTGGGGGCAGCCGCCTGATTTCGGGGGTTGTGCCGCAGGGGCCTGTGTCAGTGGCTTAACACTCGGTGGGGCAGGCTGGCGTATCGCTATCAACGAGTCTAGCAACCGCTTGCAGGGCCAACAACTGGCGCTGTGGCCAACTGCCTTCAATTATTTGGTACACCTGCCCATGCTGCTGCAACCAGGCCCGGCTGTCTTCGAAAAAGCGTTGCCGATCGCGCACGTCCGGCTGGCTGCGCTGGCCGTCGGCGACCCATTCCACGCCGTGTGGGCTTAGCAAAAGATGCAGGTCGTAATGCCGGGCGAGCAGGGCCTGTTCCAGCCAGGCCGGGCAGTCGCCGAACAGCGTTTGGCTCCAGAGCATGTTGCTGAGCAGGTGGGTGTCGAGAACCAGCAAGGGGGGCGCCTGCTCGCGGGCCTGGTCTTCCCACGCCAGTTGGCCACGGGCAATGCTGGGGATATCGGCATAGCAGGTATCGCGGCGCTCCTGCTCGATGAAGTGACGCACGTACTCGGCCACCACCAAACCGCCAAAATGCGCTTGGATCACCCCGCTGAGCCAGCTTTTGCCGCTGGACTCGGGGCCGCACAGCACCAGTACTTTCGTCGCCTGCACCGCGCTCATGGCTGCACCAATGCCGGGTCGCGTTGCCATTCCAGCCAGCCGCGTACGGCTATGAGGGTCAAAACCGCGAACAAACCTGCTGTGAAGTACAGCTGCTGGTGCAGGTACAGGCCGACATAGAGGGTGTCGACCACAACCCAGAGGGCCCAGCATTGCAGGCGCTTTTGCGCCATCCACAGTTGTGCCACCAGGCTGAAGCCGGTCAGGGTCGCGTCCAGCCAGGGCATTGCGGCGTCGGTCCAATGGGCCATGGCCGCGCCCAGCGCGGCACTGAGCAGCACCCCGACGGCCAGGCCGGCAAATAGCGCCGGGCCATGCAAGCGCGAGACCTGGCGGGCGTCTTCAGTGTGGTCGGGGCGTTGCCATTGCCACCAGCCGTACAGTTGCAGGAGGGCGTAGGCCAGTTGAAGCAACATGCCCGAATACAGCTTCACCTCATAGAACAGCCAGCCATAGATCAGCACCATGACCAGGCCGATCGGCCAGCACCAGGCGTTCTGCTTGACCGTGAGCCAGACAGCGATGACGCCGAGGACGGCGGCGATGAGTTCAAGGCCGGACATCGGCGATCCTTGGCTGCGGGGAAGGGGCGCGATTGTAGCTGGTCGGCGGGCGAAGGTGTAGCCGCGCCCGCCGGCAGCCCTTACTACACGCGGAACTGGCGCAGTAACTGCTCCAGCTCTTCGCTCAACTGGCCCAGGGCCACCCCGGCATCGCTGGACTGGCGCGCCGCATCGGCGGTTTGCTGGGACAACCCGGCAGTGTCCAGCACGTTGCGGTTGATCTCTTCGACCACATGCGCCTGCTGCAGGGTTGCACTGGCAATGGACGCATTCAAGGCGGTGAGGTTGTTCAGCGCCTGATTGATGGCGTCCAGGCTGGCGCCGGCCTCGCGGGCCTGTTCGACGGTCTGGCGCGAGGCCTCGCTGCTGGTGTCGATTGCCCGCACAGCGGCGTCCGACTGGCTTTGCAGGTGCTCGATCATGGTATGGATCTCGGCCGTGGACTGCGCGGTGCGCTGTGCCAGCAGGCGCACCTCGTCGGCGACCACGGCAAAGCCGCGGCCTTGCTCCCCAGCCCGGGCCGCCTCGATGGCCGCGTTCAGCGCCAGCAGGTTGGTTTGCTCGGCAATCGAACGGATCACGTCGAGCACGCCGCCGATGCGCGTGCTGTGCCCGGCCAGGTCGCGGATCACCTGCACAGCCTGTTCGATGGTCAGCGACAGCCGGTCGATCTGCGCCAGGCTGCCGTGGATGGCTTGCTGGCCCTGGGTGACCTGCAGTTGGGCGCTGTGCATTTCCCCAGCAGCCTGTTCGGCCGTCTTGGCCACGTCCTGCACGGCGTAGGTCACTTCGTTCACGGCGGTAGCCACCTGGTCCATCTGCAGCGACTGCTGGGCACTGCGCTGCTCGGCGGCACCGGCGTTGTCACCCACGTGCCCGGCCGACTGGGCCAGCGCATGGGCGGCCCCTTGCAATTGGCCGACCACGGCCTGCAGCTTGCCATTGAAACGGTTGAAGTGTTCACCAAGGCGGGTGATTTCGTCGCGACCATGGGTGTCCAGGCGCCGGGTCAGGTCACTTTCACCACTGGCGATATTGCCCATGGCCTGCACCGCTTCCTGAAGGGGGCGGGCAATGCTGCGGGCGATCAGCATCACCACCAGCGCCATCAGCAGGGCAATGCCCAGGCCAACCAGCGAGGCATCGCGCAACTGGCGGGCGAATTCGGCCTGCACGTCATCGACGTACACGCCGGACCCGATGATCCAACCCCACGGCTTGAACAGTTGGATGTAGGAGGTCTTGGCCACCGGTTCGCTCGCCCCGGGCTTGGGCCAGCGGTAGTTGACCGGGCCCGCGTCGTGCTGGCGCGCCAGGGCGACCATTTCATTGAACACGGCAAAGCCGTCGGGGTCGCGGATAGCAGACAGGTCCTGGCCGTCGAGCTTGGGGTTGGTCGGATGCATGATCATCTTCGGCCCCAGGTCGTTGATCCAGAAATAATCGTCGTGGTCGTAGCGCAGGCCCCGGACAACTTGCAGCGCTTGCTGCTGGGCGGCTTCACGGCTGAGCGTGCCGGCTGCCTCCAGGCCCTGATAATACGCCAGTACCCCAGCGGCGGTTTCCACCACGTGGTGGGTCTTTTCGGCTTTGGCCTGGTACAGGTCGCCGTGGATCTGGCGCAGCATCAGCAGCCCCAGCACCACCAGCATGGCCACCGCCACCACCAGGATCAGCCACAGGCGTTGGCTGATCGACATTGATCTCAAAGTGTTCATCCAGCCGCTCCCACATTGTTCTTTTTATTCATCTGCATCCAAGCACGGTTTGCAGCCATGCCCCACTCGACTAATGGCTAAGTGCTATCCTTGTCTCAGTCTGCAGACGGTTGCGTAACGGATTTGCAAAGGTGCTCTGACAGGATTTCGGCCGCGCAAGATGAAACCTTTAGCCGCCGTGAACTTTTCCACTGGCGCTGGTCCCAACAGTCGCTGTAAAAAGCCGGTCCGCGTGCGGCAATCGTCAACAGATCAAGAACAAGGGGCCTGCTGCGAGCAGCGCTCCACCGGGGGAATGATGGATTTTTGGACTGCCTTCCAGGCAATCATCTTGGGCGTAGTAGAGGGGCTGACGGAGTTCCTGCCGATTTCCAGTACCGGCCACCAGATCATCGTCGCCGACGTGATCGGTTTTGGCGGTGAACGGGCCATGGCTTTCAACATCATCATCCAGCTGGCGGCGATCCTGGCCGTGATGTGGGAGTTTCGCAGCAGGATTTGCGAGGTGGTTTTGGGCTTGCGCAGCCAACCCAAGGCACGGCGCTTTAGCGGCAACCTGTTGTTGGCATTCCTGCCTGCGGTCGTACTGGGCGTACTGTTCGCCGACCTGATCCACGAGTACCTGTTCAACCCGGTCACCGTGGCGGCAGCGCTGGTGGTGGGTGGGGTGATCATGTTGTGGGCCGAGCGGCGCACGCATCGGGTAGAGGTTGACCATGTCGACGACATGCGTTGGAGCCATGCGCTGAAAATAGGTTTCGTGCAGTGCTTGGCCATGATCCCCGGCACATCGCGTTCAGGTTCGACCATCATCGGCGGGCTGCTGTTCGGTCTGTCGCGCAAAGCGGCCACAGAGTTCTCGTTCTTTCTCGCCATGCCGACCATGGTCGGCGCGGCTGTGTATTCGGGCTACAAGTACCGCCACCTGTTCCAGCCGGATGACTTGCCGGTGTTCGCCATCGGTTTCGTCACCTCGTTCATTTTCGCCATGATCGCCGTGCGTGCGCTGCTCAAGTTCATCGCCAACCACAGCTATGCCGCGTTTGCCTGGTATCGCATCGTGTTCGGCCTGTTCATTCTGGCTACCTGGCAGTTCGGCTGGGTCAACTGGACCTCGGTGCATGGCTGAGGGGCGTCGTGCCGCGCCGCTGGACGGTGTACGCAACCTGCGCCTGAAGCTGCTGGTGCTGGCCGTGTTGTGCGTGCTGCCAGGGCTGGGCGCGTCACGCATGGCCTGGCTTGACCAGGCCTGGTGGCCATTGGCGCTGTACCCAGCGATGAGCCTGGTCAGCGTCATGCTGTACTGGCAGGACAAACACCAGGCACGTCAGCAGGCCTGGCGCACGCCCGAAAAAGTGCTGCATGCCAGCGAGCTGCTGGGTGGCTGGCCGGGTGCGTTGCTGGCGCAGCAGCTGTTCCGGCATAAGACCCGCAAGGTTTCTTACCAGTTGCTGTTCTGGGCAATCGTACTGTTGCACCAGGTGTTCTGGGCAGACTGGCTGTTTTTCGGCGGGCGCTTTCTGCCTTTAGGGTGATGGGTGGCACCGAAGCGGGGCAGCCGGTCTCACAGCAGTAAACCCACCTGTAACCGCTTCGGCAACCGTTGCACCACCAGCTGGTGCGAGCGCTGCAGTAAGTCACACAGTTCGTCCCGGCCCATGGGGTAGGGCGGCGCCATGCTGATCCAGCGTGCCCGTGCCAGGTAAGGCGCAGGTCGCACCCCAGGGCGGTCGCAATAGCCGAGAAACAAATCGTCGGCCACCTTGAACGACAGCCCTGCGCCGGCCAGGTCGAGTACCGCGAACATCTTGTTGCCGGCCACCGAGAACACCCGGATACCCCCCCACTTGTAGTCTTCCTGGGCACCCGGCAGGTCCAGGCAGAACGCCGCTACTTCAGCTTCGCTCATGTTCGCGTTCATACGTATCGTTCTCCACACGCCTCGAACGACGCCGCCAGATGGTCGATCCACACCCGTACAGCCGGTAACAGGCCGCGCCGGTGCGGGTAAACCGCCTGCAGGTAGCCACCTGGCAGCGACCACTCAGGCAGCAGGCGTACCAGCTCGCCGCGTTCCAGTTCCGCCTCGCAAAACATGCTGGGTAGTGCAGTAAAGCCCAGGCCAGCTCGTACAGCGGCATTACGTACTACGAAATCGTCGATCGCCAGGCGCGGCTCCAGGGCCAGGTCCTGTTGCTTGCCGTTGGGGCCGAGCAGCCGAAAGTGCACCAGCCGGTCTGCCTCGGCGGCGCCCAGTACCGGCAACGTCGCCAGTTCGGCAGGGTCGCGAATGTGGTCGGCGAAGCCTGGGGCGGCAACCAGCTGCATTTGCGCCTGGCGCAGGCGGCGGGTGACCAAGGCCGGGTCTTCATCGCCCAGGTCGCGCACGCGCAGGGCAACGTCAATACCTTCGGAAATCAGGTCGACCCGGCGGTTGAGCAGTACCATGTCCAACTGCACCAGTGGGTACTGTTCGAGAAAGCGGCTGATCACCTGCGGCAGAAACGCGTGGGCCAGCGCCACGGGGCAGGACACACGCAAGCGCCCGCGTGGTTCGCTGCTCATGCTGGCCACCGTCTCATCGGCAGCTTCGGCCTCCAGCAGCATGGCCTGGCAGTGATGCAGGTAGCGCTCGCCGACTGCGGTGAGTTTCAACTGCCGGGTAGTGCGCTGCAGCAGGCGGGTGCCCAGGCGCTCTTCGAGTTCGGCAATGCGCCGGGACAAGCGTGACTTGGGAATGCCCAGCTGGCGCCCCGCTGCCGCAAAACCGCCGGCTTCCACTACGCGGGCAAAATAGAAAAGGTCATTGAGGTCTTGCATGAACAGCTCTCATTGTTCCACTCATGAGACAAACTAACGCATTTTATGCAACTTATCAGTCATTAATCACCCCGGTAGGATTCTCTCCATCGTGATCGCTTACTGATGCGGTCTTCATTCACAGGAGAGTCCCATGAAACTGTTGCACATCGATTCGAGCATCCTGGGTGACAATTCCGCATCGCGCCAGTTGAGCCGCGAGGTGGTCGAAGCCTGGAAAGCCGCAGACCCCAGCGTTGAAGTGGTGTACCGCGACCTGGCTGCCGATGCCATTGCACACTTCTCTGCTGCCACGCTGGTAGCCGCTGGCACCCCGGAAGACGTACGCGACGCCGCCCAGGCATTCGAGGCCAAGCTCAGCGCCCAGACCCTGGAAGAATTCCTGGCCGCCGATGCCGTGGTGATAGGCGCGCCGATGTACAACTTCAGCGTGCCGACCCAGCTCAAGGCCTGGATCGACCGCGTTGCGGTGGCCGGCAAGACCTTCCGCTACACCGAGGCGGGCCCTGAGGGGCTGTGCGGTAACAAGAAGGTCGTGCTGGTTTCGACCGCGGGTGGCCTGCACGCTGGCCAGCCAACGGGTGCTGGGCATGAAGACTTCCTGAAGGTGTTCCTGGGCTTCATTGGTGTCACCGACCTGGAAATCGTGCGCGCTCACGGCTTGGCCTACGGCCCGGAGCAGCGTACACAGGCGCTTGACGCCGCACAGGCGCAGATCGCCAGTGAGCTGTTTGCGGCGGCTTGATGCACAGCGATAAGGCTTGCAAGGCTCAGGTGCCGGCAAGTCCGCGCTGCTGATCGTGCCCTGCTCAAGGGCACTGGAAACCCGTGAATACGCAGTGTTCGCGGGTTTTCTGCGTTATGCATCAACGTTACAGGTTGACGCAACAGTCAGACTGTTGCGCCAGCCTAGGCCACAACTGTGCTGGTCCTCTTCAGAGTTATAGCCTTATGCTGTAACGAAATATGTCTAGAACGCCTGAAGAAGGAATCTGCCGTGCCGCTCAAGGACCTGCTCATCGCCCTGGTGGTGATTGTTGCCTGGGGAGTCAACTTTGTAGTCATCAAGGTTGGCCTCGACGGCTTGCCACCGATGCTGTTGGGGGCACTGCGCTTTTTGCTGGTGGCGTTTCCCGCGGTCTTGCTGGTCAGGCGACCCAAATTGCCCTGGCGCTGGCTCATCGCCTACGGCGCAACCATCTCTCTGGGCCAGTTCGCCTTTCTCTTCCAGGCCATGTACAGCGGCATGCCTCCAGGGCTGGCTTCGCTGATTCTGCAATCGCAGGCATTCTTTACGCTCGGCTTCGCCGCGCTGTTCCTCGGTGAACGGCTGCGCCTGGCCAGTGTGCTGGGACTACTGGTGGCGGCCAGTGGCCTGGCCCTGATCGGCAGCGAAGACGGTGGCCACGTGCCGATGGTGGCGCTGCTGCTGACATTGTGCGGCGGTGCCATGTGGGGGCTGGGCAACATCATTACCCGGCGCTTTGGCTCGGTCGACCTGGTGGCCCTGGTGATCTGGGGTGGGTTGATCCCGCCGTTGCCGTTCCTGGCGTTGTCCTGGTGGCTGGAAGGCCCAGAGCGTATTGGCCATGCGCTTGCCAACATCAGCCTCAGCTCGGTGCTGGCGCTGGCGTACCTGGCTTTTGTCGCCACCATGATCGGCTACAGCCTGTGGAGCAAGCTGTTGTCGCGCCACCCGGCCGGTAAGGTCGCGCCTTTTTCGCTGCTGGTGCCGGTGATCGGCTTGAGTTCGTCGGCATTGCTGCTGGGCGAACGACTGACCGCAATTCAGGGCTGGGGCGCATTGTTGGTGATGGCCGGGCTGCTGGTAAACGTATTCGGCGCGCGGATCGGCCGGCGCTTGCGTGCGGCCAGCGCCTGACGCGAGGGTGGCTGAAGCGTTGACCGGGTGGTATGGCTCCATTCCCAATTGCCAAAGTGAGGCTCTGTTAGAATCGGCCTCATTGTACGAGACCAGGCCAACGGAGCGCTTGCATGATCATTTCCACTACCAGCCAACTTGAAGGCCGCCCGATCGCCGAATACCTGGGCGTGGTCAGCGCCGAATCGGTACAGGGCATCAATTTCGTCCGGGATTTCTTCACGCGGGTTCGCGACGTACTGGGGGGCCGTTCACAAACCCTGGAAAGCGCACTGCGCGAGGCCCGCGAGCAGGCCACCGAAGAGCTCAAGGCGCGCGCCCAGCAGTTGCAAGCCGATGCGGTAGTCGGTGTGGATTACGAGATCAGCATGCCTTCGGTACAAGGCGGCATGGTCGTCGTGTTTGTCACCGGCACCGCAGTGCGGCTGCGGTGAAGGCCGGTTTGCCACTGGTCGGCTGTCTCGGCTTTGCCGCACTGGTCTGTAAATGACCGGCTAGTCTCATTTTTACAGGCCGCGTCACTTGGCAGCTTTTCTGGTTGCCGGCGCGTTGCCGCTGGAGGGAGACAGGGCATGAGCGAATCTTTTTTCGAAGATCTTAACGATGCGTTTCCGATCAACAGCCAGGTGCGTTGCGGCCAGGCGGCATTCCGGCTGGGGTTCGCCCACATGACCCTGGATGATTCCGAGCAGCTGCAGCCTGCCCATCTGCAGCGCAGCAAAAAGGGCCGCTTCATGCCCCGGGTGCCGCTGAAGAAGTAACCCCGCGCTTTCCGACGGCGGATTTTTTCTGGCCATTCGTTGACCCGCCTCATGAAATGATTGGGTAACACTCGCCGGCCCGCCAAGACTGTGCTTTGCTGACGCCACATTCGAGCAACGGAGGATTGGATGCTCATGCGCGTCAGGGAACAGACTTATTGGCAATGGGCGGACGCCCACCTACACAGCCGCAGCCACGACGAAGCGCTCAGCGATGGCACCACACTGGATGTGCAGGTGCGCTTGTCGCGCCTGGGCGCAACGCAATTGTTCCTGGGGTTGTATGCCGGGGATGGGCGGGCGTTGGTGGAGGAGTACTACCCCGCGCGGCCGGGCGAGACCATGACCCGTGCCATGGTTTGGGGTGTCGACCGCGCCAGGGCCATGGCGACAGGGGCATTGCCGTTGCCGCCAGCCCGCCGCCAGCGGCGCCAGGCATGAAAAAGCCCGGCCTGTTCAGGCCGGGCTCTGCTAACGGTGGCAACCTCAATTGAGCGGTTCGATCACCTTGACCGCCTGCTGCTCACGGGCAGCGGGCCACTCCTGTTGCAGGGTCTGCAGCACACGGCCAACGAACTCGGTGTCGGCGGCGGCCTTCTTGCCAACGTAGCCTTGGCCACGACGGTAAACCTTGAAGCGGGCACGCATGCTGGGCAGGTGCTCTTCAAATTCAGCTTCGACGGTATTCGGTGGCAGGCGATCGAGACGCACTTCACCGGTTTGGCTGACCCACAGCAGGTGGTCGTCCAGGCTGTCTTTGCGGCCGGCGAACAGCTGGGCCAATTGGTCGATTGTCGGATTGTTGTTCAAGTTCATCATAAAGCCCCCATTACCCATTCGTAGGTGATTTTCACAGTTGGCGCTACCACGGTGTAGCGCACTACCAACGCTGCTACAGCAGCATCGCAACAGGGGCTTTCTCACGCTGCCTTTTGGACAGTTTCCCGCTCCACGAACGGCCTGCGTTACCGCGCAGGCCGTTTGGAATACCCTTGCCACCGCCCCCGATCAGGGAGACAGCTTCATCATGCACAAGGGCGATGAACGGCGTCAACCATTTTGTAGTGAATATTTTTTCTCACTACATAGTGTCGATTTGTTCGACAATCCGCGGCGTTTCTACAGGTCGGAAAGGATCGCAACGGCAGCACGTACCCGAGCCTCATTGGGGTAATTGCGGTTGGCCAGCAACACCACCGCCAGCTGTTCGGCGGGCACGAACGCAGCGTAGGCACCAAAGCCATTGGTAGAGCCGGTCTTGTTGTACCAGGCCGCAGGCAGCGCTGGGAGGGCTGGCTGCAAGCGCGTGACTGGCTGCGGTTCACGGATCAGCCTTGGGCTGTTGCCATCGACCAGCGTGTCCAGTGCGACCGGGTAGGGGTAGCGTTCCCAACCCAGGCCCTGGGTCATGGCGCCGACCTGAAAGTAGCCTTGGCGGGTAATGCTCAAGGCTTGCTGCAGCGCCGGTGGCAGGCCCTGCGGCTGCAGGTGCAGGCGCACATAGCGCAGCAGGTCGCGGGCGCTGGTCTTGATCCCGTAGGCTTCGTCGGCGTAGGGGCCGGGGCTGACGCGTACCGGCTTGTCGGCGGCATCGTAACCTTGTGCGTACAGGCCCTGGGCGCTGGCAGGCACTTGCAGATAGGTGGCGCGCAGGCCCATCGGTACCAACAGCCCTTCGCTCATCAGTGTCGAAAACGAATGCTGTTGTGCGCGGGCGGCCAGGTCGCCGAACAGGCCCAGGCTAGGGTTGGAGTAGCAGCGCTGGGTGCCGGGTTTGGCGCGTGGTTGCCAGTGCCGGAAGAAATCTACGACCTGCTGCGGCGTGTGGACGTCATCCGGGAACTGCAGCGGCAGGCAGTCCGCGCTGTAGGCGCCGAGATCGCGAACGGACGCCTCGCCCATAGGGGCGCCTGCCAATGCCGGGTGGTAACGCTTGGCCGGCGCCGACAGGTCCAGCTTGCCCTGTGCGCTGGCCAGCGCGGCCAAGGTGGCGGTATAGGTCTTGCTCAACGAGCCGATCTCGAACAGCGTGTCACGGCTTACCGGCACGTCGTCGGCCTTGCTGGCCACGCCGTAACTGAAATAGTGCGCACGGCCGTGGGCATAAATGGCCACGGCCATGCCGCTGATGCCCTGCTCCAGCATCAGCGGGCGGACGACCTGGTCGACCTTGGCCTGCAACGGGTCGTGAGCCTGGGCGGTGGTAGGGCCCAAGGCAAGCGTGATGGTGGTGGCAAGCAAAGCATTGCGCAAGCGCGGCATGGGCGGTTCCTTGTGTGCATGGTGTCCGTTGAGCGATACCCCAGGGGGTTCCGGCGTTAGCGCTGAAAAGCCGGAAACCTTATCGTCTGCCCTTGCACAATGACAAGACGGGAGCCGTGATGAAGTATTTGCGCATGCTGTTCGACAATTTCACCCTGGCCTTGCTCGGGGTGGTATGCATTGCCACTGTATTGCCTTGTTCAGGCGACGGGGCGGTGTACTTCGGCTGGCTGACCAACCTTGCCATCGGCCTGCTGTTCTTCCTGCACGGTGCCAAGCTGTCGCGTGAGGCGATCATCGCTGGCGCCGGGCATTGGCGCCTGCACCTGCTGGTGTTCTCCTGCACGTTCGTGCTGTTCCCGCTGCTGGGGTTGGCGTTCAAGCCGCTGTTCGTGCCACTTGTAGGCACTGAGCTGTACCTGGGTGTGCTGTACCTGTGCGCCTTGCCCGCAACCGTGCAGTCGGCCATTGCCTTCACTTCGCTGGCCCGCGGCAACGTGCCGGCGGCCATCTGCAGTGCGGCGGCGTCCAGCCTGCTGGGTATCTTCCTCACCCCATTGCTGGTGATGATGTTGCTGGGCGCCAGTGGCGATACTGGCTCCGGCCTGGATGCGGTACTCAAGATCACCTTGCAACTGCTGGTGCCCTTCGTGGCCGGGCAGATCGCGC
The DNA here is from genome assembly GCF_043106615.1 of Pseudomonas sp. CJQ_9. Lineage (NCBI taxonomy): Bacteria > Pseudomonadati > Pseudomonadota > Gammaproteobacteria > Pseudomonadales > Pseudomonadaceae > Pseudomonas > Pseudomonas sp. CJQ_9. The sequence goes on along the minus strand of NZ_JBICMS010000055.1, from coordinate 25,495 downwards.
GACGCTGGATTGGCGCTTGGGTCAAGCGCAATGCCCGCTGGTTGAAGGTGGTCGACCAGGGGTCGATTCTGCTGGTGGTGTATACCGCCTTCAGCGAGGCAGTGGTGACCGGTCTGTGGCACACGGTTTCGCCACAGCACCTGGCCGGGTTGTTCGCGGTATGCGGCATTCTGCTGGCGGTGGTGTTGTTCGCTACCCGTTTGTTGGGCAAAACGCTGGGCTTCGACCTCGAGGACCGTATCACCATCCTGTTCGCCGGCTCGAAGAAAAGCCTCGCCACTGGCGTGCCCATGGCGCAGGTGCTGTTCGTGGGCAGTGGCATTGGCGCGATGATCCTGCCGCTGATGCTGTTCCACCAGATCCAGTTGATGGTGTGCGCAGTGCTGGCACAGCGTTATGCCAGCCGTGAGGAGGGTTTGCCAGAGGCTTTGGCAGGCGCTGAACGTGCTGCGGCGGGCACCCGCCAACCCCCAGCCAACCCGTGATCAGTCGCCCTCCAGCGCGCGTTCGACAAACGCGCGGCTGGCGCCAAGCACCTGGCCTTGCACGCTTTCGCTGACCAGCATGCGGCCAACCAGCAGTGCACCCACGCACTGGCTGATCAATACCCAGGCCAACTGCTCATCCTCCAGGGTGGCGCTCCAGGCCTGGTGCAGCTGCAGTAACCAATGCTCGGCCACTTCCCGCACAGGCGCGTCAGCGCGGGCTATCTCCACCCCTAGCGGTGGCAATGGGCAACCCTGCTCGGCGTTGTGCAGGTGCGCCAGGCTAAGGTATTGCTGCAGGCAGCGGGCCAGGCGCTCGCGGCTGGCACCTTGGTTGGCCAGCCGGGCGAGTGGGCTGTTGCAGAGTTCCTGCCGGACCACCTCGGTGAACAGGTCATCCTTGGACGGGAAATGGTTGTAGAACGCCCCCCCGGTCAGGCCAATGGCTTTCATCAAGCCGGCGACGCCCGTGCTGGCAAAGCCTCCACGCTTGGCCAGCGCACCGCTGCTGGCGAGCAACCGTTCACGGGTCTGCTGCTTGTGTTCGTTTGAGTAGCGCATGGGCGTGCCTCTGCAAGACGGCTTGACGAAAGTTGGCATCATAGCATAGCGTTCGTTTACTAAACGATCATTTACCAATAGGTGCAAGCATGTCAGAACAACCGAAGGTCGTGCTGGTGATTGGTGCAGGGGACGCCACCGGCGGCGAGATTGCCAAGCGTTTCGCCCGCGAAGGCTATATCGCCTGTGTCACCCGGCGCCAGGCTGGCAAGCTGCAGCCGTTGCTGGAAGAAATACGCGCTGCCGGTGGCCAGGCCTACGGGTTCGGCTCCGATGCGCGCAAGGAAGACGACGTGGCGGAACTGGTCGAAACCATCGAGCGCGATATCGGCCCGATCGAAGCCTTTGTGTTCAACATCGGTGCCAATGTGCCATGCAGCATTCTGGACGAAACCCCACGCAAGTATTTCAAGATCTGGGAAAAGGCTTGCTTCGCCGGCTTTCTGACTGCCCAGGCGGTAGCCCGGCGTATGGTCCGGCGCGAGCGCGGCACGCTGCTGTTCACTGGCGCCACCGCCGCAACCCGTGGCGCGGCCGGTTTTGCCGCCTTCGCCGGCGCCAAGCATGGCTTGCGCGCATTGGCCCAGAGCATGGCCCGCGAGTTGGGGCCGCGCAATATTCATGTCGCCCATGTGGTGGTGGACGGGGCCATCGACACTGCCTTCATTCGCGACAGCTTCCCCGAGCGCTACGCCCTCAAGGATGAGGGTGGCATCCTCAACCCTGCACACATCGCCGACAGCTATTGGTTCCTGCACGCCCAGCCCCGCGACGCCTGGACCTTCGAGCTGGACCTGCGGCCCTGGATGGAAAGCTGGTAAACCCTTTTCCCTGCAAGGACATGACCATGCACAAGCACGTCGATTTCTACTTTGATCTGGGTAGCCCAGCCAGTTACCTGGCCTGGACCCAGCTGCCGGCACTATGCGCCCGCCACGGCGCAACGCTGCACTACCGGCCAATGCTCCTGGGCGGGGTCTTCCAGGCCACGGGCAACGCCTCGCCAGCGATGATCCCCGCCAAAGGGCGCTACATGTTCGCCGACCTGGCGCGCTTTGCCGCCCGCTACGGGGTGCCGTTTGGGCTGCCGCCGGCTTTTCCGGTCAATACGCTGCACCTGATGCGAGGCGTCATGGGTACGCAGTTGCGTTCGCCGGAGCGTTTCGAGGGGCTGCTGGCGGTGTTGTTCAAGGGTTTGTTTGTCCAGCAGCGCAACCTGAGCGATGTGGCGGTACTGGACGCCACCCTGGCTGAAGGCGGTTTTGACCCACACGCGTTTCACGCACTGGCAGCAGATGACCAAATCAAGGCAGCACTGCGGCAGGCGACCGAGGTAGCGGTGCAGCGGGGGGTATTTGGTGCGCCGACGTGCTTTGTCGGCGAAGACATGTTCTTCGGTCAGGACCGCCTGGACTTCGTCGAGGCAGCGCTGCAGCAGGGGGCGAGCAGCCCTTCCAGCTGAGTGCGTTCCCACTGGCTGAGCAGATCGCAGGGGTTGCTGCCATACCGTTGCCAGGCATCAAGCCCGGCCTGCGCCCCGCACGGGGCCGTGCAGTGGATGCACTGGGCAAGGACCTCGCTGTCCAGCGCGAGGGTCAGTTGCCAGCCGTCGATGATCACGTCCACCAGAGCGTGGTCATGGCGCTGGGCTATCGACAGGGTATGGACACCGAGCGCTGCGTCACGCAGGCGTTGATAGACCACCCGGCTGTTCATGCCGTCAGAAGTTCGCCGGGGTATTGGCGCTGATGATCTCGGCCTCGTCCGGGCCGATGTTCTTGAAGCTGTGCGGCAGCGTGGTGGGGATGTAGTAGCCATCACCCGAGTTGAGCACGCTGACCTGGCCGTCGACCCACAGCTCCACAGTCCCCCGCGTGACCAGCCCGCATTCTTCGCCTTCGGCATGCACGATCGGTTCGCCCGAGTCTGCGCCAGGCGCGTACAGCTCACGCAGCATGCGCATCTGCCGGCCTTCGACACTGGCACCGACCAACAGCATGCGCAAGCCGTTCCGGCCAAGGTCTGGCTGCTCGCCGCCGCGGAACACATAGCGCTCTTCACGTACCGGCTCGTCGAAGCTGAAAAACTCCGCCAGGCTCATGGGAATGCCTTCAAGGAGCTTTTTCAAGGAGCTGACCGAAGGGCTCACGCGGTTCTGTTCGATCTGCGAGATCGTCGAGTTGGTCAGCCCGCTACGGCGGGCCAATTCCCGTTGGGAGAGGTTGTTGCGTTCCCGCACCAGTTTGAGTCGCGTCCCCGTGTCCATAGCCGCCTTGTAATCAGAGGTGTTTAAAATAACGAGCGATGCGCATTAAAACATACTCTGCCGCGTTGCGCGCTGTGCTTCTCAACGCCTTTGTTCACGCGGGATTGGCCACAGCCCGACCAGCAACAACAGCGTTGCCACGGCCAGGAAGGGCAAGCGCGGGTCCACGGCATAGACCAAGGTCCCGGCCAGTGGCCCGATAACCGCCCCCATGCCCTGGGCTGCACCTATGGAGCCGGCCGTGGCGCCTTGCTCGCTGGCCTGCATGGCATTGGCGGCCAGGGCCGAAAATGCCGGGAATACAAAACCCATGCCCGCCGCCGCCACAAAGTAGCAGGCCCATAGCCATGGGGCCGTGGTCGCCAGCGCGCCGCTGGCAAAGCCCAGCGCCGAAACCGTGGCACCGACCCGGATCATCTTCAGCGGTGGCCACTGCAGCTGGCGCAGCATGACCTGGGCCAGCATCAGCGCCACACCCACGGTGGTGAGGGCAATGCCGGCAGCCTGGGCGGCCTGGGCTGGCCCCAGCTGCAGGCGGTCAAGGGCGAAGAAGCCGACGGTGATCTGCGACACGGTCACACTCAGCATGGCGCTGAATGCCACCAGCAACGGCCGGCGCAGGCGGGGGTCGTTGAGCCTGACCGGGGTGGGCGGCTGGCTGTGTGCAAGCGCCTGTGGCTTCAGGGCCAATAGCAGCACAACGAAGGCGCTGGCAGGGAGCAGCGACATGACCAGAAACGGCAGGCTCAGGCTATGCCGCGCCAACAGCGCTGCCAGGGCTGGGCCGACCACCAGGCCCACGGCGTTGGCCGCCCCCAGCGAAGCCATGGCCCGTGCCCGCTGCTGCGGCCCGACATGGTCGGCGATCAGGGCGTTGCAGCCGACCGGAATGGCGGCATAGAAGGCACCGATGCAAGCGCGTGCGACCATCAGGCCGATGAAGGCCATTGTTGCACCTGGCATCCAGCGCAGTGCACCTTCGACAAACAGGCACAACAGCCAGTAGGCCAAGGTGAAACCCGCGCTACCCAGCAGCAGTACGCGCCGACGGCCAAGGCGGTCAGCTGCGCGGCCCCACGGGCGGGCCAGCAACACCCAGACCACGCCGGCCACGGTAATGGCGGCGCCGGCTTGCCAGGTGGCCATGCCCAACTGGCGGGCGATCGGGCCGATCAAGGCGACGAAGGCCATCATCGACATCGTACAGGCCATGTTGGCCAGCAGCAGCGGGCGTAGATCAAGGGTGCTGGCTAGGCTGAGCGTTGCAGGATCCTTTGCGAGGGTCATGGGGTTTCCAGGGCAGTAGGGCCGGTGACAGCCGGTCATTGATGGAGGTCGACCGCCCTGGGCTGCCTCAGATCATTGATTGCGGCGCAGGGGGCCAGGCCACATGCTACGCAACACGCCGTCGCGGCGCACCCACGCATGCATCAGCGCCGCGCCTACATGGACCAATACGGTGGCGAACAGCAAGTAGCCCGCCCAACCATGGGCCTGGCGCAGCACGGCATACAGCTGCAGGTTGTGCGGCGCGATCGCGGGCAGGCCCAGCGGGCGCGGGTAGTCGCCGGCAGACAGCATGGCCCAGCCCAGCAGCGGCATCGCCAGCATCAGGCCATAAAGTGCCAGGTGCGATGCGCCGGCAGCCCAGCGCTGCACGGTTGGCAGGTCTGCAGGCAGTGGCGGGTGAGGTAAGGCCAGACGCACGCCGATACGCAGCACGACCAGCACCAGCAACGCCAGGCCTGTGGCCTTGTGCAGGCTTATCAGTACAGGGTGGCGCAGTGACAGGTCGGCAACCATGGTAACGCCGATGAACAGCATGGCCAGGATCAGCACGGCCATCAACCAATGCAGCGCGCGGGCAAGGGGGTGGAAGGCTTCGGGCTTCATGGGCGGGCTCCGGTGCCGAGCGATTCACGGCTGCGGCGGTTGAAAGATTCCGAATAGGCGGCGGAACGGGCGGCGAGGATCGGGTCGTTGGAGGCTTCGATACCTTGCGGCAGGATCAGTGGGTCGAAGTTGATGTCGCGGCAGGCCCCTTGCTCAGGTGCATCGACCTGCTCCAGCACCAGGATGCCGGCGTCTACGCTGCGCCGCTCCGCAGGCCAGGGGCGGGCCGGGTCATCCACCGCATCGCCCGGTTCCGCCAGCACCAGGCGCAGGGTCCAGCGCAACGGGCCTTGGGCCAGGCGCTGCTGCAAGTCGTGCTGGAGGAACAACTTGTCGTCGACCTGCCCAGGCAACGCGGCGAACGGCGCCTGTGGCTCCAGCTGCCAGCGTACCGGGTGGGCCGCGCCGGCTGCGTCGATCAGGCGGAAGGCATTGATGCTGTGGTACTGCGTGTTGGCGAAGCTGTCACTGGGCTTGTAACTGGCCGCCCATTGCCGAAACGCTGCGCTTTCCGGGTGCGCGGCGAAGAACGCCTGCAGCTTGGCCGGGTCGGGTTTGCCGGTAGCCTTGACCGGTGCGCTGGCCAGCACCTGCTCGTAGAACCCTTGGGGGTTGCTGACGGCAAGCACCGGCGGGTTGTTCATGCCGGTGCGCCAGACCTGGCCGTCATCGGTGCTCAGCTCAATTGCCAGGCTGCGGACTGGTATGCCGGTGTCCGGGGCGAACGGGTTGGCCCCGCCGATGGCGAAACGGCCGATGACCGGCACCCGCGGCTGGCTGAATGCGCGCGCCGTGGACAGGCTGGCCGCCTGGCCGCTGGGCTGGAAGTAACCGCTGACGCACAGCCCCTTGGCGTGGTTCTTGCGGTAGCCGGGGTAGTGCCCGGCCTGGGCCTCGAAGGTGTCGATGATGCGTTGCGGGGTCAACTGCGGTTGGCCCAGCCAGCCTGCGGCATACGCGAAGCCGGCACCTGCTGCCAGCATCACGGCGCCGATGGCGGCCAGGCGCAAGGCCTTGGCCGGGCCGTGCAAAGGTGAGTTCATGGTGTGCGTCCGGTTCAGTGAAGGTGCCAGTACGACGGGGTAGCGCGCTATTTATTCCCGCGGGGGGAATAAAATAGGTCTGCACGCGTCTGCCCATTACACTGACTGCCCCATAGGCCGGACCTGACCATGCACGACCTGGACAACCAGCAGTGGCGCGAGCTGCTCGCCCGCTTGCGCCGCTTTGCCTTATGGCTGACCCGTGAACCGGGCAGCGCCGACGACCTGGTGCAGGCTACCGTCGAGCGCGCCCTGAGCCGACGCGACCAGCAGCGCGACGCGCAGGCGCTGCGTGCCTGGCTGTTCACCATCCTGTATCGCTTGTACCTGGACGGCAAACGCCGCGAACGCCTGCATGCGCGCTGGCTGTGCTGGTTCGGTCGGGCCGAGCGCGATGACGAAGCCGTTGGTGACAACCTTGAAGCGATCATCCTGGCCCAGGCTGACTTGCAAGCGTTTTCCCGGCTGAGCGCCGAGCAGCGTGCCTTGCTGTTGCTGGTCAGCGTCGAGGGCCTGAGCTACAAGGAGGCCGCCCAGGCCCTGGGCATTCCTATCGGCACGGTAATGTCGCGCCTGTCGCGGGCGCGCAATGCCTTGCGTGAACTGACCGAAGGCTCACCCCAGCCACCGGCCTTGCGGAGATTGAAATGACGCGCCTTATCCCCACCGAAGATGAACTGCACGCTTATGTCGATGAGCGCCTGGACCCGGCGCGGCGCGCCGAGGTGCAGGCCTGGCTGGCGGCCAACCCGCAGGCGGCGGCACGTGTGGAAGGCTGGCGCGCCGATGCCCGGCGGCTGCGCACGGCGCTGGCCGGGCTTGGCGAGCCGGCCAGTGCCCCCGCGCTGGAACTGGGCCAGCTGCGGCGGCAACTGCGCCAACGCCGGCAGCGGCGCTGGGCGGCGGCAGCGGCCGTGGTGCTGGCCCTGGGTGTAGGGGGCTTGGGCGGCTGGCAGGCCCGCGATGCTACCCTGGCCAACGCCGAGCTGCCGATGGCCGATGCCGTGCAGGCGCACAAGTTGTTCGCCGCCAGCCAGGCGCTGGATATCCAGGCCAGCGACCCGGGGCAGTTGCGCGATTGGCTGGGCCGGCACTTCAACCGTGTCGGGCAGTTGCCAGACCTGGCGGGCTATGGCTTCAAACCGGTGGGCGCGCGGTTGCTCAGCAACGAGCAAGGGCCCGCAGCCTTGCTGGTGTTCGAGGACGGCAAGGGCCAGCGTATCAGCCTGTTCATGCGTTCACCCAGCGAAGGCTTTCGGCGCATGCCGAACGGGCAACGGGTCGATGGCCAGCTGGAGGCGCGATATTGGTCGCATGGGGCGTACAACTTTGCCTTGGTCAGCGCGGCGGACGATGTGCGCGGGGCGGGGGTAGGCGAGGTGCTGCGCCTGGGGTTGTAACCCAGGCTTTGCCGGCGCGGCCTTGTGTCGCGATCGAGCCGCCCCGGCAGGCATGTTGCGGTCACACGGTCAGCTCAACTCAAGCCAGATCGGTGCATGATCGGACGGCTTTTCCATCCCGCGCAGTTCATAATCCACGCCTGCCGCCATGATCCGCGGCACCAGCGCTTGCGAGGCCATGATCAGGTCGATGCGCAGGCCGCGCTTGGGCTCGTCTTCAAAGCCGCGGCTACGGTAGTCGAACCAGCTGAAACGGTCGTTCACGTCTGGGTACAGGTGGCGGAAACTGTCCACCAGGCCCCAGCCTTTCAAGCGCTCCATCCATTCGCGCTCTTCCGGCAGGAAACTGCACTTGCCGGTCTTCAGCCAGCGCTTGGCATTGTCCGGGCCAATGCCGATGTCGCAGTCCTGCGGCGAGATGTTCATGTCGCCCATCACCAGCACTGGCTGGTCGTTGCGAAACTGGCTTTCCAGCAGTGCCTGCAGGTCGCTGTAGAAGCGCTGCTTGGCCGGGAACTTGGTGGGGTGGTCGCGGCTTTCGCCTTGGGGGAAATAGCCATTCATGATGGTGATCGGGTTGCCCTGGGCGTCGGCGAAGGTGCCCCAGATGAAGCGGCGCTGGGCGTCTTCTTCATCGCCGGCAAAGCCTTTGTGCAGGCTGAGCGGCGCCTGGCGGGAGAGCAGGGCGACACCGTAGTGGCCCTTCTGCCCGTGGTAGTGCACGTGGTAACCCAGCGCCTGCACGTCGGCCAACGGGAACTGCTCGTCGCTGACCTTGGTTTCCTGCAGGCCGATCACGTCTGGTTGGTGCTTGTCGATCAGCGCTGCCAGCTGGTGCGGGCGGGCTCGCAGGCCGTTGATGTTGAAACAGACGATCTTCATGGAAAGACAATCCCGGTAAAAGGCGCGATGCTAGCGGACATCGCCGGCGATCACCAGCGTGGCGGGGCCAAAGGCCTGCTGCTAACGTGCTGTAAGGGTGGAACGAAGCGCGGAGCGCAACCTCCAAGGCTCTGAACGCCCATTCCAGGAGGTCTGCCCGCAATGCCCGAAACCACAGCCGCTCCCGCCCGTGTCTGCCTGCTCGATGATGGTTACAGCCGCGAGGTACGGTCGCTGCTGTACAACGCCTACCGCAACGAACCCACTTTTGCCTACATTTTCGAAGCCCAGCGCCCAGGCTATGAGCGCCGCCTGCGGGTGATGGTGCGTGAATGGGTACGCCAGCACTTCTACCTGCAACTGCCTGCGATCGGCTTGTTGGTGGACGATCGCCTGGTGGCTGTGGCCCTGATCGTGCCCCCGCTGCGCCGCTTGGGTGTGGCGGACAGTTGGGCCTGGCGCCTGCGCATGATGCTCGGCACCGGCCTGCGCTGCACGCGGCGCTACATGGACTACCAGGCCGCTTTGTCGACCTGCCTGCCCAGTGATCAGGTGCATGTGCTGCCACTGCTGGGGGTGCACCCGCAGTTTCAAGGCAAGCAGTACGGCGAACAATTGTTACAAGCTGTGCATGACTGGTGCGCCGAAGACCCCGGTACTCAAGGCGTGGTGCTGGACACGGGCAATGAGCACTATCTGGCGTTTTACCAGCGCCAGGGCTACGAAGAAATTGGTGAGGTGGCCATAGGGCCGATCCGGGAACGGGTATTCTTTCACCCAAACCCCGTGGCTTCGACATCCGCTTTGGCCTGAACAGGCCGCAAGGCGGCTCCCTTGAGCGTTCGGGTCTGGTAGCATTCGCCGCATGACGTATTCAGGAAGATTGACCTGGGGCCTGGTTATCTGGGCGGCCAGTTTTGCAGCATGGGGCCAGAGCGAATTGCTGGTGCAGGTGAAACCGGCCAACAAGGCGCTCAAGGCCAATGTCGAAGGCTATATAGGCTCACTGGGTGACCGCGATGAAGAAGCACTGTTGCGCTTCAGTCGTGGTGCAGAGGAGCAGGCGCGCAAAGCCGCGCAGGCACTTGGCTACTATCAGGCGCAGATCGACAGCGAGGTCAAGCCTGCCAGCGATGCCGACCATTCTGCGCAGTTGATCCTCAGCATCAACCCGGGAGAGCCGATTCGGCTGCGCAACGTCACGGTGCGCATCGAGGGCCCGGCCAGTGACATGAAGGCCTTTCGGGTACCCGACAGCCGGGCGCTGCGCCCGGGTGAACAGCTCAACCACGGTACCTACGAGGATGCCAAGCGGCTGATCCAGAACCAGGCGTCGCGTTACGGCTTTTTCAGCGGGCGCTTCAGCCGCCAGCGCCTGGCGGTGGACCCGCTGGCCGGGGTGGCCGATATCGAACTGGTCTACCAAAGTGGCCCGCGCTACCGCCTTGGCGCAGTCACCTTTGGCGGCGACACGCCGCTGGACGAGGACCTGCTGCAGCGCATGGTGTCGTTCAAGCCGGGTACCCCGTACGACTCGGAGCTGATCGCCGAACTGAACAACGACCTGCAGTCGAGCGGTTATTTCGACGGGGTACGCGTGGATGCGGCGCCCACCGCCGCGGTGGGGGAAGACATACCGGTGGACGTGCGCCTGGAAACCCGCAAACCCCGCACCATGGGGCTGGGCCTGGGGTACTCCACCGACGTCGGGCCGCGCGGCAAGGCCAACTGGACCCGTCACTGGGTCAACCCGCAAGGCCACAGCTATGGCTGGGAAACCGAGCTGTCGGCGCCGCGTCAGAACGTGGGGTTGTGGTACGACATACCCCTCGACCCGCCGTTGACCGACAAGTTGCGCTTTGCCGGCGGCTATCAGAATGAAGAGCTTGCCGGTACCGACACCCTCAGCAAGCTGCTGACGGTGGGCCCCGAGTGGCACAGCAAGCTGCCCAGCGGTTGGCAACGGGTCATCTCGCTGAAATACCAACGCGAAGAGTACCGCCTGGGCGACGACAGCGGGTTGAGCAACCTGCTGATGCCCGGCGTTAGCTACTCGTTCCTGCGCAGTGACAACCGCATCGACCCGCACAATGGCTACCGCCTGCAATTCGATGTGCAGGTGGCCAAGGAAGGGCTGGTGTCGGACACCAACTTGCTGCACGGCAACGTGCTGCTCAAGGGCCTGACCACCCTGGGCCACAACCACCGCTTGCTTGGCCGCGTGCAGTTCGGCGGCAGCGCAACCAACGGTTTCAAGAACAATATCCCGCCGTCGCTGCGCTTCTTTGCCGGTGGCGACCAGAGCGTGCGCGGTTACGACTACCAGACCCTGTCGCCGGAAAACAGCGACGGTGACCGTATTGGCGGGCGTTACCTGGTGGCCGGCAGTGTCGAGTACCAGTACTCGCTGACCGAGAAGTGGCGGCTTGCCACGTTCGTCGACCAAGGCAACTCGTTCAACGACCTGGAACTGCCCAGCCTGAAAACCGGGGTCGGTTTTGGTGTGCGCTGGGTGTCGCCGGTGGGGCCGCTGCGCCTGGACCTGGCCAAGGCGCTGGATGACGACGGTGGCATTCGCCTGCACTTTTCCATGGGGCCCGAGTTGTGAAACGCGTAATCAGATATACCTTGCTGGGCCTGGCTGGATTACTGGCGGGCCTGGGCCTGGCCCTAGGCTTGCTGCTGGGTACCGAGGCCGGCAGCCGCTGGGCGCTGGGCAAGGTTCCAGGTTTGCAGGTCACCGACTTCCAGGGCCGCCTGGGGGGCAGTTGGCAAGCCAGCCGGGTGAGCTGGGCCGACGCCGGTAGCACGGTCGAGCTGCAGGCCCCGCAGTTGGCCTGGTCGCCTGCCTGCCTGCTGCGCGCCACCTTGTGCATCGACCGCTTGCAGGCACAGCGCATCGACATGGCCTTTGCCCCAAGCACCGAGCCGGCCGACAGCGGCCCACTGCAATTGCCGGCACTGCGCCTGCCGGTGGCCATCGAACTGGGCGAGGTGAAGGTGGGGCAGTTGCGCCTGGACGGCAGCGACCTGCTGGGCGACGTGCAGCTTGCAGCGCACTGGACCCGCGGCGGGATGCAGATCGACAGCCTGCACCTGCAGCGCGACGACCTGCTGTTGAACCTGCAAGGCCATATCCAGCCCGAAGGCGACTGGCCGACAACGCTGCAGGCGAAACTGCAGCTGCCGGCAGTAGAGGGCAAGCCCTGGCAGCTGGCGTTGAACGCCGAGGGTGAACTGCAAAAGACCTTGAACCTCTCGGGAGCCAGCAGCGGCTACCTGGACGCTACGTTGAGCGGCACGCTGCAGGCCCTGGCCGAGCACCTGCCTGCGACGTTGCAGATCCGTTCCGAAGCGTTCAAGCCGGCCGCTTCCTTGCCTGACACCTTGCAGTTGAACCAGCTCGATCTGGCAGCCAAAGGCGACCTGCTCAAGGGCTATCAGCTGTCGGGTAGCGCCAACCTGCCCGCAGAACAATCGCCGATCGCGCTGGCGTTGTCCGGCCTGGTCGACAGCAAGGGCGCCAGGCTCGACGCCCTCGACCTTACCGCCGGCGACACCCAGCGCGTCAAGCTGCAAGCCACGGCAGACTGGCAGCAAGGCCTGACCGCCGATGCCCAGCTGGACTGGCAGGATTTTCCCTGGCTGCGCCTGTATCCGCTGGAAACGCCGCCACAGGTTACCCTCAAGCGCTTCAATACCCGTGTGCATTACCGTGATGGCAAGTATCAGGGGACCTTTGCCGGTGATCTTGACGGCCCGGCAGGGGCGTTCACCCTGGCCAGCCCTTTCGAAGGCGACCTGGATCAGGTCAGGCTGCCACAATTGGCGCTCACCGCCGGCCAGGGCAAGGCTGCCGGCAGTGTTGCAGTGCGCTTTGCCGATACCCTGGCGTGGGATGTCGACTTGCAACTGTCTGCACTCGACCCGGCCTACTGGCTGGCCGAGCTGCCTGGCACCCTTGCGGGGCCATTGCGGACCAAAGGCGAGCTGAAGGATGACGTGCTGAGCCTGGATGCCCAGCTTGACCTCAAGGGGCGCTTGCGCGGCCAGCCGGCTGTGTTCAAGGCCGAGGCACAAGGGGCCGGGCAGCGCTGGACACTGGGTGCGCTGGCGATCCAGCTGGGGGACAACCGTATCAATGGCAGTGGCAGCCTGCAGCAGCGCCTGGCCGGGCGCATCGACCTCGACTTGCCCCGCCTGGGCCAGCTGTGGCCCCGGCTGCAAGGCCAGGTCAAGGGGCGCGTGGATGTCGCCGGCACGCTGCAGGCGCCGCAAGGCACCCTGACGTTGCAGGGCCAGCGCCTGGCACAGGCTGAGAACCGCCTGCAACAACTGAACCTGGATGCCAAGCTCGACAGCGCCCAGCGTGGGGTGGTCGAGCTCAAGGCCACCGGCATTCACCTGGGTGACACGGCACTGGGCACGTTGCAGGCCAGCGGCAAGGGTGACATTCGCCAGCAGGCCCTGAACCTGGCCCTGAACGGCCCGCAGCTCAAGCTTGACCTGGGGCTGGATGGCCAGTTGAGCAAGGGCGACTGGCGCGGGCGACTGGCCAGCGGGCGAGTCCAGGCCGGTGGCCAGGACTGGCAGTTGCAGGCCCCGGCGCGGTTGCAGCGGCTGGCCAACGGCCAGCTCGATTTCGGTGCCCACTGCTGGCGCTCTGGCCAGGCCAGCCTGTGTGGCGATGACCAACGCCTGGCGCCGGAGCCGCGCTTGCGCTACCACCTCAAGCAGTTCCCGCTGGGCAGCCTGGCGCAGTGGCTGCCCAAGGACTTCGCCTGGCAGGGGCTGCTCAACGCCGACATCAGCCTGGATATACCGGCCAGTGGCCCCAAGGGTAGCGTGGTGGTCGATGCCAGTGGCGGCACCCTGCGCGTGCGCGACAAAGGCCGCTGGATCGACTTCCCGTATCAGGCCCTGCGCCTGGACAGTACCCTGGCACCGCGGCGTATCGACACGCGCCTGGTATTCCGTGGCGAGCGGCTGGGTGAGCTGAACGTCAACACCCGGCTCGACCCGCTGGGCAAGAACAAGCCACTGTCGGGTGATTTCCGCCTGGCGGGCCTGGACCTCTCGGTGGCCCGGCCCTTCGTGCCGATGGTCGAGCGGTTGGCCGGCCAGCTCAATGGCAGCGGCCAGCTCTCGGGTACCTTGCTGGCACCGCAGGTCAACGGCAACCTGGCGCTCAGTGGCGGCGAAATCAGCGGCGCAGAGCTGCCAGCCAGCCTGCAGGCACTGTCTGTGCAGGCGCAGATCGCCGGTGAGCAGGTGCGCCTGGAAGGCGATTGGCGCAGCGGCGAAGCAGGGCGCGGGCAGTTGAGCGGCAACCTCACTTGGGGCCAGGCGCTGGGCATGGACGTGCGCTTGCAAGGCCAGCAACTGCCGATCACGGTGGAGCCCTATGCCACGCTGGAGGTCGCCCCGGACCTGACCTTGCGTTTGATCGACGACAAACTGGCGGTGACCGGCAAAGTGCTGGTGCCCAAAGGCAAGATCACCGTGCGCGAATTACCGCCTTCTACCGTCAAGGTCTCGGACGATACGGTCATCGTTGGCCGCCAGACCGAGGAGGGCAAGCCACCCATGGCGATGGCCATGGACATTGACGTCGAAGTGGGCCAGGACAAGCTGTCGTTCACCGGCTTTGGCCTTACCGCCAACCTGCTTGGCCATGTACACATCGGTGACAACCTCGACACACGGGGTGAGCTGAGCCTGGCCGATGGTCGCTACCGCGCCTACGGCCAGCGCCTGACTATCCGCCGCGCCCGCCTGCTGTTCGCCGGGCCGATCGACCAGCCTTACCTGGACATCGAGGCCATCCGCAAGGTAGACGATGTGATTGCCGGTATTCGCTTGAGTGGCAGTGCCGAACAGCCGACCAGCCAGGTGTTTTCGGAGCCGGCCATGAGCCAGGAGCAGGCATTGTCCTATCTGGTGCTGGGGCGGCCGTTGGGCACCTCCGGCGAGGACAACAACATGCTCGCCGAAGCGGCACTGGGCCTTGGCCTGGCCGGCAGCGCCGGTATCACCGGTAGCTTGGCGTCCAGCCTGGGCATCGACGACTTCCAGCTGGATACCGAAGGCTCGGGCAATACCACCAGCGTGGTGGCCAGTGGCAACCTCACCGAGAAGCTGAGCCTTCGTTACGGGGTAGGGGTGTTCGAGCCAGCGAACACCATTGCTTTGCGTTACAAGTTGAGCAAGAAGGTCTACCTGGAGGCGGCCAGCGGTTTGGCCAGCTCCCTGGATATCTTCTACAAGCGCGACTTCTAGGTTGAACGCAGCGGCGCCGTCAACGGACGGTGGCCGCGTCGATGAACTCATTGCTGTCGGGTGAGGGTGGCGGGGTGGGGGCGCGTACCGGGGTGATCAGGCTGGTGTACTCCTCGATCAGCCGGTTCAGCGCTTCAGGCGGCTCACTGGCCTGGAACTGCATGCGGATCTGCACTTCGTCAGGGTCTCGGCTGTCGCCCTGGCGACCCTGGCCACCGATGGTGACCTTGAAGCTGGCGGCCTTGTTCTCGCTGGTGGGCAGTAATGCCGGCTGTGCTTCGGTGCCTTTGACACGCACCGACAGGTCAACCTGCATGCGCTCCAGCGCCAGGCCTTTGGGCGACACCAGGGCGAACAGCGGTACACGCATGATGTGCTGGCCGTCCATGGCCACTTCCACCATCTTGGCTTTCATGGGGGCGCCCAACGCTTCGCTGTCACACTCGAAGAACTGGTCGAACAGGTTGATGTACTGCTGCGCGATCAGGCTGTTGGTGGCACTGGCGGCTTCTTGCAGGCCGCGAGTGATCTCGCGCAGGTCGATTGAAGTCATGGGCGCGGGGGCCTTGTCCATTGCGTGGGTTCCTCAGGCCAGAATGGCCCCTTGTTGCTGATCAAGGGGCCAGGCGGAAGTGAGCGAAAAACATCAAGGTTTGGTTCAACCTTTTTTGTCAGCTTTGTCCGTGGGTTTGTTTGCAGCGCCGGGTGCTTTGTCGTTTTCCACCTTGAGCCCCGGTGTGTCGGCTGCCGGGTTCTTGAGGGTATCGCGCTGCGAGATCTGGTCTGGGCTTTCCAGGGCGGCGTTTTTGACCACCGTAGGTTTGGTCGCAGCGTCGGTGAGGAACTCGATCAAGCGCATGACCGCTTCCGGCGGCTCTTGGCGTTTGAGTGTGGTATTGAATGCATAGCGGGCGCGGGTATCGGTTTTGCGGGTTTGCGTGGATTTGTGGCTGACGCTGCCCCTGACGTTGAGCTTGAACGGCCCCCAGCCGATCGAGCCGCTTGCAGTGGCGTTCATGTCCTTGCTGGTCACGTCCTCCGACATCTGGTTGATGACCAGCTCGAATTCGACATTACCCTCCTCGATGGTAATGTTCGGGTGGGTAATGGCCGCCAGCAGCGGCACCTTCATGGTCTTGCTGACCACACCTTTGTATTCGCCCTGTTCGTCGACGATGGTTTCGTCATAGTCGAACTGGATGGCCACGGCCTTGCCGTTCTGGATGCATACCTGCATCAGGAAGTCGGCGTACGATTTACTCGCGGTAACCTGCGCCTGGACCATGGCTTGCAGGGGGCCGGCGATCATGCGATCCATGGGCAGGGCATTGATGACCGAGCCAATGAGGCTGTTGTCTATCGACATAGTGGGATGCTCTTTCTAGTGGGTTGGCGCCGCCGAGGGTGGTCTGGGCGGCAGGGGGGTTCAGCGGGCGCACGCCTCCTGGCGGCGGATGTTGCCAATCTGGCGCAGGCTCAGGCCGTACTTGTTGGCCAGCAGGCTGCGGGACAGGCCGTTGGCGCTTTCTTTCTGGATTTGCTGGTTACGCAGTTGGCGCAGGAAGTGGTCTGCCTTGGGAATCTCCAGGGCTACCCCGGCAAAGCGCTTTATCAGCGCATCGAGCGCTTCGGGCGGGAGTACGTCGGCGAGCTTGGTGCGCTCGCGGTGCTTGGGGATGTACTTGGGCCTGCCGCCGAACGCGCAGGTCAGCTGGTAGGCGTTGTCGATGCCGATGCAGGTGATCAGTGCCTGCAACGAGTGGGGCAATTGGCTGATATCGATCTGGCTCAAGTCTGGCGTTTGCATGTGGCGCTCCTTCGGGATAAGGGGATATGCGACCCGATCACCCGTGGCGTTATGTCGAAGGGTGTGAGCAAATTCTGTGCGACAGCCAAGGCGTGTCGCTAGGCGGCATATGGGTTGGCGGTTGTAGTTTCGGTGAACAGGTTTTGCAGGCAGCAATATCCGCGGATGTAGGAAATGGCGTTGTCGGTAGGCTGCATCGGGTGATTTCTCGCTCGCTCACTGCCGTTTTTAACGGAAGGGTGCTCAACCCTCAGTCGCAGGGAAAACTGCTCAGCAGACTGGCGCTGTGCAGGTAGGCTTGCGGCGCGGTTCGCATGCCTGCAGGCAACGTTCGCCAATCCACCAGCAGGCACAGGCTGTGCAAGGGCTGCCCATCACGCTGGCCGATCACCTGCCCGTCAAAGCTGCGTCGGTACAGGGCCTGGGACTGGCGTACGGCCTGCACCTGGTCGGCCTGGGCCAGGGTTTCGCGGGCCAGGCGGGGAAGGCGGGTGGTGGGCACGGTGAAGTTCACCGGCCTGTTGTTCCCGTCCAGGTAGCCGGCCTGGCGTACCCGTTGCCACAGCTGCTGCCATTGGCTGCTGCCGGCGTGGGTCGCGAGCTCGCGGCCCAGCTCCAGCAAGTGCTCGGCGGGTACCTGCTGGGTATCCAGGGCATGAACGTAGAAGGGGGAGAAAAACAGCGAAGTGAGGAGCAAGGGTTTGTACACGGTGCCTCCGGCATGGGTGCTTGGAGGTCTCATGCTTTCAGGCTGTCACCGCCTGACCCAGCAGGAAATGCAGCGCCGGGGCCGGTGGCCGTTGTATCATTGCCGCCGCTCATTGCGAGCCATTTGCCCCTGATGTTGCAAGGAACCTTCGATGACACACGTGCAGCGCCTCAAATATTCACTTCTGATCATACTGGTCGTACTGGGCCTGATGCTGGGCCTGTCCCACCTGCAGAAGCAGGGCACTATCAGTGAACAGACGTTCCAGATGCTGGCCATCGCCATTGCCGTGGTGGTGGTGGTGATCAATGGCATCCTGCGGCGCAAGGTCAAGCCTTGACCTGCGCGGGCCGGCCAAGCCTGGCCGGCCAGGCGTTCAGCGCGCGGGCACTTGTTCCAGTATGGCGCGTGCCTGCGGGGCAAGGCTGTAGCACTTGTCGCTGCCCAGCTGGATCACCCCCTCGCTGCACAGGCGCTTGAGCACTTCGCGCACGCTGAGGAACGACAGCGGAATATCCAGTTGCTCCAGTTGCGCATGCACGCCACGCACGCCAATGCTGCGGCCATTGCGGTCGGCGGCGTGCAGGGCGTCGATTACCTTCAGGCGGATCAGGCTGGTGCGCAGGCCGAAGGTGCGCAGCAATTCACGGATCTGCTCGTTGCCGGTGCGTTCGTCAGCAAATGCGCCCTGTCCCTTGGGCGCCTTGCCTGGGGCGCGCCCAGCCAGTAATGAGGGTTGCGGGTTGTACATGTGAATGCTCCTTTTCGTGGACGAACCCGAAATGTGGTTGCCTCACTTACTAGGACGAATGAGATCGCAAAAACTGCAACGCACGCGTTAAAAAAATGCCTGTTTTTCATCAAGACGTTCCATCGCCCTGTAAAACGTAAAATTTTCATCTGGCCATTCGTCTGAACGGGATAACCCGCGACCCCGAGGAATGCCCGTGTTTTCACTGTTCCGCCCCATGACATGCGCCAGCCTGGCGACCGCCCTGGTGGCCTATAGCGCCACTGCGCCGGCGCAGCCTGCTGCAGCCGACGCCAGCGCCCAGATCCGCCGCACCAGCTTCGGCGTGCCGCACATCGTGGCCAAGGACGAGCGCGGCCTGGGCTACGGTGTCGGCTATGCCTACGCCCAGGACAACCTGTGCCTGCTGGCCAATGAAGTGTTGACCGTCAATGGCGAGCGCTCGCGGTACTTCGGCGCCACGGGCAAGACCCTGGAGCAACGCGACAACCTCAGCAGCGACCTGTTCTTCACCTGGCTCAACAGCCCGGCCGCTGTCGGCGCTTTCCTCCAGGCGCAGCCGGCGCCGGTACAGGCACTGCTGGCCGGTTATGCCAGTGGCTATAACCGGGCGCTGGCCGAGCGCCGCCGCCAGGGCTTGCCGGCCGAGTGCGGAACGGGTGAGTGGGTGCGGCCGATCAGCAGCCAGGACCTGGTCAAGCTGACCCGCCGCTTGCTGGCCGAAGGCGGGGTTGGGCAGTTCGTGGAGGCACTGGCGGGGGCGCATCCGCCAGGGGCAAGCAGCCAGCTCGCGGCCGCCGGCTATGCCACCGCCCTGGCCCGGCAGGCGCGGTTTGCCACGGAGCGTGGCAGCAATGCCGTGGCGGTGGGTGCCCAGCGCTCGGCCAATAGCCATGGCCTGTTGCTGGCCAACCCGCATTTCCCGTGGGTGGGTGGCATGCGCTTCTACCAGATGCACTTGACCATCCCCGGCCAGCTTGATGTCATGGGCGCGGCACTGCCAGGCCTGCCGCTGATCAACATCGGTTTCAATCAACACCTGGCGTGGACCCATACCGTCGATACCTCCAAACACTTCACCCTCTATCGCCTGCAGCTCGATCCCAAGGACCCGACCCGTTACCTGCTCGACGGCGAGTCATTGCCGCTGGCCCGGCAAACCGTCAGCGTGGCAGTCAAGGGTGAGGATGGGCGACTGAGCCAGGTACAGCGTGAGGTCTACAGCTCGCAGTTCGGTCCGGTGGTGCAATGGCCTGGCCGCCTGGACTGGGACGCTCATGCGGCCTACAGCCTGCGTGACGCTAATCTGGACAACACCCGCGTGCTGCAGCAGTGGAACCAGATCAACCGGGCCGAAAGCCTGGCGGCCATGCGCGGCTCGGTCGAGCAATTGCAGGGCATCCCCTGGGTCAACACCATTGCCGTGGACCAGGCGGGCAGGGCCTTGTACCTGAACCAGTCAGTGGTGCCTTATGTGGACCAGCAGATGCTCGACAGTTGCAGCAACCCGCAAGCGCCGGGCAGCCTGGTGGTGCTGGACGGCTCACGCAGCGCCTGCCGGTGGAAGGTCGATGCACAGGCGGCACAACCGGGTATTTTCCCGGCAAGGTTGCTGCCAAGCCTTGAGCGCGACGATTACGTGCAAAACTCCAACGACCCGGCGTGGCTGGCCAACCCGGCGCAGCCCCTGACCGGGTTTTCGCCGTTGGTCAGCCGCAGTGACCAGCCGTTGGGCATGCGCGGCCGTTTTGCCCTGCAGCGCTTGCAGGGCAAAGCGCGGTTGGGCGTCGATGACCTGCAGCGCATGGTCACTGACGACGAAGTCTATCTGGCCAGCCTGGTGCTGCCGGACTTGCTGCAATGGTGCCAGGGCGCCAGTGCAGACGTGCAGGCCCTATGCACCAGCCTGGCGAACTGGGATGGCAAGGCCGACCTCGAGAGCGGCGTTGGCCTGGTGCATTTCCACAACCTGGTCACGGCCTTGGCTGAGCACCCGGGCAGCTGGCGGGTTGCGTTCGACCCGGCTGACCCGCAACACACCCCGCGCGGGCTGGCCGTGGAGCAGGCGGCCGTGCGCAAGCGGGTGCACGAGGCGGCACTGGCCTCACTGCAGCAGGTGGCCGAGAGCGGTTTGGCGCCACAGGTGAAGTGGGGGCAGGTGCAGCAGGCACTCGATGGCACGCCGGTGCCGGGCGGCCCGCAGGCCTTGGGGGTATACAACGCGATGTACAGTGTGCCGCACGGGCAGGGCAAGCGCCTGGTGGTCAGTGGTACCAGTTATCTGCAATTGGTCAGTTTCACCGACAAGGGGCCAGAGGCCCGCGGGTTACTGGCGTTTTCGCAGTCCAGCGAGGCGGCATCGGCACACGCCAGTGACCAGACCAAGGCCTTTGCGGCCAAGCAGCTGGCGGTAATTCCCTTTACCGAGGCGCAGATCAAGGCTGACCCGCAGTACCGCGAAGTGGTGATCAGTGAAGCCGACAAGGGCGCAATGGCACAGCACTAAGGCGATTGGCTCGAACGCCGGCGAGCCAGCGCCCACAAGCTCCCCACCGTATTGAAGGCCTGGTGGGAATTGGGGGCCGGCTTGCCGGCGACGTTGCCTTCAGGAAAAGTCGAACGGCGCCAGCTGAAACCCTTGCTCGTCAACCTGCAAGGCCCAGCCCCGGCGGTCCCAGTCGCCCAGCACGATGCGCCGGGCCGGTTGGCCGTCCACGACCAGCTTGTGAATCGCTGGCCGATGGGTATGGCCATGCACCAGGGTGCGCACGCCATGCGCCGCCATTACCTTGGGCACTTCCTCTGGCGTGACGTCGACGATTTCAGTGGATTTCATCCGCCCCTGGGCGCGGCTTTCGCTGCGCAGCTTGCGTGCGAGTTTGTAGCGAGCCGACAGCGGCAGGTGGCGCAGAACCCACAGGCTCAGCGGGTTGCGCAGCAGGCGGCGCATTTTCATGTAGCCCACGTCGCGGGTGCACAAGGTGTCGCCGTGCATCAGCAATACCTGCTCACCGCCCAGCTCGATCACGCAGGGGTCTTCGAGCAACGTGCAGCCGGCCGCCTCGCAGAAACGCTGGCCAAGCAGGAAGTCACGGTTGCCATGCATCAGGTAGATGGCCGTGCCGCTGTCGCCAAGCTGCCGCAGGGCACGGCAGATCGACTGCTGGAACGGCGTCATGGCATCGTCGCCTATCCAGGCCTCGAAGAAATCGCCAAGAATGTACAGCGCCTGGGCGTGGCGCGCGCGGCCATCGAGCAGATCTAGAAACGCCCGGGTAATGTCCGGGCGTTCTTCTTGCAGGTGCAGATCAGAGATCAGCAGAATCACTCAATGATCTCGGCTTTCTCGATGATCACGTCGTCTTTCGGCACGTCCTGGTGGCCGGCTTTGGAACCGGTGGCGACTTTCTCGATGGCATCGACCACTTCACGGCCTTCGATCACTTCACCGAACACCGCGTAGCCCCAGCCCTGCACATTCTTGCCGCTGTGGTTGAGGAAGTCGTTGTCGGCAGCGTTGATGAAGAACTGGGCCGAGGCAGAGTGCGGTTCCATGGTGCGGGCCATGGCGATGCTGTACTTGGTGTTCTTCAGGCCGTTGTCAGCTTCGTTCTGGATGCTGGCGCGGGTTTTCTTCTGG
This sequence comes from Pseudomonas sp. CJQ_9, assembly GCF_043106615.1. NCBI lineage: Bacteria > Pseudomonadati > Pseudomonadota > Gammaproteobacteria > Pseudomonadales > Pseudomonadaceae > Pseudomonas > Pseudomonas sp. CJQ_9. The sequence continues at coordinate 3,779 of NZ_JBICMS010000055.1, read as the reverse complement.
CTCATGCCAGGCGCGAAGCCACCGCCCTGGATCATGAAACGTTTGATCACACGGTGGAACACGGTGTTGTCGAAATGGCCGTCTTTGACGTATTGAACGAAGTTCTCAACAGTTTGCGGAGCTTTTTCGGCGTTCAGTTGCAGGACGATATCGCCGTGGTTGGTGCTCAGTTTGACTTTGGACATGCTGAAATTCGCTCTTTCAAGGCATACGGGAATGAGGGCGCGCAGGGCGCGTGCTTACACCTGACGCAGGCTCGGGCGCTCGCGACACATGGCGCGCATTGGCCATTTTGCCACGCCACGGCAAAAAGCCGTGATAAATCACGCCAGTTTATCCGGGCCCGACTGTCGGCAGCTTGACTGCTTCGGCTATGATAGGCCCTTTGATTCAATCGGCCTACCCAGGCCGGACACGTGCATTCAAGGATCCTATGAGCAAGCCCACTGCCGACAACGCGCCCAACGCCGCTGCCAAAGGCGCCCCCGCTGTCCCTGCGAACTTCCTGCGGCCGATCATCCAGGCCGACCTGGATTCGGGCAAGCACAGCAGCATCGTCACCCGCTTCCCGCCGGAGCCCAATGGCTACCTGCACATCGGTCACGCCAAGTCGATCTGCGTCAACTTCGGCCTGGCCAAGGAATTCGGTGGCGCCTGTCACTTGCGTTTCGACGACACCAACCCGGCCAAGGAAGACCAGGAGTACATCGACGCCATCCAGCGCGACGTCAAATGGCTGGGTTTCGACTGGGCCGGTGATGTGCGCTATGCCTCCGACTACTTCGACCAGTTGCACGACTGGGCGGTCGAGCTGATCAAGCGCGGCAAGGCCTATGTCTGCGACCTCACCCCCGAGCAGGCCAAGGAATACCGCGGCAACCTCAAGGAGCCAGGCAAGAACAGCCCGTTCCGCGACCGTAGCGTGGAAGAAAACCTCGACCTGTTCGCCCGTATGAAAGCCGGTGAATTCCAGGACGGCGAGCGCGTGCTGCGGGCCAAGATCGACATGGCCTCGCCGAACATGAACCTGCGCGATCCGATCCTGTACCGCATCCGCCATGCCCACCACCACCAGACCGGTGACAAGTGGTGCATCTACCCCAACTACGACTTCACCCACGGCCAGTCGGACGCCATCGAGGGCATCACCCACTCGATCTGCACCCTGGAATTCGAAGGCCACCGCCCGCTGTACGACTGGTTCCTCGATAACCTGCCCGTGCCGGCACACCCGCGCCAGTACGAGTTCAGCCGGCTGAACCTTAACTACACCATCACTTCCAAGCGCAAGCTCAAGCAGTTGGTGGACGAAAAGCACGTCGACGCCTGGGACGACCCGCGCATGTCGACCTTGTCCGGCTTCCGCCGCCGTGGCTACACCCCAGCCTCGATCCGCAACTTCTGCGAAATGATCGGCACCAACCGGTCCGATGGCGTGGTCGACATGTCGATGCTCGAGTTCAGCATCCGTGACGACCTGGATCGCACCGCACCGCGTGCCATGTGCGTGCTGCGCCCGCTGAAGGTGGTCATTACCAACTACCCGCAGGGCCAGGTCGAGCAACTGGAGCTGCCACGCCACCCGAAGGAAGACATGGGCGTGCGTGTGCTGCCGTTCTCCCGCGAGCTGTACATCGACCGCGACGACTTCATGGAAACGCCGCCCAAGGGCTACAAGCGCCTCGAGCCAGCCGGTGAGGTGCGCCTGCGGGGCAGCTACGTGATCCGTGCCGACGAAGCCATCAAGGACGCCGACGGCAACATCGTCGAGCTGCATTGCTCGTACGACCCGGACACCCTGGGCAAGAACCCGGAAGGCCGCAAGGTCAAAGGCGTGATCCACTGGGTGCCGGCCGAAGGCAGCGTCGAGTGCGAAGTGCGCCTGTACGATCGCCTGTTCCGCTCGGCCAACCCGGAAAAGACCGAAGAGGGCGGCAGCTTCCTCGACAACATCAACCCCGACTCGCTGCAAGTGCTCAGCGGTTGCCGTGCCGAGCCGTCGTTGGCCCAGGCGCAGCCCGAGGACCGCTTCCAGTTCGAGCGCGAAGGCTACTTCTGCGCCGACCTGAAAGACAGCCAGCCGGGCCGCCCGGTGTTCAACCGCACCGTCACCCTGCGTGACTCCTGGGGCAGCTGAGGAACCGCCGTGCTAACCATCTACAACACCCTGACCAAAGCCAAGGAAACCTTCAAGCCGCTGGATGGCAACAAGGTGCGCATGTACGTCTGCGGCATGACCGTGTACGACTACTGCCACCTGGGCCACGGCCGCAGCATGGTGGCGTTCGACCTGGTCACCCGCTGGCTGCGCAAGAGCGGTTACGAACTGACCTATGTGCGCAATATCACCGACATCGATGACAAGATCATCAACCGGGCCAACGAGAACGGCGAAAGCTTCGACGCCCTGACGGCGCGCATGATTGACGCGATGCACGAAGACGAGCGCCGCCTGAACATCCTGCCGCCAGACCAAGAGCCACGGGCCACCGACCATATCGCCGGCATGCACGCGATGATCCAGACCCTGATCGACAAGGGGTATGCCTACGCGCCGGGCAATGGCGACGTGTACTACCGCGTCGGCAAGTTCGTGGGCTACGGCAAGTTGTCGCGCAAGAAGATCGAAGACCTGCGCATTGGCGCCCGCATCGAGGTCGACGAGGCCAAGCAAGACCCGCTCGATTTCGTGTTGTGGAAGGGCGTGAAACCGGGCGAGCCAAGCTGGGAGTCGCCATGGGGCCCGGGCCGTCCGGGCTGGCACATCGAGTGCTCGGTGATGTCCACCTGCTGCCTGGGTGAGAGCTTCGACATTCATGGTGGCGGCAGCGACCTGGAGTTCCCGCACCACGAGAACGAGATTGCCCAGAGCGAGGCGGCCACCGGCAAGCAGTACGCCAACGCCTGGATGCACTGCGGCATGATCCGTATCAATGGCGAGAAGATGTCGAAGTCGCTGAACAACTTCTTCACCATCCGTGATGTGCTCGAGAAGTACCACCCGGAGGTGGTTCGCTACCTGCTGGTGGCCAGCCACTACCGCAGTGCCATCAACTATTCGGAAGACAGCCTGCGCGACGCCAAGGGCGCCCTGGAACGCTTCTACCACGCCTTGCGCGGTCTGCCACGCGTGGCGGCCAAGGGCGGCGAGGCCTTTGTCGAGCGCTTCAGCGTGGCGATGAATGATGACTTTGGCACCCCCGAGGCCTGCGCTGTGCTGTTCGACCTGGTGCGTGAGATCAACCGCCTGCGCGACAGCGATGTAGACGCTGCTGCCGGCCTGGCCGGTCGCCTGCGGGAGCTGGGTGATGTGCTGGGTGTGCTGCAGCTGGACGCCGATGACTTCCTGCGTGCGGGCGCCGAAGGCAAGGTCGACGCGGCCGAGGTCGAGGGCCTGATCCAGGCGCGCCTGCAGGCGCGGGCAGACAAGAACTGGGCCGAGTCCGACCGCATTCGCGACCAGCTGACCGCCATGGGCGTGGTGCTGGAAGACAGCAAGGGTGCCACTACCTGGCGTCTGGCTGACTGATCGGTGCAATGGGGGCCGCTTTGCGGCCCATCGCGACACAAGGCCGCAATGCCGGACTCGAAGATGACACGGTTCTTGTGGGAGCGGGCGTGCCCGCGAACACCGGCGAAGCCGGTGCCAGACACCGCGTCGCCTGCTTCGCGGGCAAGCCCGCTCCCACAATGAATCGCGCAGGCTTTTCAAATTTGGAGAAAGGCCGTTGCGCCTCCAGGTGATTGGATAACCCTAAGCGGCCCTGTTCTTGTGGGAG
>NZ_JBICMS010000054.1:0-143664 GCF_043106615.1 Pseudomonas sp. CJQ_9 | reverse complement strand
GGCGTCGTAGCCAAAATCATCGAGTAATCTCTCGACCGATTGAAAAAACCCCCGCTCAGCGGGGGTTTTTTTTATTGGGTTGACACTAAATGGGGGCGTCTATAGAATCACGCCTCCTTTTAGCGGGCGTAGTGCGTCCGTTGGGAACAGCCTGGAGTCTGAAATCCAATGCAAAATCAGCAAATCCGTATCAGGTTGAAGGCTTTCGACCATCGCCTGATCGACCAATCCACCCAGGAAATCGTGGAAACCGCGAAACGTACTGGTGCACAAGTGCGTGGTCCAATTCCACTGCCTACCCGCAAAGAGCGTTTCACCGTTCTGGTTTCCCCGCACGTCAACAAAGACGCGCGTGACCAGTACGAGATCCGCACTCATAAGCGTGTTCTGGACATCGTCCAGCCAACGGATAAAACCGTTGACGCGCTGATGAAGCTTGATCTGGCGGCAGGTGTGGAAGTACAGATCAGCCTCGGCTAAGACTTCGGTCTAGTCGTGTAACGCTCTGAAATGGGCGGCCATAGCGGGTGAAAGCCCCGTACACTCATGAGGTTTACAACATGACTATTGGTGTAATCGGTCGCAAGTGCGGTATGACCCGCATTTTCACCGAAGAAGGTGTCTCCATTCCGGTCACGGTCATTGAGATCGAGCCGAATCGCGTCACCCAGTTCAAAACTGAAGAAACCGATGGCTACCGTGCAGTGCAAGTCACTGTCGGCGAGCGTCGTGCTTCGCGTGTGACTGCCGCTCAGGCAGGCCACTTCGCCAAGGCCAACGTTGCCGCTGGTCGCGGTGTTTGGGAGTTCCGTCTTGAAGAAGGCGATTTCCAGGCTGGCGATCTGATCAAAGCTGAACTCTTCACTGCAGGCCAGCTGGTTGACGTTACTGGTCAGTCCAAAGGTAAAGGCTTTGCCGGTACCATCAAGCGCTGGAACTTCCGTGGTCAGGACAACACCCACGGTAACTCCGTGTCGCACCGTGTTCCTGGTTCCATCGGCCAGTGCCAGACTCCTGGTCGTGTGTTCAAGGGCAAGAAAATGTCCGGTCACATGGGCGCCGAGCGCGTGACTGTTCAGTCCCTGGAAGTAGTTCGCGTAGACGCTGAACGCAACCTGCTGCTGATCAAAGGTGCCGTACCTGGCGCTACTGGTGGCGACGTGGTTGTACGTCCAGCTGTCAAGGCTCGCGGTTAAGGGGAAACTGACATGCAACTTAATGTAAATGACGCTCAGGCGATCGAAGTTTCCGAACTGACTTTCGGTGGCGAATTCAACGAGACGCTGGTTCACCAAGCAGTCGTGGCCTACATGGCTGGCGGCCGTCAGGGTACCAAGCAGCAGAAGACCCGTTCCGACGTGGCTGGTGGCGGTAAGCGCCCATGGCGTCAGAAGGGTACTGGCCGTGCTCGTGCTGGTACCACTCGTGGTCCGATCTGGCGTGGCGGTGGTGTAACCTTCGCAGCTCGCCCTCAAGATCACTCGCAGAAGCTCAACAAGAAGATGTACCGCGCAGCACTGCGCTCCATCCTCGCTGAGCTGGTGCGTAGCGACCGTCTGGTCGTGGTTCAGGACTTCGCTGTTGAAGCGCCAAAAACCAAAGATCTGCTGAACAAGCTGAACGGCATGGGTCTGAGCGATGTTTTGATCGTTTCCGACGCTGTTGATCAGAACCTGTACCTGGCTGCTCGTAACCTGCCGCACGTCGACGTACGTGACGTACAAGGTTCCGACCCGGTCAGTCTGATCGCATACGAGAAAGTGTTGATCACTGTCTCGGCCGTGAAGAAATTCGAGGAGCTGCTGGGATGAACCAGGAACGCGTATTCAAAGTCCTCCTTGGCCCGCACGTTTCCGAGAAGGCTACCGTTCTGGCTGAGAAAAAAGGCCAGTTCGTATTCAAGGTTGCTACTGATGCAACCAAGCTGGAAATCAAGAAAGCTGTCGAAGGCCTGTTCAACGTAAAAGTTGAAAACGTGTCGACTGTCAACGTTCTGGGTAAAACCAAGCGTACCGCACGTGGTCTGGGCAAGCGTAATGACTGGAAGAAGGCGATCGTCTCCCTTCAGCCAGGCCAAGATCTCGATTTCAGCAGCAGTGCTGAGTAAGGAAGGGGTGCATCATGGCAATCGTTAAATGCAAACCGACTTCCCCTGGCCGCCGTTTCGTGGTCAAGGTGGTCAACAAGGAGCTGCACAAAGGCGCTCCTCACGCACCGCTGATCGAGAAAAAATCGAAGTCTGGTGGTCGTAACAACAATGGCCGCATTACCACTCGTCACGTGGGTGGTGGTCATAAGCAGCATTACCGTCTGGTCGACTTCCGTCGCAACGACAAAGATGGCATCCCAGCCACTGTCGAGCGTATCGAATACGACCCGAACCGTACTGCTCACATCGCCCTGCTGTGCTACGCAGACGGTGAGCGTCGCTACATCATCGCCCCTAAAGGCGTGAGCGCTGGCGACCAGCTGATCGCAGGTGCACTGGCCCCAATCAAGGCTGGTAACTCCCTGCAGCTGCGCAACATTCCAGTAGGTAGCACCATCCACGGCATCGAACTGAAGCCGGGTAAAGGTGCACAGATCGCTCGTTCCGCTGGTGCTTCGGCTCAGCTGATCGCTCGCGAAGGTGTCTACGTGACCCTGCGTCTGCGCTCTGGTGAAATGCGTAAAGTCCTGGCTGAGTGCCGTGCGACCCTGGGCGAAGTCTCGAACTCCGAGCACAGCCTGCGTTCGCTGGGTAAAGCTGGTGCCAAACGCTGGCGCGGCGTTCGCCCAACCGTTCGTGGTGTTGCCATGAACCCGGTTGACCACCCACACGGTGGTGGTGAAGGTCGTACCTCCGGTGGTCGTCATCCGGTATCGCCATGGGGCTTCCCAACCAAGGGTGCTAAAACCCGTGGTAATAAGCGTACCGACAACATGATCGTCCGTCGTCGCAAGTAACTAGAGGGATACGACAGTGCCACGTTCTCTGAAAAAAGGTCCTTTTATCGATCTTCACCTGCTGAAGAAGGTCGAAGTGGCGGTGGAGAAGAATGATCGCAAGCCAGTTAAAACCTGGTCGCGTCGTTCGATGATCCTGCCACAAATGGTCGGTCTGACCATCGCGGTACACAACGGTCGTCAACATGTCCCAGTTCTGGTGAACGAAGACATGGTCGGCCACAAACTGGGCGAGTTCGCCGGTACCCGCACCTATCGCGGGCACGTGGCTGACAAGAAAGCCAAGCGTTAAGGGGTAAGGAAATGGAAGTAGCCGCTAAGTTGTCGGGCGCTCGAATCTCCGCCCAGAAAGCCCGCTTGGTCGCCGACCAGATCCGCGGGAAGAAGGTGGGCGAAGCGCTCAACCTGTTGGCCTTCAGCAGCAAAAAAGCTGCTGAAATCATGAAGAAAGTCCTCGAGTCGGCCGTAGCCAACGCCGAACACAACGAAGGCGCAGACGTTGATGACCTGAAGGTCTCCACCGTCTTCGTCAACGAAGGGCGTTCGCTGAAGCGCATCATGCCACGTGCCAAAGGCCGTGCTGATCGCATCGTCAAGCGGTCTTGCCATATCACTGTCAAGGTTGCGGACAAGTAACGGAGTCGATCAGATGGGTCAGAAAGTACATCCCACTGGCATTCGCCTGGGAATCGTCAAGGAGCACACCTCCGTCTGGTACGCAGACGGTGCTACTTACGCAGATTACCTGTTGAAGGATCTGAAAACGCGTGAGTACCTCCAAGACAAACTAAAAAGCGCGTCCGTAAGCCGTATCGATATTCATCGTCCGGCTCAAACTGCACGCATCACCATCCACACCGCTCGTCCAGGTATCGTTATCGGGAAGAAAGGTGAAGATGTCGAGAAGCTGCGTCAGGACCTGACCAAGCAGATGGGTGTGCCTGTGCACATCAACATCGAAGAGATCCGCAAGCCGGAACTCGACGCTATGCTGGTTGCGCAGAGCGTAGCTCAGCAGCTGGAACGCCGCGTAATGTTCCGTCGCGCCATGAAGCGCGCCGTACAGAACGCCATGCGTATTGGTGCCAAGGGCATCAAGATCCAGGTGAGCGGTCGTCTCGGCGGTGCTGAGATTGCTCGTACCGAGTGGTATCGCGAAGGTCGTGTGCCGCTGCACACCCTGCGTGCCGATATCGACTACAACACCTACGAAGCTCACACCACTTACGGTGTGATCGGTGTGAAGGTTTGGATCTTCAAAGGCGAAGTTATTGGTGGTCGCCAAGAAGAACTGAAACCACAAGCACCAGCGCCTCGTAAAAAAGCTGCTAAGTAAGGGGTACGCCAAATGTTGCAACCAAAGCGTACAAAATTCCGCAAGCAGATGACTGGCCACAACCGTGGTCTGGCACTGCGCGGTAGCAAAGTCAGCTTCGGCGAATTCGCCCTGAAAGCTGTTGCTCGCGGTCGCCTCACCGCTCGCCAGATCGAGTCCGCACGTCGTGCGCTGACCCGTCACGTTAAGCGTGGCGGCAAGATCTGGATCCGTGTGTTCCCGGACAAGCCGATCTCCAAGAAGCCTCTCGAGGTTCGTATGGGTAAAGGTAAGGGTTCCGTGGAATACTGGGTTGCCCAGATCCAGCCAGGCAAAGTCCTGTACGAGATCGAGGGTGTTTCTGAAGAGCTGGCGCGCGAAGCTTTCGCCCTGGCTGCTGCAAAGCTGCCTCTCGCCACCTCCTTTGTTAAGCGGACGGTGATGTGATGAAAGCGAATGAACTTCGTGAAAAATCGGCACAGCAACTGAACGAGCAACTGCTCGGCTTGCTGCGCGACCAGTTCAATCTGCGTATGCAGAAAGCAACTGGCCAGTTGGGGCAGTCGCACCTGCTCTCGCAAGTTAAGCGTGACATCGCTCGCGTGAAAACTGTGCTCAACCAGCAGGCAGGTAAGTGATCATGGCTGAAGCTGAAAAAACCGTCCGTACGCTGACTGGCCGTGTCGTCAGCGACAAAATGGACAAGACCATCACCGTTCTGATCGAGCGTCGCGTCAAGCACCCGATCTACGGTAAATACGTTAAGCGTTCGACTAAGCTGCACGCGCACGACGAAACCAACCAGTGCAAAATCGGCGACAAGGTTTCCATTACCGAAACCCGTCCGCTGGCCAAGACCAAGTCCTGGGCACTGGTTGAAGTCCTCGAACGCGCTGTTGAAGTCTAAGGGCTAGGGGTCGGAGAAATTTTATGATTCAGACTCAATCCATGCTCGATGTGGCCGATAACAGCGGCGCTCGTCGCGTCATGTGCATCAAGGTGCTCGGCGGTTCCCACCGCCGTTACGCTGGCATCGGTGACATCATCAAAGTAACCGTCAAGGAAGCAATTCCGCGCGGTAAGGTCAAAAAAGGCCAGGTGATGACTGCTGTTGTCGTCCGTACCCGTCACGGTGTACGTCGCGCTGACGGTTCCATCATTCGTTTCGACGGCAACGCTGCTGTTCTGCTGAACACCAAGCAAGAGCCGATCGGCACTCGCATCTTCGGGCCAGTGACCCGTGAACTTCGTACTGAGAAGTTCATGAAGATCGTCTCGCTCGCCCCTGAAGTGCTGTAAGGAGATCCGACATGCAAAAGATTCGTCGTGACGACGAGATCATCGTGATCGCCGGCAAAGACAAAGGTAAGCGCGGTAAGGTGCTGAAGGTTCTGGCTGATGACCGTCTGGTTATCGGTGGCGTGAACCTGGTCAAGCGTCATACCAAGCCTAACCCGATGGCGGGCGTACAGGGCGGTATCGTCGAGAAAGAAGCGCCTCTGCACGCTTCCAACGTTGCCATCTTCAACGGTGAAACCAACAAGGCTGATCGCGTTGGCTTCAAAGTAGAAGACGGTAAAAAAATTCGTGTCTTCAAGTCGACCCAAAAAGCGGTTGATGCTTGAACACTGCTAGGTAGAAGACCATGGCACGACTGAAAGAGATTTACCGGAACGAAATCGCTCCTAAGCTTAAGGAAGAACTTAAGCTGTCGAACGTGATGGAAGTTCCGCGCGTTACCAAGATCACCCTGAACATGGGTCTGGGCGAAGCGATCGGCGACAAGAAAGTCATCGAGCACGCTGTTGCCGACCTGGAAAAGATCACCGGTCAAAAGCCGGTTGTGACTTTCGCTCGCAAGTCCATCGCTGGCTTCAAAGTCCGCGAAGGCTGGCCGATCGGCGTCAAGGTGACCCTGCGTAGCGACAAGATGTACGAATTCCTGGACCGCCTGCTGGCGATCTCCCTGCCTCGGGTTCGCGACTTCCGCGGCCTGAATGCCAAGTCCTTCGATGGCCGTGGCAACTACAGCATGGGCGTGAAAGAGCAGATCATCTTCCCGGAAATCGACTACGACAAGATCGATGCTCTGCGCGGTTTGGACATCACCCTGACCACCACTGCTCGTTCGGACGACGAAGGCCGCGCTCTGCTGCGTGCTTTCAAGTTCCCGTTCCGCAACTGATTGGAGTAGGAAAATGGCCAAGAAGAGCATGAAAAACCGCGAGCTGAAGCGTCAGCTCACGGTAGCCAAGTTCGCTAAGAAGCGTGCTGAACTGAAAGCGACCATCGTCAACGTCAACGCCTCTCCTGAAGAGCGTTTCGCTGCCGTAGTCGCTCTGCAGAAGCAGCCACGCGACGCTAGCGCTTCGCGCCTGCGCAACCGTTGCCGCCTGACCGGTCGTCCTCACGGTGTATACCGTAAGTTCGGCCTGGGCCGTAACATGCTGCGTCAAGCTGCAATGCGCGGTGACGTACCAGGTCTGGTCAAGGCCTCCTGGTAATCGCTGCAGGCGAGATCCCGGCGCAAGGGGAGCAATCTTCCGACCGCCGGTGACCTTGCCATAAAACAAGCCCCTACATGGGGCTTGTTTCGTTTCTACCTTGTGTCTAGAATGACCGGCTCACCTGAGCCTGGGGTTTTCCCCTGCCTGTTCGGGTGGTTGTGATAGCCGCAAGGCTAATAATTCTTGTATCAGGAGCATCTAGCCCATGAGTATGCAGGACCCGTTAGCGGACATGCTAACTCGCATCCGTAATGCCCAGATGGCTGAAAAGTCCGTCGTAAGCATGCCTTCCTCCACCCTGAAGGTCGCGGTTGCCAAAGTTCTGAAAGACGAAGGTTACATCGCTGGCTACCAGGTAACTGGTGAGGCCAAGCCTTCCCTGTCGATCGAACTGAAGTATTTCGAAGGCCGTCCGGTCATCGAAGAACTGAAGCGCTCCAGCCGTCCAGGCCTGCGCCAGTACAAGTCCGTCGCAGAGCTGCCGAAAGTACGTGGCGGTCTGGGCGTGTCTATCGTCTCCACCAACAAAGGTGTGATGACTGATCGCGCTGCGCGCGCTGCCGGTGTCGGCGGCGAAGTTCTGTGCACAGTGTTCTAAGGGGAGATAGGCATGTCTCGCGTCGCTAAGAACCCCGTTAAGCTGCCAGCAGGCGTCGAAGTCAAATTCGCCGGCCAGCAGCTTTCGGTGAAGGGTGCCAAAGGCACTCTCGAACTGAACGTTCACTCGTCTGTTGAAGTTACCGAAGAATCTGGCGAGCTGCGTTTCGTCGCTCGCAACGGTGACCAGCAAGCTCGCGCCATGGCCGGTACCACCCGCGCTCTGGTGAACAACATGGTCCAAGGCGTAAGCCAAGGCTTCGAGCGCAAGCTCCAGCTGGTCGGTGTTGGTTACAAGGCACAGGCTAAAGGCACCGTCCTGAACCTGGCTCTGGGCTTCTCGCACCCAGTGGACTACGAACTGCCAGCCGGTATCACCGCTGAAACCCCAAGCCAGACCGACATCCTGATCAAGGGTATCGACAAGCAGCTGGTGGGTCAGGTGGCCGCTGAAATCCGCGACTTCCGTCCGCCAGAGCCTTACAAAGGTAAAGGTGTGCGTTACGCGGACGAAGTAGTCCGTCGTAAAGAAGCCAAGAAGAAGTAGGGCCTAGTAAATGACCGACAAAAAAGTTATTCGACTGCGTCGCGCTCGCAAAGCACGTCTCAAGATGCACGAACTCGAAGTCGTGCGCCTGTGCGTGTTCCGCTCCTCGCAGCACATCTACGCCCAGGTCATTTCGGCCGACGGCAGCAAGGTTCTGGCAAGCGCCTCGACCTTGGACAAAGAACTGCGTGATGGCGCCACTGGCAACATCGACGCGGCCACTAAGGTTGGCAAGCTGGTAGCTGAGCGTGCGAAAGCCGCCGGTGTATCTCAAGTTGCCTTTGACCGTTCCGGCTTCAAGTACCATGGCCGCGTCAAAGCGCTGGCTGATGCTGCTCGTGAAGGCGGGCTGGAGTTCTAAGTTATGGCAAATAACGATCAAAAGCGCGACGAAGGCTACATCGAGAAGCTGGTTCAAGTTAACCGCGTTGCCAAAACCGTAAAAGGCGGCCGTATCTTCACCTTCACCGCGCTGACCGTGGTAGGTGATGGTAAAGGTCGTGTCGGCTTCGGCCGTGGCAAATCGCGCGAAGTACCAGCCGCGATCCAGAAAGCCATGGAAGCTGCCCGTCGCAACATGATCCAGGTTGACCTGAAGGGCACTACCCTGCAGTACGCCACCAAGGCTGCCCACGGCGCCTCGAAGGTTTACATGCAGCCTGCTTCGGAAGGTACCGGTATCATCGCCGGTGGCGCAATGCGTGCTGTCCTGGAAGTTGCTGGTGTTCAGAACGTTCTGGCCAAGTGCTACGGTTCGACCAACCCAGTGAACGTGGTTTACGCCACCTTCAAGGGTCTGAAAGCCATGCAATCTCCTGAATCCATTGCTGCCAAGCGCGGCAAGAGCGTCGAGGAGATCTTCTGATCATGGCAACCGTAAAAGTAACGCTGATCAAGAGCGTCTCGGGCCGTCTGCCTAACCACAAACTGTGTGTTAAAGGCCTGGGTCTGCGTCGCATCGGTCACACTGTAGAAGTCCAGGATACTCCCGAGAACCGCGGGATGATCAACAAGGCTTACTACATGCTGAAGGTCGAGGGCTAATCGATGAAACTCAATGATCTGAGTCCAGCGCCGGGTTCCCGTCGCGAGAAGCATCGTCCAGGTCGTGGTATCGGTAGCGGTCTGGGTAAGACCGGCGGCCGTGGCCACAAAGGTCAGACTTCCCGTTCGGGTGGTTCGATCGCTCCTGGCTTCGAAGGCGGTCAACAGCCGCTGCACCGTCGTCTGCCGAAATTCGGCTTCGTTTCCCTGAAAGCCATGGACCGCGCTGAAGTGCGTCTGTCCGAGCTGGCCAAGGTGGAAGGCGACGTGATCTCCGTGCAATCCCTGAAGGATGCCAACGTGATCAACCAGCACATTCAGCGTGTGAAAATCATGCTGTCTGGCGAAGTTACTCGCGCAGTCACCATCAAGGGTATCGCAGCCACCAAGGGTGCGCGTGCGGCTATCGAAGCAGCTGGCGGCAAATTCGAGGAATAAATGGCTAAGCAAGGTGCTCTCTCTTCGCTCGGTAAGGGCGGGATGTCGGAACTCTGGGCTCGTCTGCGCTTTCTGTTCATGGCGATCATCGTCTATCGGATAGGCGCACATATCCCGGTACCTGGCATCAATCCGGACCGTCTGGCGGATCTGTTTCGGCAGAATGAGGGGACCATTCTTAGCTTGTTCAACATGTTTTCCGGTGGCGCGCTCGAGCGCATGAGCATCTTTGCACTGGGGATCATGCCGTACATCTCGGCATCGATCATCATGCAGCTGATGACTGCGGTCAGCCCGCAACTGGAGCAGTTGAAGAAGGAAGGTGAAGCTGGCCGTCGCAAGATCAGCCAGTACACCCGCTACGGCACCGTTATCCTGGCACTGGTTCAAGCCATTGGCATGTCCATTGGCCTGGCCAACCAGGGCGTGGCGTTTTCTGTAGGCCTGGGCTTCCATGTCGTCGCCGTCTCCACCTTCGTGGCGGGCGCGATGTTCATGATGTGGCTGGGCGAGCAGATCACCGAGCGCGGTGTGGGCAACGGTATCTCGATGTTGATCTTCGCGGGTATCGTTGCCGGTCTTCCGAGAGCAATCGGGCAGTCTTTCGAGTCTGCACGCACAGGCGATATCAACATTTTCGCCCTGGTCGCAATCGGTTTGCTGGCAGTAGCGATTATCGGTTTCGTGGTGTTCATTGAGCGTGGTCAGCGTCGTATCGCCGTTCACTACGCCAAGCGTCAGCAGGGCCGCAAGGTCTTCGCTGCGCAGACCAGCCACTTGCCGTTGAAGGTGAATATGGCGGGGGTTATCCCGGCCATTTTCGCGAGCAGCATTTTGCTGTTCCCGGCTTCGCTGGGTGCCTGGTTCGGTCAGTCCGAAGGTATGGGCTGGTTGCAGGACATCTCGCAGTCGATCGCTCCTGGTCAGCCGTTGAACATTCTGCTGTTTAGTGCAGGGATCATTTTCTTCTGCTTCTTCTACACAGCGTTGATGTTCAACCCGAAAGACGTAGCGGAAAACCTGAAGAAGTCCGGTGCCTTTATTCCGGGTATCCGTCCTGGTGAGCAGTCGGCGCGCTACATTGATGGCGTACTGACCCGTTTGACCATGTTCGGTGCTCTTTACATGATGGCCGTCTGCCTTCTGCCCCAGTTCCTGGTGGTGGCAGCAAATGTGCCGTTCTACCTTGGCGGGACCTCGTTGCTGATTGTGGTAGTGGTTGTGATGGACTTCATGTCCCAAGTACAATCGCACCTCGTTTCGCACCAGTACGAATCCCTGATGAAGAAAGCCAACCTGAAAGGCTACGGTGGCAGCGGTCTGCTGCGCTGATACGCCCCTAAGGTTCGAGGAGTCGGTAATGAAAGTTCGTGCATCGGTGAAAAAGCTGTGCCGTAACTGCAAGATCATCCGTCGCGAAGGCGTCGTACGAGTGATCTGCAGCGCGGAACCGCGTCACAAACAGCGCCAAGGCTGAGTGTGATCTGCGCTTCAAACCCAGCAGCTAGTGTGCTGCTGGGTTGATTATTCGTTTCTACAGCGATATTATCTCGCGCCCTATTTCTTGGCTTCCGGGGCGTAGGTAGCTGTCAATTGGAGTCCCACTGAATGGCCCGTATTGCAGGCGTCAACATTCCAGATAACAAGCATACTGTTATCTCGCTGACCTACATCTATGGTGTCGGTCGCACAACTGCACAGAAGATCTGTGTAGACGCTGGTGTAAACCCAGCCGCAAAGATCAAGGATCTGAGCGACGAGCAAATCGAAACCCTGCGTGGCGAAGTCGCGAAGTTCACCACTGAAGGTGACCTGCGTCGTGACGTCAACATGAAGATCAAGCGCTTGATGGACCTGGGTTGCTACCGCGGCCTGCGTCATCGTAAAGGTCTGCCGGTTCGCGGTCAGCGCACCAAGACCAACGCACGCACCCGTAAGGGCCCGCGTAAGCCGATCCGCAAGTAATCGCCCAGGAATATAGACATGGCAAAACCTGCTGCTCGTCCTCGTAAAAAAGTTAAAAAGACAGTGGTTGATGGCATCGCCCACATCCATGCATCTTTCAACAACACCATCGTGACCATCACCGACCGTCAGGGCAATGCTTTGTCCTGGGCGACCTCCGGTGGTTCGGGTTTCCGTGGTTCGCGCAAATCCACCCCGTTCGCAGCTCAGATTGCTGCTGAGCGTGCTGGTCAAGCTGCGCTGGAATACGGTCTGAAAAACCTCGACGTAAACGTCAAGGGTCCAGGTCCAGGTCGTGAGTCCGCCGTTCGTGCATTGAACAGCTGCGGCTACAAGATCGCCAGCATCACCGACGTGACGCCTATCCCGCACAACGGGTGCCGTCCGCCGAAGAAGCGTCGCGTGTAATCAGGAGACAGAAGAATGGCACGTTACATTGGTCCAAAATGCAAACTGTCTCGTCGTGAAGGCACTGACCTGTTCCTGAAGAGCGGCGTTCGCGCTCTGGAATCGAAGTGCAACATCGAAGCAGCCCCAGGTATCCACGGCCAGCGCCGTGGCCGTCAGTCCGACTACGGCACCCAGCTGCGTGAGAAACAAAAAGTTCGTCGTATCTACGGTGTTCTGGAGCGTCAGTTCCGCGGTTACTACCAAGCTGCTGCCTCGAAAAAAGGCGCAACCGGTGAGAACCTGCTGCAACTGCTCGAGTGCCGTCTGGATAACGTCGTTTACCGTATGGGCTTCGGCTCGACTCGTTCCGAGTCCCGTCAGCTGGTTTCGCACAAAGCGATCAGCGTCAACGGTAAAACTGTAAACATTCCATCCTACCAAGTTCGTCCGGGTGACGTGGTCGCGGTTCGCGAGAAGTCGCTGAGCCAGCTGCGCATTGTTCAAGCCCTTGAACTCTGCGCCCAGCGTGGCCGCGTTGAGTGGGTTGACGTGGATGCTGCCAAAAAGTCGGGCGTTTTCAAGAACGTTCCTGCTCGCAGCGACCTGTCTGCCGACATCAACGAGAACCTGATTGTCGAGCTCTACTCCAAGTAAGGGCTAGAAAATAGGTGCATCCATGCAGATTTCGGTAAATGAGTTCCTGACTCCCCGCCATATTGATGTGCAGGTAGTCAGTCCGACCCGCGCCAAGATTACGCTCGAGCCTCTCGAGCGTGGTTTCGGCCATACCCTGGGCAACGCGCTGCGCCGCATCCTGTTGTCCTCCATGCCTGGCTGTGCAGTAGTCGAGGCCGAGATCGATGGCGTACTCCATGAGTACTCCGCGATCGAAGGTGTTCAGGAAGACGTCATTGAAATCCTGTTGAACCTGAAAGGCCTGGCTATCAAACTGCACGGTCGTGACGAAGTTACGCTGACCTTGTCGAAAAAGGGTTCGGGGGTGGTTACCGCTGCCGATATTCAGCTGGATCACGATGTCGAGATCGTCAACCCCGATCACGTAATCGCGAACCTGGCGTCGAACGGCGCCCTGAACATGAAGCTCACTGTAGCTCGTGGTCGTGGTTACGAGCCGGCCGACTCCCGTCAAACCGACGAAGACGAAAGCCGTAGCATTGGCCGTCTGCAGTTGGACGCTTCGTTCAGCCCGGTGCGTCGTATCGCCTATGTGGTCGAGAACGCCCGTGTTGAACAGCGTACCAACCTGGACAAACTGGTCATTGATCTGGAAACCAACGGCACCCTGGACCCTGAAGAGGCTATCCGCCGCGCTGCGACCATCCTGCAACAGCAGCTGGCCGCGTTCGTCGACCTCAAAGGTGACAGCGAGCCTGTCGTAGTCGAGCAGGAAGACGAGATCGATCCGATCCTGCTGCGTCCGGTTGACGACCTGGAACTGACTGTACGTTCGGCCAACTGCCTGAAGGCGGAGAACATCTACTACATCGGCGACCTGATTCAGCGTACCGAAGTAGAGCTGTTGAAAACTCCTAACCTCGGCAAGAAGTCCCTGACTGAAATCAAGGACGTCCTGGCCTCTCGTGGTCTGTCTCTCGGCATGCGCCTCGACAACTGGCCGCCTGCAAGTCTTAAGAAAGACGACAAGGCGACCGCCTGATCGTCGTAATCACCGAACGTAGTGTTTGGTAAGGAATGAATCATGCGTCATCGTAAAAGTGGACGTCACCTGAGCCGTACCAGCTCTCACCGCAAGGCTATGTTCCAGAACATGGCAGTGTCGTTGATCGAGCACGAGCTGATCAAAACCACCCTGCCGAAAGCCAAGGAACTGCGCCGCGTTGCCGAGCCGCTGATCACCCTGGCCAAGGAAGACAGCGTTGCTAACCGTCGTCTGGCCTTCGACCGTACCCGTTCGAAGTCCGCTGTTGGCAAACTGTTCAACGACCTGGGCAAGCGCTACGCCACCCGTCAGGGCGGCTACCTGCGCATCCTGAAGTGCGGTTTCCGCGCTGGCGACAACGCGCCTATGGCGTACGTCGAGCTGGTTGATCGTCCTGTCGGCGGTGCTGTAGAAGCTGCTGAGTAAGACGTTCTGTCTGCTACAAAGAACCGGGCCTAGTGCCCGGTTTTTTGTGTCTGCAACTATTGTTTATTTCTATTGATACAAGTCATCTAATGAATTTGTTCTCGTAGTCCGGCTCATCGATACTCTCCCCATAGCCGATCAGCCGGCGTTCCAAGACCGATAAGGAGAGCCCATGAGCAAGACTCTTACCACCGCCAGCGGTGCACCAGTAGCCGACAACCAGAACTCCCGCTCCGCCGGCCCACGTGGCCCATTGTTGCTCGACGACTTCCACCTCATCGAGAAGCTCGCCCATTTCAATCGCGAGAACATTCCGGAGCGCCGCGTACACGCCAAGGGTTCGGGTGCGTACGGCACCTTCACCGTCACCCGCGATATAACGGCCTACACCAGCGCCAAGCTTTTCGGCGAAATCGGCAAGCAAACCGAAACCTTCCTGCGTTTTTCCACCGTTGGTGGCGAGCGTGGTTCAGCCGATACCGAGCGTGACCCGCGTGGCTTCGCTGTAAAGTTTTATACCGAAGAAGGCAACTGGGACATTGTGGGCAACAACACCCCCGTGTTCTTCATTCGCGACCCGTTGAAGTTCCCGGACTTTATCCACACCCAGAAGCGCCACCCACAGACCAACCTCAAGAACGCCCAGATGATGTGGGACTTCTGGTCGCATTCGCCTGAAGCGCTGCATCAGGTGACCATTCTGTTCTCGGATAGAGGCATCCCGGATGGCTATCGCCACATGCACGGCTTTGGCAGCCACACCTACAGCCTGATCAACCAGCAAGGCGAGCGCACCTGGGTGAAGTGGCACTTCAAGACCCAGCAAGGCATCAAGAACCTCGCCCCCGCAGAAGCGGCACGCCTGGCCGGTACCGATCCGGACTATGCTCAGCGCGACTTGTTTGCAGCCATCGAGCGTGGCGACTACCCGCGTTGGACCGTGTGCATGCAGGTCATGAGCGAAGCGGAGGCGGCGAGCCGTGAGGAAAACCCGTTCGACGTTACCAAGACCTGGTCGCAGAAGGACTACCCGCTGATCGAGGTGGGGGTGCTGGAGCTTAACCGAAACCCGCTCAACTATTTCGCTGAAGTCGAGCAAGCAGCGTTTGGGCCAAGCAACATGGTGCCTGGCGTTGGTCTGTCACCCGACCGCATGCTGCAGGGCCGCGTGTTCGCCTACGCTGACGCCCACCGCTACCGTGTCGGTACCAACCACCAGCAACTGCCGGTGAATGCACCGCGCTGCGCTGTGCACAGCTACCAGCGCGACGGCTCCATGGCGACCGGCAGTTATGGCGCGGCGCCGAATTACGAGCCTAACAGCTACGCCGACGCACCCAAGCAGTCACCGCGTCACGCTGAACCTGCACTGGCGCTCACCGGTGCAGCGGACCGCCATGATCACCGTGAGGACAACGACTACTACAGCCACGCCGGCGCGCTGTTCCGCTTGATGAGCAACGAGCAGAAGGCGCTGCTGATCAGCAACATCGCCGGGGCCATGGCGGGTGTCAGTGACGATGTCATCCAGCGCCAGTTGCAGTATTTCTTCATGGCCGACCCGGCCTATGGCGAAGGCATCGCCAAGGCGTTGGGCGTGAATCTCGCTTAACTCGAAGTGATAAGAAGAACCGCCCTCATTTGGGCGGTTTTTCAATGAATATCACTACTGTTTAGACGATTTTTTGCACGGTTCGCGCGTTTTTCAGTGACCCTGGGCAAAAGCTGGTTCACACTATGTGGCATAGAAGCTTCCACATGGAGAAACAGGGCGATGCAAGGCCATCCAGACGTAATCAACTACCTCGTCACGCTGCTGAAGGGCGAACTGGCGGCACGCGACCAGTACTTCATTCATTCGCGCATGTACGAAGACTGGGGCCTGTCCAAACTCTACGAGCGTATCAACCACGAGATGGAAGAAGAGGCGCAACACGCTGATGCGCTGATGCGTCGTATCCTCATGCTCGAAGGTACGCCTGACATGCGTGCAGACGACCTGGAAGTCGGCAGCACCGTGCCGGAAATGATCGAAGCCGACCTCAAGCTTGAATACAAAGTGCGCGCTGCGTTGTGCAAAGGCATCGAGTTGTGCGAATTGCACAAGGACTATGTCAGCCGCGACATTCTGCGTGCGCAGTTGGCCGACACTGAAGAAGATCATACCTACTGGCTGGAAAAGCAGCAGGGTCTGATCAAGGCCATTGGCCTGGAAAATTACCTGCAATCGCAGATGTAATAGCCGGGGGCTGCTTTGCAGCCCATCGCGACACAAGGTCGCTCCTACAGGCGATCGCGCAACCCAAAGGTTCATGCGATCGCCTGTAGGAGCGGCCTTGTGTCGCGATGGGGCGCAAAGCGCCCCCAAATGCCTCAGGCCCGATCCCGCTCCAGCAGCGGTTTCAGGTAATACCCGGTATACGACTGTTTCATCTCGCTCAGTTCCTCCGGCGTACCGCAGGCAATGATCTGCCCACCCTTGGAGCCACCCTCAGGCCCCAGGTCCACCAGCCAGTCGGCCGTCTTGATTACGTCCAGGTTGTGCTCGATCACCACCACGGTGTTGCCGTGGTCGCGCAGGCGGTGCAGCACATCCAGCAGTTGCTGGATATCGGCAAAGTGCAGGCCCGTAGTCGGCTCGTCGAGGATATACAGGGTCTTGCCGGTGTCACGCTTGGACAGCTCACGCGACAGCTTCACCCGCTGCGCCTCACCACCGGACAGCGTGGTCGCTGATTGCCCCAGCTTGATGTAGGACAAACCCACGTCCATCAGTGTTTGCAGCTTGCGCGCCAACGCCGGCACCGCATCGAAGAACTCGCGGGCATCCTCGATGGTCATCTCCAGCACCTCGTGGATGTTCTTGCCCTTGTACTTGATCTCCAGGGTCTCGCGGTTGTAGCGCTTGCTCTTGCAGACGTCGCAGGGTACGTAGATGTCGGGCAGGAAGTGCATTTCCACCTTGATCAAGCCATCGCCCTGGCAGGCCTCGCAGCGGCCGCCCTTGACGTTGAACGAGAAGCGCCCAGGGCCATAACCGCGGGAGCGCGACTCGGGCACGCCGGAGAACAGCTCACGGATCGGAGTAAAAATGCCGGTGTAGGTAGCCGGGTTCGAGCGCGGCGTACGGCCAATCGGACTCTGGTCGATATCCACGACCTTGTCCAGGTGCTGCAGGCCGTCCATGCTGCTGTGCGGCGCCGCCTCGATGCTGCTCGCGCCATTCAGGGCGGTCGCTGCCAGCGGGTACAGGGTGTTGTTGATCAGCGTCGATTTGCCCGAGCCAGATACCCCGGTCACGCACGTCAACAAGCCAATCGGCACCTCGAGGTCAACATTCTGCAGGTTGTTGCCGCGTGCCCCCTTCAGCTTGAGTTGCAGCTTCTTGTTGCGCGGCGTGCGCTTGGCGGGCACGACGATCTTCTTGCGCCCTGACAGGTATTTGCCCGTCAGCGAGTCAGGATGGTCCATGATCTCCTGCGGCGAACCCTCGGCAACGATCTGCCCGCCATGTACGCCCGCACCTGGGCCGATGTCCACCACGTAGTCCGCCAGGCGGATGGCGTCTTCATCATGCTCCACCACAATGACCGTGTTACCCAGGTCGCGCAGGTGATTGAGCGTAGCCAGCAGGCGGTCGTTGTCGCGTTGATGAAGGCCGATCGACGGTTCGTCGAGGATGTACATCACCCCCACCAGGCCTGCGCCGATCTGGCTGGCCAGGCGAATACGCTGGGCCTCGCCCCCCGACAAGGTGTCGGCACTGCGGTCCAGGGTGAGGTAGTCGAGGCCGACGTTGACCAGGAATTGCAGGCGTTCGCAGATTTCCTTGAGGATTTTCGAGGCAATTTCGCCGCGGCGGCCGGTCAGGGTCAGTTCGGCAAAATAGCTGCTGGCATCGCCAATGGGCAGGTTGGTGACCGCCGGCAGGGTTTTCTCGCCAACCCACACGTGGCGCGCTTCGCGACGCAGGCGGGTGCCGCGGCAGTCCGGGCAGGGCTGGGTGCCGAGGAACTTGGCCAGTTCTTCACGCACGGTGGCCGATTCGGTCTCGCGGTAGCGGCGCTCCAAGTTCGGCACAATGCCTTCGAACGGGTGCGAGCGCTTGACGATATCGCCGCGGTCGTTGAGGTACTTGAAGTCGACACTGTGCTTGCCGCTGCCTTGCAGGATCACCTTCTGGTGCTCGGCAGACAGCTCGCCAAATGGCTCTTCCAGGCTGAAGCCGTAGTGTGCCGCCAGTGAGCCGAGCATCTGGAAGTAGTACACGTTGCGGCGGTCCCAGCCGCGGATGGCACCCTCGGCCAAGGTAAGCTCGGCATTGACCAGGCGCTTGGTGTCGAAGAACTGCTTCACACCCAGGCCGTCGCAAGTCGGGCAGGCACCCGCTGGGTTGTTGAAGGAAAACAGCTTGGGCTCAAGCTCGCTGATCGCGTGGCCGCACACCGGGCAGGCGAAACGGGCGGAGAAGATCGTCTCTTCGCCTTGCTCGTCGTCCATCGGTGCCACCAGGGCAATCCCGTCGGCCAGTTTCAGCGCGGTTTCGAACGATTCGGCCAGGCGCTGCTGCAGGTCGGCGCGCACCTTGAAGCGGTCTACTACCACATCGATGCTGTGCTTCTTCTGCTTATCTAGCTTGGGCAACTCATCAAGCTCATAGAGCTTGCCGTTGACCCGGGCGCGTACGAAACCCTGCGCGCGCATTTCATCGAACACTGCCAGGTGCTCGCCCTTGCGCTCGCGCACCACCGGCGCCAGAAGCATCAGCTTGCTGCCTTCGGGGCGCTCCAGCACCAGGTCGACCATCTGGCTGACGGTTTGCGCCTCCAGCGGAATGTCGTGGTCCGGGCAGCGTGGGGTACCGACGCGGGCGTACAGCAGGCGCAGGTAGTCGTAGATTTCGGTGATGGTGCCGACCGTCGAGCGCGGGTTATGCGACGTCGATTTCTGTTCGATGGAGATTGCCGGGGACAGACCTTCGATGGTGTCGACGTCGGGCTTTTCCATCATCGACAGGAATTGCCGGGCGTAGGCCGACAACGATTCCACGTAGCGGCGCTGGCCTTCGGCGTACAGGGTATCGAACGCCAGCGAAGACTTGCCGGAACCGGACAGGCCGGTGATCACGATCAGCTTGTCCCGGGGCAAGGTCAGGTCGATGTTCTTCAGGTTGTGGGTACGTGCCCCACGAATCAGGATCTTGTCCACTGCGGCCTCGCTTGGCGGGCATAAACAAAGAATTATACGGCCCCCTGCCAGTACGCGGCAAAGCGTCGCGTAGATGCCGTCAAGCTGTCGGACTGATAGAATCGCCGCCGGTTCACACGAGGTTACGCCATGCATGACACCCACAACGAGCGCATGAGCAGCAGCGAAACCCGCGCTGCTGGTGGCCTGGCCCTGGTCTTTGCCTTTCGTATGCTGGGCATGTTCATGGTCTTGCCGGTACTGGCCACCTACGGCATGGACCTGGCCGGTGCCACACCTGCGCTGATTGGCCTGGCTATTGGGGCCTATGGCCTGACCCAGGCGGTATTGCAGATTCCGTTCGGGATGATTTCCGACCGCATCGGGCGGCGCCCGATCATCTACCTGGGGTTGGTGATCTTTGCCCTGGGCAGCGTCCTGGCGGCCCAGGCCGACTCTATCTGGGGGGTGATCGCGGGGCGCATCCTGCAAGGTGCCGGGGCAATTTCGGCTGCCGTCATGGCGCTGCTCTCGGACCTGACCCGTGAACAACACCGGACCAAGGCCATGGCCATGATCGGCATGAGCATCGGCCTGTCGTTTGCTGTGGCCATGGTCGTCGGGCCACTGCTGACAAGTGCCTTTGGTTTGTCAGGATTGTTCCTGGCCACTGCCGGGCTTGCCCTGGTCGGCATCCTGCTGATCGCCTTCGTCGTGCCCAGTACCCACAGCCTTCTGCAGCATCGCGAGTCGGGTGTGGCGCACAAAGCACTCGGCCCGACCCTGCGTCATCCGGACCTTTTGCGCCTGGACGTGAGCATCTTCGTGCTGCACGCCGTCCTCATGGCCAGCTTCGTCGCGCTGCCCCTGGCCTTCGTCGAGCGTGGCGGGCTGCCAAAAGAGCAGCATTGGTGGGTCTACCTGACCGCACTGTTCATCTCATTTTTTGCAATGGTGCCGTTCATCATCTACGGCGAAAAAAAGCGCAAGATGAAGCGTGTGTTGGCCGGTGCAGTCAGTGTCCTGCTGCTGACAGAGATATACTTCTGGGAGTGGGCTGACGGTTTGCGCGGACTGGTGATTGGCACCGTGGTATTCTTTACCGCATTCAACCTGCTGGAGGCCTCGCTGCCTTCGCTGGTGAGCAAGGTGTCGCCTGCCGGTGGCAAGGGTACGGCAATGGGGGTTTATTCCACCAGCCAGTTCCTTGGTGCGGCACTGGGTGGAATTCTGGGTGGCTGGCTGTTCCAGCACGGTGGGCTGGACACGGTATTCCTCGGCTGTGCGGTGTTGTGTGCAATCTGGCTGATCGTCGCGTTGTCCATGAACGAGCCGCCGTATGTGACCAGCTTGCGCATGCCGCTGACGCCAGAGGCGGCCCGGGAAGCCGGCCTGACCGAGCGACTGATGGCCGTGCCGGGTGTGACCGACGCTGTGGTGGTTGCTGAGGAAGCGGCCATCTATATCAAACTGGATACGAAAATTTTGGACCGTGCGACCCTCGAGCGACTGGTGAATCCAGCCTCTTCGGCGTGCGAAGCCTAGGAGAACGTTATGGCCCGTGGGGTTAACAAAGTCATTCTGGTCGGCACTTGTGGCCAGGATCCCGAAGTCCGCTACCTGCCCAACGGTAACGCCGTGACCAACCTGAGCCTGGCTACCAGCGAGCAGTGGACCGACAAGCAGTCGGGCCAGAAGGTCGAGCGTACCGAGTGGCACCGTGTGTCGCTGTTCGGCAAGGTTGCCGAAATCGCTGGCGAGTACCTGCGCAAGGGTTCGCAGTGCTACATCGAAGGCAAGCTGCAGACCCGCGAGTGGGAAAAAGACGGTATCAAGCGCTACACCACCGAGATCATCGTCGACATCAACGGCACCATGCAGTTGCTCGGCGGCCGTCCGCAGAACCAGCAGCAGGGCGGTGACCCGTACAACCAGGGTG
Organism: Pseudomonas sp. CJQ_9; assembly: GCF_043106615.1. Lineage (NCBI taxonomy): Bacteria > Pseudomonadati > Pseudomonadota > Gammaproteobacteria > Pseudomonadales > Pseudomonadaceae > Pseudomonas > Pseudomonas sp. CJQ_9. The sequence continues at coordinate 122,682 of NZ_JBICMS010000054.1, read as the reverse complement.
GCGGCAACTACGGCGGTGGCCAGCAGCAGTACAACCAGGCCCCACGCCAGCAGGCCCCGCGCCCGCAACAGGCCCCTCAGCGCCCGGCGCCGCAGCAGCCTGCACCGCAGCCGGCGGCCGACTTTGACAGCTTCGATGACGATATTCCGTTCTGATCAGAGCGGTAGGCGTTCAGCCAGGTCAGAAACCCGGGGATTTGCCCTAATTAATGCCAGTCAGTTAAGCCTATAAGGCACATTGGGGCTGCTGTGCAGCCCATCGCCGGCAAGCCAGCTCCCACAGGGACCGCGCAAAGCTTGAGGTCTGCACTGTTCCTGTGGGAGCCCGGCTTGCCGGCGATGGGCCGCAAAGCGGCCCCAATCGCTTAACTGACTGGCATTAGGGCATTTGCCCTGGGTTTTTTATGGCCTGTGGGAGCAACTGTCTTCCTCAAAATCTAAACAGCTTGCGCGGCCCCGGATTTGGTCAAGTACCAAGTCTGATCAATAGAACAACCGCGGCTCCGGCGAATCCAGCAGGCTAACCAGTTTGGTCAGGGCAAAGCCCAGCTCCTGGCGGCTGGGCGCCATCAGGGCGATACGCACGGCGCAGGTGGCATGGCTGCGCTCGGGCAGGAACTGGCTGCCACTGACTACCGTGACGCCATTACTGCGCGCCAGATTGGCGAACTCGTCACTGGTCCAGGGCTCGGGCAGCTCCAGCCAGATGTGGAAACTGTTGGGCTGGCTGCGGATTCTGTACTTGCCCAGGATCTCTCGGGCCATTTGCTGGCGTTCGGCCGCTTCCTGCTGCTGTACCTGCACCAACTGGTCGGCCATACCGCTGTTGATCAGGTTGCTGGCCAGTTGTGCCATCAACGGTGAGGGCATCCAGACGCTGCTACGTACCATCGACGATAGCCGCGACAGGGTTTGCGGTGGGGCGTACAGGTAACCGATGCGCAGTGCCGGCAGCACACTCTTGGACAGGCTGGTGAGGTACACCGAGCGCTCAGGGGCATACGCGGCAAGCGGCTTGTAATCCGGTGCTGGTTCGAGAAAACCGTAGATGTCGTCATCGACGATGAACAGGTCGAATTCGCGGGCGATTTCAGCGATGGCCTCGCGCCGCGCATGGGGCATGATCGAGTTGGTCGGGTTCTGGTGTGTGGTGACGCAAACCAGCAGCGAAGGGCGGTGCTCCAGGCACGCCGCGCGCAGCGCCTCGGGAACCAGCCCGTACTCGTCCATGGCCACGCCCCGCAGGCGGCGGCCCATGCTGTGGGCCAGCGAGATGATACCTGGGTAGCAGAACGACTCGCACAGCACCACATCATCGCTCTTCGACAGGCTGCTGATGGCCACCAGCAGGCCGTGCTGGGCGCCGGCAGTCAGCACCACCTGCTGCCAGCGTGCCTCCGGCAACCAGCGCTGGATCCAGGCTGCGCCGGCTTGCTTGTGGGTCGCGTGGCCGCCCTCGGTGACATAGTCCAACACCTGAGCCAGGTCAGGCGACTCGGCCAGTTCATTGATGGCCCCGCGCAGCCAGTCGGTCATGTGGGCGTCGTTGGGCTTGATGATCGATAGGTCGATCTGGCCGCTCTCGCGCTCGGTGCTTGCGGGTTTCGGTCGTGCGGCTGGGGTAGGGCTTTGCACCTGCCGCTGCTGCAGCACGAATGTACCGCGGCCGACTTCGCCCACCACCAGGCCGCGCTTGGCGGCTTCGTCATAGGCGCGCCCGATGGTGCCAGGGGTCACCTTCAGTGATTCGGCCAGGTCCTTGAGCGTGGGCAAGCGTTCGCCAGCCATCAGCCGACCACTGCCAATGTCTTGCTCAAGGGCGTCGGCGATCATCAGGTAGACCGGCTGCGTCAGGTCGCTGTAATGAGGAACCCACATAGAAATGGCACCAGAGTCTGCGAGAACGCGGAAGCCTAGCACGAAAGGTCTGAGGAGTGTAATTGAGATTCTTGCGCATAAACTACCTCGATTGAGTCGTTCGTGTTCGTCATGTAGGTGCGGTGCATGGCGATCCGCAGGCTCTCGCCATTGAGACTATGCGCTAGCGATTCTAATAAAATCTAATGAAATCATAGTGTTAATTAAGTCGCATCAATTCGTAGCGCGGACGTGTGAAAAATAAATTGAATCGATTATATTTTTGTAAATACAATAATTGAATCGATTCAATATGCGGATGCAAGGGAGTAATGCCATGGAGCTGTTAGGCGCCTTCTGGGCGGAACATTGGGTGCTGGCGATCTTCATGCTCGGCGCGATCGCCTTCATTGCCGGCTTCGTCGACAGCATTGCCGGTGGTGGCGGGTTGTTTCTGGTGCCAGGCTTTCTGCTGGTTGGCATGCCGCCCCAGGTGGCCCTGGGCCAGGAAAAACTGGTCAGTACCCTCGGCACGCTGGCGGCCATCCGCAACTTCCTGGCCAATAGCAAGATGGTCTGGCAGGTAGCGCTGGTCGGGGTGCCGTTCTCGCTGCTCGGAGCCTACCTGGGGGCGCACCTGATCGTGTCTATCTCCCAAGAGGCAGTAGGCAAGATCATCCTGGCGCTGATCCCGTTCGGCATCCTCATTTTCCTCACCCCCAAGGACCGCCCGGTCGAGGAGCGCGAACTGTCATCGCGCATGCTGTATACGGTGGTGCCGCTGACCTGCCTGGCCATTGGTTTCTATGACGGTTTTTTAGGCCCCGGTACCGGCAGCATGTTCATCATCGCCTTCCATTACCTGCTGCGCATGGACCTGGTGTCCACTTCGGCCAACTCCAAAACCTTCAACTTCGCTTCCAACATTGGGGCCCTGGTGGCCTTCGTGATTGCCGGCAAGGTTGTCTACCTGCTGGCGTTGCCGCTGGTGGCCTGCAACATCCTCGGTAACCACATGGGCAGCGCCCTGACCCTGCGTAAAGGCAACGAAGTGGTGCGCAAGGCGTTGGTGTTCTCGATGCTCTGCCTGTTCACCAGCCTGGGCGTGAAGTACCTGGTCTGATCCAATCCATAGGAGACAACTGATGAAAACCGCATTCGCAACCGGCGCCTCCTCGGGCTTTGGCCGGGCTATCTGCCGCAGCCTGATCGGCAAAGGCTACCGCGTGATTGGTGGCGCCCGGCGCATGGACAAACTGCGGGCCCTGGAGGCAGAACTTGGCGTCAATTTCATTCCGCTGGCGCTGGATGTCACCGACCCGATGTCGCTTGAAACGGCGGTCGAGCAGATTCGTGATGCTTCCCTGCAGATCGATCTGCTGGTCAACAACGCCGGATTGGCGCTGGGCGTAGACCGTGCCCAGGCCAGCAGCGCGGAAAACTGGCAGCGGATGATCGACACCAACATCACCGGCCTGGCCATGGTTACCCACAAGATCCTGCCGCAGATGGTGGAAGCCGACAGCGGCATGATCATCAACATCGGCTCTATCGCCGGCACCTATCCCTACCCGGGCGGGAACGTGTATGGCGCCAGCAAGGCCTTCGTCCGCCAGTTCAGCCTCAACCTGCGCGCCGACCTGGCGGGCACCCGCGTGCGGGTGAGCAACATCGAGCCGGGGCTGTGCTCAGGCACCGACTTCTCGATGGTGCGCCTGAATGGCGACCTGGATGCCGTGCAAGCCCTCTATCGTGATGTGCAAGCCCTTCTGCCGGAGGACATCGCTGCTACGGTGGCCTGGATCGCCGAGCAGCCGGCGCATGTGAACATCAATACCGTCGAGATCATGCCGGTGGCCCAGAGCAGCGCGGCGCTGAATGTGGTGCGCAACCTGCCGCCTTGCTGATTGGCCAGCGGTGGATGGCACCGGCGTTGCCGGTGTTCGCGGCTGAAGCCGCTCCCACACAGCCTGCACAGGTGCCGCGTTATCTCGAAGCATGCGCAGCACCTGTGGGAGATCACCCAGCCCTATGGGCTGCGCTGTCGCGCAGAGAACTCAATTCGTAAGCGCGACGCGGCCTCTGTGGGAGCGGGCGCGCCCGCGAAGAATCCAACGCGGTGGACGGCACCGGCTGCGCCGGTGTTCGCGGCGGTTCGACGCCTCGACACGCCCGCTCCCACAGAGCCCCTGCTAAATCAATAAGTTATCTGTTGTTCTATGAGGGCGGGCTGGCCCGCGAAGCAGGCGACGCGGTACCTGATAGCGGCAGCATCTGCTGCGATAGGGCGTAGCACCTTCTCGATTCTTGACTAGCCTTATCCATTGATAGCTATCAATAAGCCGCCTCAAGTACCCAAAAAAATTTTTCCAAGTCCCTGCCGCACAGAGAACCTGTGCCAGTTCAGACGTCGTCGTCATCCAGCGCAGCTTGGGCGAACTGCGCATCCAGCTCGGGCGTCGCGCCGCTGATACCGATGCCGCCGATATGCTGACCGTTGGCGTCCATGATCGGCAGGCCGCCGCCTAGCAGAGTGAAGCCCGGCAATGACGCGTAGGGGTTGGCGGGAAGCCCGGCACTTCTGTCTGCGAGCGATCTGGAAGAAAGCGGAAAGCGGGCCGAGGTCATGGCCTTGAGCTGTGCTACCTGAATGCTGCCGCTGCTGGCGCCGTCCATACGGTGGAAGTGCTTGAGGTTGCCATGGTTGTCGACAATGCTGATGACGATGGCGTAGCCCTGGGCGCGGGCGGCGCGCTCGGCGGCGGCGGTCATTGTCCGGGCGGCTTCGGCGGTGATGGCAGGGGAGGCTTTTAAAGGTTCAGCCATTGACCATGCTGCCAGTAAGAATACGCACATGAAGATTGCGACACGGCTGTAGTTATTGTTCATCGGGGCACCATCCGTAGGCTTTTTCGTGAAGCTAACAGGTAGCTGGCGTTTGATGATGTAGTCCATTTCCGAAATTGATGTGTGATCGGACCATGACCCATGTCATCGCACCTTCTCGATGGCTTATTAGTCTCACTTCTTGGCGGCCATCCATTGGCCGCCGCCGCGACTACCTAGAGGCGCTGGCCATGTTCGAGCGCTCAAATCTGATAAGAAGTGCACGATAAATCTCAACCGTCGACACTCCTTCAAGGTCGCCGTCGTGGCCCTTGGGGCTCGAGCCTGGCGGCGTTAAGCATCTCCCCGGTGCCGACCTTTGCCGAAGTGCGTCACTTCTCGCTTGCGCACACCATCGAAACCCGAAACACCTGCTATTGCTGGTCAGTAATTTGGGTCTTCTCGACTTTATCCACAACTCCAGCCGCCTCAGGTACCCAGGAATGCGCGGTCGGGCAGCAAAGAGTTAGCGCGAGTCAGTTGAGGCGAAGTGCTTACCGCGATGCCAACTAAATAGAGAGCAGCGCCCAAGGGACAACGGTCAACCGCGGGCTCACCATCGGTTTCTCGCTGCTTCCACCGCCTCCAGTCAGGTCGGCTATCTGACCAGAAGTATTAAGGTGCGATACTTTTAAGAGTGAATTATATGGTTTGAGGAACGAGTGCAAGTCTGTGTGTGGGGTGTATCCGTGCAAAGTTAGGGGTTAGGATTTGAATCTGTTGGTAAATGCATGACCCCTTGATAAGTGCGGAGTGTTCTTATGTCAGATAGTGCTGCTGTTAAAAAAGGTATGGAGCAGGGGAAGGATATACTGGAAACAGACCCTTTCGAAGGTCGCGACTTTTTTTGGGAGCAACATCGGTTCGCCAGAGATGGGTACTTAAAAATAAATCACTTGATCGATCCTGATGTGCGAGATCGAATTTCTGAGGATGTAAAGTATCTGTTGGCAAATTTTTCCAAGCGCCGGGATTTTTTAATTGAGTCAACCGGTAATACCCCGCGTTACTTGAGCAATGTTCCCCAAGAAAGCATCGAGGCTCATGGACGATATATTCCGAATGCTTATAAGTCTCGTTACTTGATGAGTTTGATAGGGCATATAGTCAAGGAGGAAGTTATCCCAACTCCATGGAAATGGGATAACTTCATCATCAACAGCCAGCACAAGTCAGGCGATACCCATGGTTGGCATTGGGGCGACTACCCCTACACGATCATTTGGATCGTCGAAGCCCCGGCGCTTGAGGCCGGAGGGCTGCTGGAGTGCGTACCACATACTAATTGGGACAAGCAGTCCCCCCGGGTAGAAAACCTGTTGGTGGAAAACAAGATCGACTCTTACTTTCACCTCACTGGTGATGTTTATCTGCTTAAGGCCGATACCACGCTGCATCGGGTAAAGCCGCTGACTCAAGATGTAGTTCGTATCATTCTCAATACCACGTGGGAACGGGCGCGGGATAAGGATCGGCAAGTCGAGCATGAGACTTTTGTCTTTCGAGACTAAGTTCGGGGGTAAGCATGGCCAAGGTCAAGTATTCACATACTAACCTCGTCGCAAGCGACTGGAGAAAGATAGCCAGATTCTATATTGATGTTTTCGGCTGTGTTCCAGTCGGCCCCGTGCGTCGGCTTTCAGGGCAATCAGTTGCAGATGGAACTGGATTGGTCCAACCAGAGATCGAAGGCCTTCATCTTCGACTGCCAGGGTACGGGGATGACGGTCCAACGCTGGAAGTATTCCAGTATGGCGACTTCCGAGGCGCGCCGGAAAAGTTTGCCAATTCGCGTGGTTTTACCCACGTCGCATTCGAAGTTTCTGATCTTGAAGCGGTATGCGCAAAAGTGATCGGGGCAGGCGGATGGCTGCTTGGCAAGTTGGCGAAACAACCTGTCGAGGGGGTGGGTGTTTGCACTTTTGTTTACGTCCGTGATCCCGATAGAAACATTATTGAAGTCCAAAGCTGGGAGGCGTCATGAAACGAAGACTTGCACAGTTCGATCTTGTGAAGCCCAGGTTCCCCAAAGGGGACAGAAGAATGGAAGGATTCTATAGCTCGACCGGTTATGTGAACGGTTTGGCGGAACAGCATCCGGGATTCATCTGGCGTGAGACCGATGAGGACCAGCCGCTCCTGGATCAGTTATGGGGCGAGGGCTATCTCTACACGCTCTCGCTGTGGAGGAATGTCGAGTCGCTCAAGGACTTTCTCTACAACACCCCGCACAAGGCGCTCATGCGGCGTGGGAGGGAGTGGTTCAATCCCATCTCAAGCCCTCGGATGGTGTTGTGGTGGGTCGAGGAAGGCCATGTCCCCACCCTTCTCGAAGCCCACAACCGCCTCACGAGATTGTACGAGGTTGGGCCGTCCCATGACGCTTTTGACCTGCGCTCCAGTGAATTGCCGACAGTTCTGTACTGAGGAGGGGAAATGACACAATTGGCTCGTGATACTCAAAAGAAACTCGCCGACTATTACCGCTGTTTTCTCGGTGACCCGGCACAGTTGGTCGCCGCACGACAGTCGGTCAGGTTGTCTCGCAACGTTGTGGAATGCCTCGAGGATGAATGGACTGCCGCTGAGGAGCGCCTGGTGGATCTGCGGGAGCTGCCCACCACGCAGGAAGAGTTTCTCCCGTGGTACGTGATGTGCGAGAAAAAGATCAACGAAGATATCCGATTCTTCGTGGACTTCATGCGCCATCAGGCCAGTATCGAACAAGTCGCTTACTACATCTGCATGGAAGAAATGGTCGATGGTTCGTTCGATGACCTAATGGCAGTGGCGCAATTGGGAATGCCGATTCATTGCAAGATGGTCGCCGGCGAGAACTATTGGGATGAAATGGGCAATGGTGACTTTGCCGCCGTGCACACCACAATGTTCCGCACTTCGTCCAGCTACATGCGGGACCTATTGGACAAGACGGGTATCAGTGTGGAGTTGCCACCACTTGAATGTCTGATGAATGGCAACATCCTGCTGATGTGGGCCGTACGCCGCGAGTACAACATGCGCCTCATTGGTGCGATGGGGTTGGTGGAGGGATCGGCGCCGGTACGCTTTGGCGCCACTACGGCGGCCATGGAGCGCCTTGGCTTGCCAAAAGACGTGATTGCCTATCACAAGGCCCATATCAGCATCGACACCAGGCACAGCGCCGCTTGGTACGAAACAGTGCTGCAGCATTACGCGGCGGGTGGCGAGGATGTGGTACGTGAACTCTCGCTGGGAGTAATGATCCGCTACAACGTCGCGCTGCGTTACTACCAGTTCATGTACAAGACCATGCGGAGCCTGGGATGAGCACTCAAGGACAAACAGTGGTCGTCATCGACCCGATCAGCTCGGGACGGCGCTACGGACAGGATATTCGCCGCAAGGGGTATCACGCATTGGCCCTGGTCACACGCAAGCATTTTCCGGGGCGTTTGCAGAAGCTTCATGGGGTGGACGGTTTTGACGAGGTCGTACATGTCGAGAGCCTGGAGCAGGCCAAGGTCAGCATAGCGGGAAAGAATGTGCATGCGGTTATCCCCGGTTCCGATTCTGCACTGCGAATCTGTGACCGTTTGGCGGCCCACCTGGGGCTGGCAGGCAATCCGGTCCCGACCTATTTGGCCCGGATGAACAAGCTTGAAATGAAGCATCGCCTGCAACAAGAGGGAGTTCCGGTGATGCCTGCGTTCAGGCTGTCCATGGATGAACTGGCCGAGGGGCATGATCTGGGAATTGCATTCCCCGTGGTGGTCAAACCGACCCTGGGCACAGGTGCGAGGAATGTTAAGGTTTGCCAGTCTAGGAGTGATACGTACAAGGCACTGGCGGCTATCGAAAGCAATTTTGAGCCTGGGGCACAAGAGGAAAAGTATGCACTGGTGGAGGCATATGTCGAAGGCCCTGAATACTTCATCGTTACGGCGAATCTGGGAGCGATGGGGCGACAGATTCTCTGCTTCGCGGAATACGAAAAGATCCGGGTTGGCGACAACCCCAGCGTCTATCGCAATATTCGATCCATTTCGCCCATAAGCGATCAGGCACGCGAGGCATTTGCCTACGTATCTCGGGTCAATTCGGCCATCGAAGCCAATGTCGGGATCAATGATCTTGAGTTCAAGATAAACCCGGCGGGACACTTCATCATCGAACAGAACGGTCGACTGCCCGGGGCGAATGTACCTTCGTTAATCGAGTTGTGCACCGGGCTGAACTGCTACGACCTCAACATAGATATCTACCTGGGTCATGCACCACTAAGCTTGGCGGTCCCGCACTACGACAAACATTTCTGTATCTGTTGCCTGATTTCTGAACAGAGCGGCACTGTGACGGGAATTGAAGGTATCAAGCTGGTCAAGCATCTCGATTCGTTCCATGAACTTGGCTTTCTCGTGGAGAAGGGCGAGGTCATCGAGGCAACGCGGGACTTTCTGTCGACCTGGGGTTTTGTCTATCTCATCCATACAGATCCTGAAGTACTGCGCAGAGATGCGGAAACCGTTCATGAGCGTCTGAAGCTGGTGCTTGCCTAGCTAGAGGATCAACGGCGGGTCTTGGGTGAGGGGAAATCCATGTCGAGCTGGTTAGTGCTGGTGTGTTTGATTTTGCTTGCCTGTGCAGTCTGCGGTCGTGTGGCGACAATGCTTGGCCAGAGCCGGGTTGTCGGGGAAATTGTTGCCGGCATACTGCTGGGGCCCACGTTACTGGGGGCATGGTTTCCGCAAGTGTCGGCGAAGGTGCTGACACCCAACTCGATGGAGATTGTCCGGGCGCTAGGCGAACTGGGGTTGATCATACTGATGGTCGAAGTGCCCTGGCATGCCGCAGGTGTCGGACAGCAACGGGGAACGCAGCGTGCTCCGGCCTTGATTGCGAGCCTCGGAATCGTGCTGTCGTTTTTCCTGGGCTGTGTCATTGGTGCCTGGTCGAAGGCGTCCATCGCGCCGACGCAGCCTTATTGGTCCTACGTGATCTTCTGTGGTGTTGCACTGTCGGTGACTGCGCTGCCGGTATTGGTGAGGATTATCCAGGAGCATCCGGGCATCGACGGACAAGCTGGTCGATTGGCGCTCTCGGCGGCGGTGTACACCGATGTGTTCGCTTGGCTTGCACTAGCGCTGGTGTTGGCATTGCAGTCCGGTGGGTCGGCTGGCGTGTTCGAGAGCGTGTTCAGGGTAGGCGGTCTTGTGGCTTATGCCGGTCTGATGTTCCTAGTGGTCCGCCCATTGTTGAAAAAATGGATCGGTCACACTGCGCTAAGTGAACGTTCCCGTGTCGCGCTTACCTTTGTCTACTGCCTGACATCAGCGCAGGTTACCGCGATGCTCGGATTTCACCAGGCTATCGGCGCGGTCATGGCGGCATACGTGTTTCACGACCTGTTCTCAATGGAGCAGGCATGGCGTCGATGGATCGGGAGGTTCGGTCATCTGTTTCTTACTCCGATCTTTTTTGCCGGGTCGGGTATCCAGGTTTCACTGAATGCTTTCGGCGAGCCAGATTTTTGGTTGTGGTTGCTGTTGTTCCTGCTGGCGGGGACTTTCGGTAAGTTTCTGGGCTCATATATTGCCGGCAGGGTATTGGGGTTGCGACTAAATGTTTCCATTGAGATTGGCGTACTGATGAATACAAAAGGTCTTGTGGAATTAGTGTTGCTCGGCGTAGGACTTCAGGCTGGAGTCTTGTCGGAAAGTTCCTATAGTGTTCTTTTGATGCTTGCTCTTGTTTCAATGGTATTGACTAGTCTGGTATTTGGGTTGTTGGGCGGGCGTTTTCGCAAAAGTGCGCCTAGCTATTAAGTCTCAACCCATACAGGGGTTTGATTTTTGGCATGATCCCGATTATTGTTCGGAGGGGTGCATGGATAAGTCATAATAAGGAACATTGCTGTGGACGTATTTATGGGGTTGTTGGCGGCGGCGTTTTGGGGGGCGACGGACTTTTTGGTCGGCGTGAACGCACGAGCGGTTGGGGTAAAGCGGGCAGTGTTCTTCGGACAGTTTCTGGGGCTTTTGTTAATGGCGATCATTATTGTCATTTCAGCCAGTCAGTGGGGAAAATTCATATCTGCGCCATGGCGTGCGGTAGGGTTAGGGATAGTAGCTTCTCTGTGTACTGTGGTGGGGGCGTTGGCGTTGTCGAAGGCTTTCGCTGTCGGCAAAACGGCGGTTGTGGCACCCCTAGTCACCTCGTATGGAGTTTTTACAACCCTGCTGGCGTGGCTGGGCGGGGATGCGCTGTCAGCCTGGCAGGTGAGCGGCATTCTCGTTTGCGTCTTCGGAGTTTTACTGGCGAGTCGCAGTGATCTCGGAGGTGATTTCGAACGCAAGACCAACAGCACGATATCTGTAGGGTTTGCCTTGTTGGCGGCCATGCTTTACGGCATCAGCTTTTGGATTCAGGGCAAGTTCGCCCTGCCGGCACTAGGGCCGGTGAACATGTTAGCGCTGGGCTATGCAGTGGGGGTCATGTTTCTCATCCCGGAAGCCTTCAGGTTGCTGCGGGACCGCGCGACTATTGGGTTGAAGACTTTTGGCTCATTATGCGGTGCCAGTCTTTTCAACCTAGGCGGGTTCTCCGCGTTTTCCTGGGGGGCGCTCAATGGCTCGGTTGCCGTCGTCACTGTCATCAGCACCCTGTCGGGCGGCATTGCTGCGATCCTGGGATACTTTTTTTATCGCGAGCGGCTGTCGGTTATTCAGATCGGCGGGGTTAGTCTGGTGTTGTTAGGGGCTGTGCTTCTGCATCTTTACGGGTGATGCTTTCAAAACAATACAAATGTTTGCTGTGATTTTTTGGGGCCCTGTGCCAAGGGCGTATGTTTTGGTTGTTGGCCTATAAATATGAGTGGTCATCATAATGGACTATCAAGGCTATCTTCAAAAAACTCATGTAGATATGTTGCCTTGCATGGCGGCGTTTGCTGTTGTGGTGGAGGCGGGAAGTTTTGTGGATGCGTCGGCCCGGCTGGGTGTAACCGCATCGGCAGTCAGCAAGCAAGTATCTAAGCTTGAAAATGCATTATCGATTCGTTTGCTAGAGCGCAGTACCCGGCAATTGAAAGTCAATGCCGAAGGGGCTCAGGTCTATTCGCACTGCAAAGAATTGCTTCAGTCCTCTGTAAATGTATTCAGACTCAAGGAGCGCTTTCACGAAAGCCCGCAGGGGCTTATTCGGATCGCAGTGCCCCGCTCATTGCATGGGACGTGTCATCAACTTATCCCTGAGTTCCTTGAGCGCTACCCAGGTGTTAATGTGCAATTCATTTCAAGTGATGGGAACTTGGACTTCATCGCAGAAAGCATCGACATCGGTATCAGAATTACCAAGGCCCCGCCGTTAGGACTGGTAGCGCGTAAGTTGTTCCCTATCGACTTTATAGTCTGTGCTGCAGACAGCTACCTAGAAAAGTACGGTCGACCCGAACATCCTTCGGCGTTGGTGGAGCATAGTTGCATACCTTTTTCCGATATCCGCGAGAGCCAGACTTGGGAGTTTTTATCGGCCCAAGGTCGTTGTGATGTCAGTTTTTTAGGTCGCTACGTTTCAGACAGTGCCGAGGCTGTATTGAATGCCACCCTCTCGGGGCTTGGTATCTCCTGCCTACCTGTGAGGCTTGCTGGCGAGGCGATAGCCGCCAACGAGCTGGTGGAAGTGCTGCCCGAGTGGAAGTACGTGGGAGCGTTGCAGGGGATGGCGTGGGTCCTCCATCAGCCTGGTCGGCATGTGTCACAGAAAGTCAAAGTAATGGTCGATTATCTGGTCGACGCATTACGCAGGATAGGGTGAGCCTGAGGGTAGGATCACTGACGTAGTGGACAAGGAGATAGTGATGACGAAACGGGGTGGCGAGTACTATTGTGAAACCTGCTGGTACGTCTACGATCCGGTACGGGGTGATCCGGAACATGGTGTCGAGGCGGGTACGGCATTCGAAGATGTCCCGCAACAATGGCGCTGCCCTGACTGCGGCTTGGGCAAGGAGGCTTTCGTCCTTCAGGATCGGTGAACGACCGGCAGTAAAGCCCGCTGCCCATTCCCTGACCCATGTCATCGCACCTTCTCGTTTCTTGACTAGTCTTATTCATTGGCGGCCATCAAAAAGCCGCCACCGTGATTACTCAAGAGGCGCCGGCTATGTTCCGAGCGTCCAAACCTGATCAGGAGTGCACGATGGACCTGAACCGTCGGCAGTTCTTCAAGGTCGCCGCCGTCGGCCTTGGAGGCTCGAGCCTAGCGGCGTTGGGCATGGCCCCGACACCTGCCTTCGCCGAGCAGGTGCGCCACTTCAAGCTGGCGCACACCAAAGAAGCCCGTAACACCTGCCCGTACTGCTCGGTCGGCTGCGGCCTGATCCTGTACAGCCAGGGTGACGCGGGCAAGAACGTCAAACAGAACATCATCCACATCGAAGGCGACGCCGACCACCCGGTCAACCGCGGCACCCTGTGCCCGAAAGGCGCCGGCCTGCTCGACTTCATCCACAGCCCCAGCCGTCTCAAGTACCCCGAGATGCGCAAGCCGGGCAGCAACGAGTGGGTGCGGGTCAGCTGGGACGAGGCGCTCGACCGTGTCGCCGACCTGATGAAGCAGGACCGCGATGCCAACTTCATCGAGAAGAACGCCCAGGGGCAAACGGTCAATCGCTGGCTCACCACCGGTTTTCTCGCTGCCTCCGCCGCCTCCAGCGAGGCTGGCTACCTGACCCACAAGGTCATCCGCGCAACAGGCATGTTGGGGTTCGATAACCAAGCACGTGTCTGACATGGCCCGACGGTGGCAAGTCTTGCCCCGACGTATGGCCGTGGCGCCATGACCAACCACTGGTCCGATATCGCCAACGCGAATCTGGTCCTGGTGATGGGTGGCAACGCAGCAGAAGCGCATCCGTGCGGCTTCAAATGGGTGACCGAGGCCAAAGCGCACAATAAGGCGCGGCTTATCGTGGTCGACCCGCGATTTACCCGAACGGCTTCGGTGGCCGACTACTACGCGCCAATCCGTACCGGTACCGACATCGCCTTCATGGGCGGGCTGATCAACTACCTGCTGAGCAACGACAAGATCCAGCACGAATACGTGCGCAATTACACCGACGTGTCGTTTATCGTCAAAGAGAACTATGGCTTCGAAGACGGGCTGTTCAGCGGCTACGACGAGGCCAAGCGCGTGTACGCCGACAAGTCCGGCTGGGGTTATGAGCTGGGTGAGGATGGCTACGCCAAGGTCGACCCGACACTGCAGCACCCGCGCTGTGTGTTCCAGCTGATGAAGCAGCACTACAGCCGCTATACCCCGGAGTTGGCGAGCATGACCTGTGGCATGCCGCAGGACGCCATGATGAAAGTCTGGGAAGAGATCGCCAGCTGCTCGGTACCGGGCAAGACCATGACGATTCTCTACGCCCTGGGTTGGACGCAACACTCGATCGGTGCGCAAATCATCCGCAGTGCTGCCATGGTGCAGTTGCTGCTGGGTAACGTGGGCATGCCCGGTGGTGGGGTCAACGCGTTGCGTGGCCACTCCAACATCCAGGGCCTCACCGACCTTGGCCTGCTGTCCAATTCGCTGCCGGGCTACCTGACCCTGGCCGGCGATGCCGAACAGGATTACGCAGCCTATATCGACAAGCGCGCCTCCAAACCGCTGCGCCCGGGGCAGCTGTCTTACTGGCAGAACTACGGCAAGTTCCATGTCAGCCTGATGAAGGCCTGGTACGGTGCCAACGCCACGGCTGAAAACAACTGGGGCTATGACTGGCTGCCCAAGCTTGATGTGCCGGCTTACGATGTGCTGCGCATGTTCGAGATGATGGGGCAGGGCAAGGTCAACGGCTACATGTGCCAAGGCTTCAACCCGATCGCCGCGCTGCCGGACAAGAACCGCGTCACTGCGGCTTTGGCCAAGCTCAAGTGGCTGGTGGTCATGGACCCACTCGCCACCGAAACCTCGGAGTTCTGGCGCAACGTGGGGCCGTTCAACGACGTTGACACGGCCAACATCCAGACCGAAGTGATCCGCCTGCCTACCACCTGCTTCGCTGAGGAAGATGGCTCGCTGGTCAACAGCAGCCGCTGGCTGCAGTGGCACTGGAAAGGTGCCGACGGGCCGGGCGAAACACGCACCGACGTGCAGATCATGAGCGAGCTGTTCCTGCGCCTGCGTCAGCGTTACCAGACCGAGGGCGGTACCTACCCTGATGCGATCATGAACATCAGCTGGCCGTACAAGATTGCTGATGAGCCATCCCCCGAGGAACTGGCCAAGGAAATGAACGGCTGGGCGGTCACCGACCTTACCGATGCTGCCGGTGCAGCCCTCAAGGCTGGCCAGCAATTGTCGGGCTTCGGTCAACTCAAGGACGATGGCAGCACGGCATCGGGGTGTTGGATCTTTGCCGGCTGCTGGACCGAGCAGGGCAACCAGATGGCTCGCCGCGACAACAGCGACCCGTACGGCATGCACCAGGTGCAGAATTGGGCCTGGGCTTGGCCGGCCAACCGCCGCATCCTCTACAACCGTGCCTCCAGCGACCCGCAAGGTCAGCCTTGGGATCCGGAAAAGAAACGCCTGGTGTGGTGGAACGGCAAGACCTGGACCGGAACCGACGTGCCCGACTTCAAGGTCGACTCGCCACCCGAGGCGGGGATGAACCCGTTCATCATGAACCCCGAGGGCGTGGCGCGGTTCTTCGCCATCGACAAGATGGCCGAAGGCCCGTTCCCCGAGCACTATGAGCCGTTCGAAACGCCGATTGGCATCAACCCGCTGCACCCGCAGAACAAGAAGGCGATCAGCAACCCGGCCGGGCGCATCTTCGACTCGGTATGGGACACCCTCGGCAAGCACGATGAATTCCCGTACGCGGCGACCACCTACCGGCTGACCGAGCACTTCCACTTCTGGAGCAAGCATTGCCGGCTCAACGCGATCGCCCAGCCCGAGCAGTTCGTCGAGATCGGCGAGGTGCTGGCCAATGAAAAAGGCATCAAGGCTGGCGACCGGGTGCGGGTGTCGAGCAAGCGTGGCCATATCGACGCGGTGGCGGTCGTGACCAAGCGGATTCGCCCGCTGCAGGTCAACAACCAGACCGTGCACCAGATCGGCATTCCGCTGCACTGGGGCTTCACCGGCGCAACCCGGCATGGCTACCTGACCAACACCCTGGTGCCATTCCTGGGTGACGGCAACACGCAGACGCCAGAGTCGAAGTCGTTCCTCGTCAAAGTGGAGAAACTCTGATGGCCAGCCAAGACATCATCGCCCGCTCGGCCACCACCACCGTGCCGCCCTCGGTACGCCAGCAGCAGGAAGTCGCCAAGCTGATCGACACCACCAAGTGCATCGGCTGCAAGGCTTGTCAGGTGGCGTGTTCGGAGTGGAACGAACTGCGTGACGAGGTCGGCCACAACCATGGCACTTACGACAACCCCCAGGACCTCACTGCCGAGACCTGGACGCTGATGCGCTTTACCGAGCACGAGCGCGACGACGGCAACCTGGAATGGCTGATCCGCAAGGACGGCTGCATGCATTGTGCCGAGCCAGGCTGCCTCAAGGCGTGCCCAAGCCCAGGGGCGATCATCAAGCATGCCAACGGTATCGTCGACTTCAACCAGGACCACTGCATTGGCTGTGGCTATTGCATCACCGGCTGCCCGTTCAACATTCCGCGCATCTCGCAGAAAGACCACAAGGCGTACAAGTGCACCCTGTGTTCCGACCGCGTGACCGTGGGCCTGGAGCCGGCTTGTGTGAAAACCTGCCCGACCGGGGCAATTGTGTTCGGCACCAAGGACGAGATGAAGGTGCATGCCGCCGAACGCATCGTCGACCTGAAATCGCGTGGCTACGACAACGCCGGGTTGTATGACCCGGATGGCGTCGGCGGTACCCACGTGATGTACGTGTTGCACCATGCCGATACCCCCAAACTGTATGCCGGCCTGCCGGACCAGCCGGTGATCAGCCCGCTGGTAGGGTTGTGGAAGGGCTTTACCAAGCCCCTGGCGTTGTTGGCGATGGGCGCAGCGGTGCTGGCCGGGTTCTTCCACTATGTGCGGGTCGGGCCACAGCGGGTGGAGGAGGACGAACACCCGGCCGCAGCCGACCCGAGCGTGCAGACAGTGGACCCTGCAGTGCATGTCTATGATCCGAGCAAGCCCGGTGGGCAAGGGGAGCAGCGGCCATGAACGACAACAAACCCATCTTGCGCTACAACGCCAACGAGCGCAGCAACCACTGGCTGGTGGCGATCCTGTTTTTTCTCGCCGGGCTGTCGGGGTTGGCGCTGTTTCACCCGGCACTGTTCTGGCTCAGCAACCTGTTTGGCGGTGGGCCGTGGACGCGCATCCTGCACCCGTTTCTCGGGGTGGCGATGTTCGTGTTCTTCGTTGGCCTGGTGGTGCGCTTCTGGCGGGCCAACTTCATCACCGCGAATGATCGCCTCTGGCTGCGCCGGGTTGACCGGGTGATGCGTAACCAAGAGGAGGGCGTACCGCCGATCGGCAAGTACAACGCCGGGCAGAAGCTGCTGTTCTGGACCCTGCTGGTGTGCATGCTGGTCTTGCTGGTCAGTGGTGTGGTGATCTGGCGAGCGTATTTCAGCCACTGGTTCGGCATCGAGGTAATTCGCCTGTCGGCGTTGCTGCATGCACTGGCGGCCTTCGTGCTGATCCTCAGCATTATCGTGCACATCTACGCCGGTATCTGGATCAAAGGCTCGATTGGCGCCATGCTGCACGGCTGGGTAAGCCGCGCCTGGGCACGCAAGCACCATGAACTGTGGTATCGCGAGGTGACTGGCGACAAGCCGCCGAGTCATCACGGACGAAAAGAAGGATGAGCGCTTGAGCACGATACTCGAACCTGGGCAGATCGAAGCGTCGGCGGTGATGCCGCCGTTTCTGCACCTGCCGCCGGCCAACCTGTTTGAAGTGCGGGCTGCGCGTTTGGACACGCTGGCCCAGGGCAATGCCCTGGGCGACTATCTGAGGCTGGTTGCGCGGTTGTGCCGTGTGCAGCAGCAGCTTGTGGATAACCCCCCTGGCGCCCTGCCGGTGGCTGAGGCGCGCCAGCGCCTGTGCATAAGCCATGGTTTGCCGCCGCTGGCGGCAGACAGCCTGGTACGTGACGGAGCTTGGCTGGTCTGGCTGCAGGCCTTGCTCGGTCACTTTGGCGACGAACCCCATGGTCCGTTGGCGGAGGCCTTGCAGGTGCTGCGTGGCAGTGATGACAACCAGCGCAAAGGTTGGGGTTTGGCGTTGCTGGCAGGGCATTATGACGCGGTGCCGGCCGCATTGGTGCCATTGCTCGGGGCTGCGTTGCAGGCGGCCTGGTCCAGTTGGCTGCTGGCATTGCCGGCGCCTGAACTCAAACCCGCTGGCAGTCTGGCCCAGTGCCCGGCTTGCGGCTCGCCAGCGATGGCCGGGGTGGTACGCAACCGTGGCAAGCACAACGGCCTGCGCTATCTAGTGTGCTCGTTGTGTGCCTGTGAGTGGCATGTGGTGCGGGTCAAGTGCGTGTACTGCGAGTCGAGCAAGGACTTGCGCTATACCAGCCTTGAGAATGACCGCCATCTACCCGGCAAGGCGCCCCTGCGGGCCGAGTGCTGCCCGGGGTGTGAAAGCTACCTCAAGCAGAACTACCTCGAAAACGACGCAGCGGCCGAGCCCTTGGCCGACGACCTGGCCAGCCTTGCGCTGGACATGCGCCTGGACGAGGAAGGTTTTCATCGCCTGGCGCCCAACCTGATGCTTGCGCCCGGTTAGTGGGTGAGTGTCTACACTGAAAAACCGAGTCGCCTGCTTCGCGGGTGAACCCTTTCCCACAAGACCTGGAACAGGATCAGACACCTGCGCAGGCTTTTGTGGGGGCGGGCTCACCCGCGAACAGGCCAGTACCGACGACGGATCAATCCTAGGTAGTACCGCATGTCCAACAGCCTCGCCAGCGACACCCCACGTTTGCCGTCCATCGACACCCTCCTGCGCCATCCGGCCTGCCTCCCACTGATCGACCGCCACGGCCGCGATGCGGTCTTGAGCGCCCTGCGCCAATTGCTGGACGACCTGCGGGAGCCCGCGCGCAGCGGCCAGCTCAGTGCCGCCGAGCTGTCTCTCGAGATCCTTCTGGGCCGCGCCGGCGAACGTCTGGCCGCCCAGCAACGCAGCCAGGTACGCCGAGTGTTCAACCTCACCGGCACCGTGCTGCATACCAACCTCGGCCGTGCCCTGCTGCCGGAAGAAGCCATCGAGGCGATGCAGACCGCCGCCCGCTACCCGCTCAACCTGGAGTTCGACCTGGCCAGCGGCAAGCGTGGTGACCGCGACGACCTGATCGAGGGCCTTATCCGCGAGCTGACCGGCGCCGAGGCGGTTACCGTGGTCAACAACAATGCCGCGGCAGTACTGCTGGCGCTCAACAGCCTGGGTGCGCGCAAGGAGGGCATTATCGCGCGCGGCGAACTGATCGAGATCGGCGGCGCCTTCCGCATCCCGGACATCATGGCCCGCGCCGGCGTGAAGCTGCACGAGATCGGCACCACCAACCGCACCCATGCCCGCGACTACGAAGCTGCCATTGGCCCGCGAACCGGGTTATTGATGCGCGTGCACTGCAGCAACTACAGCATTCAAGGTTTCACCACCCAGGTGCCGACCGCCGAGCTGGCGCGAATCGCCCACCAGCATGACCTGCCACTGCTCGAAGACCTCGGCAGCGGTAGTTTGCTCGATCTCACCCGCTGGAGCCTGCCGGCCGAGCCCACGGTGCGCCAGGCCCTGGCTGATGGCGCCGATCTGGTGACCTTCAGTGGCGACAAGCTGCTGGGCGGCCCGCAGGCCGGGATCATCGTCGGGCGCAAGGCATTGATTGCCAGAATCAAGAAAAACCCGCTCAAGCGTGCGCTGCGGGTCGACAAGATCACCCTGGCCGCACTCGAAGCGGTGCTGGCGCTGTACCGCAACCCGGACCGGTTGGCCGAGCGCCTGCCCAGTTTGCGCTTGTTGACCCGTGGCCAGGCCGATATCCAGGCCCAGGCCGAACGCCTGCTGCCAGACCTCCAGGCCCGCCTTGGTGCGCAATGGGTCGTCAGCGTAGAACCTGCGCTGGGCATGATAGGCAGTGGCAGCCAGCCGGTTGCGCGCCTGCCCAGTGCCGCGCTGTGCCTGCGCCCGCAGGTGTCGAAGAAGTTGCGCGGGCGCAGCCTGCACGTGCTGGAGCGAGCCCTGCGGGGCCTGCCGGTGCCGGTGCTTGGTCGCATCGACGACGACGCGCTATGGCTGGACCTGCGCCAGCTGGACGACGAAGCCCAATGGCTGGCGCAATTGCCGGCGTTGCAGTTGGGGCCGGTGCAGTGATCGTTGGTACCGCCGGCCACATCGACCATGGCAAGACCGCACTGCTGAAGGCACTGACCGGCCAGGCCGGTGACCTGCGCCAGGAAGAGCGTGAGCGGGGCATGACCATCGACCTGGGTTACCGCTACGCGGCGCTGGCCGAAGGTGCACCGCTGACGGGCTTCATCGATGTGCCGGGCCACGAGCGGTTTATCCACAACATGCTGGCCGGGGCCCATGGCATAGATGTGGTGCTGCTGGTGGTGGCGGCAGACGATGGCGTCATGCCGCAGACACGTGAGCACCTGGCAATCATCGAGCTGTTGGGTATCCCCCAGGCACTGGTGGCGGTCAGCAAGTGCGACCGCGTCGAGCCGGCGCGCCTGGCCCAGGTGCAGGCGCAGGTCAGTGAGCTGCTGGCGCCAGGGCCCTATGCCGGGGCGCGGCAGTTCCCGGTGTCGAGCCTTGGCGGGGAGGGCATCGACGCGTTGCGCCAAGCCTTGCTGCAGGCGCAAACCGCTGTGCGGCAACGCAGTGCGCAAGGCGGTTTTCGCCTGGCTATCGACCGCGCCTTCGCCGTCACCGGTGCGGGGGTGGTGGTGACCGGCACGGCGCTGGCCGGCCGGGTGAGTGCCGGCGATACCCTGGTCCTGGGGAAGGCCGGCAAGGCGGTGCGGGTGCGAGGCCTGCATGCACAAAACCAGGCCGCCTTGGTAGCGCAGGCCGGCCAGCGAGTAGCGCTCAATATCGCAGCCGAACGCCTTAGCGCGGAGCAAGTTCACCGTGGCGACTGGCTGCTACCGCAGTGGCTGCACGCGCCCAGTGTTCGGGTGGATATCGAGTTGAACCTGCTGCCGGGCGAGCTGCGGGCGTTCGAGCACTTCAGTGCCGTGCATGTGCACCTCGGCACCCAGGACGTGACGGCCCGTGTCGCGTTGCTGGAAGGTGAAAGCCTGGCCGCCGGCCAGCGCATGTTTGCCCAGTTACTGCTCAATGCGCCGTTGCAGGCCGTGCATGGCGACCGCTTGGTACTGCGCGACCAGCGTGCTCAGCGCACCTTGGGCGGCGGCAAGGTACTCGATCCGTTTGCCCCCAGCCGCCAGCGCCGCAGCCACGAGCGTTTACGCCAGTTGCAGGCGCTGCGAGATGCTCAGGGCCTGGAGCAGGCACTGCCGGCACTGCTCGCCAGTGCGCCCGGTGGTATCGACCCGCAGCGCCTGGAGCGACAGTTCAATCGCCTGCGCGAAACCTGGCAGCTACCGGCGAACGTGTTGGTGGTGGCCACGCGGCAGGGCCAGCTGCTGTTCGCCAGCGCCCAGTGGCAGGCGCTGAAACGGCAGGTGCTGGCGCAACTTGCCCGCTTCCACGAGCAAGAACCCGATCAGCTGGGCCCCGACCGTGACCGCCTGCGGCGCTTTACTGCATTGCCGTTGGAGCGGCCTGCGTTTGTCAGCCTGCTTGAGGAACTGCTAGAGGACGGGGCGATTGCCGCCAGTGGGCCCTGGCTGCATTTGCCGGATCACAAGGTCCAGTTGAGTGAAGCCGACGAGGCACTGTGGGCGCGCCTGCAGCCCAGGTTGCTGGCGGGGCAATTCGATCCGCCCTGGGTCAGGACATTGGCGGCAGAAGAGAACTGCCTTGAAGCTGACGTTCGTTTGTTGTTGCGCAAGCTGGCGCGTTTAGGCGTAGTGCACCAGGTGGTGCGCGACCTGTTCTACCCCGCAGCGACGCTACAGCGCATGACAGAGCTGCTGCTAGGGCAGGCGGCTGGCACTTCATTAGTGCAGGTTGCTGCATTTCGCGATATGTTGGGCATCGGTCGCAAGCGCAGTGTGCAGATTCTGGAATACTTCGACCGCATCGGCCTGACCCGCAGGGTGGCCGAGCAGCGTCACATTCGCGCTGACAGCGCCCTGGCCCAGCAGTACGCCAGGCACTGAGTTCAAGGAAGGCAATCGCGCCCGGTGGCGCGGCCGGGCTTCAAACCCGGTTGGGGACGGCAGCCGTTCCCGGGCAGGTTCGACTCCCGCTGCCTTCCGCCATCTTCTTTTCTTGCCCGGGCGAGTGCGGGTAGTGCCTACGCCCGCTCCCCACACAGGTCCAGGGCAAACCAGCGTTCTGCTGATTCCACATCCAACCCTGCCCCCAGCAGCGCAACCATCTTGCCCAGCGCTGCCTCGCGGGTCATGCCGCCGCCACTGACCAGGCCCGCGCTACGCAGTCGGTTGCCTGCCGCATAGGTATCGAATACCACCGAGCCTTCAGGGCATTGGCTGATTGCCGCCAGCAGCACACCGCGCTGGCGCGCTGCACGCAGTACCTCGAGCAACGCCAGGTCATCCGACGGCCCGGTACCACTGCCATAGCACTCCAGCAGCAAGCCCTGCACGCCGCTGCCCAACAAGGCCTGCAGATGGCTGGCCTGCAGCCCGGGGAACACAGGCACGACCGCCAGGTTGACCGGCTGGCGCGGCTGGCGGTAATCCAGCTCGGCCGGGATGACTGCCGCACGCTGGCTGTCGCGATGCCGCGGCAGGGCAACGAACGCATCGAACGCTTCACTGCGCAACTTGGTAGCCCGGCAACCGTGCACCAGCTGCCCATGGAAGTACAACTGCACGCCGTCTTCCAGCCCTTGTTCGAACAGGCGCAGCGCGCCACACAGGTTGGGCCAGGCGTCGCTGTCGGCGGCGCCGGCCGGCAGCATCGAACCGGTCAGCAGTACCGGCACGGGCAAGCCCAGCAGCAGGAACGACAAGGCAGCCGCGCTATAAGCCAGGCTATCGGTGCCATGCAGCACCAGCACCCCATCATGGCCAGCATCCACCGCCGTGACGATGGCATCACGCATGGCCAGCCAGTTGTGCTGTTGCATGTTGGCGCTGTCCAGCAGCGGGTTCAGCTCTTGCAGGGTCCACTGCAGTTGGGGGGCATCGGACAGTTGCGCGAAGTGTTCACGCATCCGCCCGTCGAAACCGCCGGCCGGTGCCAGGCCCTCCGGGGTTTCGAGCATGCCGATGGTGCCACCGGTATAGAGAACGAGAAGATTCTTGACTGCACGCATGGAAAGCATCCGTGGCGGTGAGCGGAGAAAAAAGCCGCCCACGAACGGGGCGGCTTGGGCAGGGCAGGATATCAGCGCTGTGGCTGGGCCTGGACGGCTGCTTTGTCAGCGGCTGTTTCCAGCTGAGGGTTGGCTGGCCAAGCGTTGCGGTCCAGGTCCAGGTCGGCGAACTTGGTCGAATCGAACACTGGCTGCTTGATACCGGCCTTGCGCTGGTCGTCGTAGTCGCGCATCACCCGCAGGCCAATCTTGAACAACAGGGCCAGGGCGATCAGGTTGACGAAGGCCAGGCAGGTCATGGTGATGTCGGCGAAGGCGAACACGGTCGACAGGTCTTGCATCGAACCCCACACCACCAGCGCCAGTACCAGGCCACGGAACACCATCAGTACCACGCGGTTGCGGCTGAGGAACTGCAGGCTGTTCTCGCCCAGGTAGTAGTTGTAGAGAATGCAGGTGAACACGAACAGCGACAGCGCAACGCTGACGAACACGCGGCCCCAGTCACCCACCACCGCGGCCAGCGAGTTCTGGGTCAGGACAATGCCGTCGCCCTCGAAGCCTGGGGTGTAGAAGCCCGACAGCAGGATCAGCAGTGCGGTGCAGGTGCAGATCACGAAGGTGTCGAGGAACACGCTGAAGGCCTGGACCACGCCCTGCGCGCCCGGGTGTTTCACTGCCGCCACGGCGGCAACGTTCGGTGCACTGCCCAAGCCTGCTTCGTTGGCGAACACGCCCCGCTTCACGCCCATGACGATGGCGCTGCCGAGCAGGCCGCCAAACGCAGGGTCAAGGCCGAAAGCGCTCTTGAAGATGGTTTCCAGCATGGCGGGTACGTGGTCGATCTGGGTGCCGATCACGTACAGGGTCACGCCGATGTAGGCCAGGGTCTTGACCGGCACCAGCAGGTCCGAGACCGCCGCGATGCGCTTGATGCCACCGATGAAGGTGATGGCCAGCAGCACGGCCAGCACCAGCCCGGTGTGGCTCGGCTTGAAGTCGAAGGCATTTTGCAGCGAATGGGTAACGGTGTACGACTGCAGGCCGATGAAGGCGAAGCCGTAGGTCACCAGCAGCAGGATCGAGAACACGATGGCCATGCTTTTCAGCTTCAGGCCATGCTGGATGTAGTAGGCCGGGCCGCCACGGTACAGGCCGTCGCCATCGGCGCGCTTGTACACCTGGGCCAGGGTACATTCGAAGAAACTGCTGGCCATGCCGACCAGGGCAGTGACCCACATCCAGAACACCGCGCCAGGGCCGCCCAAGGTCACGGCAATGCCGACCCCGGCGATGTTACCGGCGCCCACGCGGCCAGCCAGGCTCAGCATCAGGGCCTGGAAGGAGCTCAACTGGCCTGCCTGGCCACGCAGCGATTCCTTGAACACGGCGAACATGTGGCCGAAATGGCGGAACTGTACGAACCGCGAACGGATGGTGAAGTAACCGCCGAGACCGACGATCAGCACGATGAGGAGTTTCCCCGAGAGGAAATCGTTGAGTGCTTCGAGCATTGGAAAATGACCTCGATTCTTATTCTTCGTGTGGATTGATCAGCGGACGGCAGGCGCACCGCTATTCGTTGGGGCGCATGGTTGGCCATGACAAGAGTCGTTACAATTTCGCGGGTTGCTCTGACTTGATGCGACTTGATGCTACAATGGCGTCATTCGCGTCACCTGGATTCCGTACATGAGTGAGCATTTCGCTACCAACCTCAAACTGGCTTGCAGCCACTACCGCTCTATTTCCGAAGTTTGCCGCCAGCTCTCGATCAACCGAGCGCAGTTCAACAAGTACCTCAGCGGGCAGAGCCGTCCGACGGCTTTCAACCTGAAACGCATCGGTGATTTCTTTGGCGTCGAGGATTACGAGCTGAACCTGCCAGCCGAGCAGTTCGCCCGCCTGATCGGTGCCCGCGTCTCGACCCTGGCCGAGCAACCCAGCGACCCGATCAGTGAACTGTTCCGCCCGCTGCATGAGCACGCTGGCAACCTGTCGCGGTATTGCGGTTATTACTTCGAGTATTCGAACTGCATGTCGGTGCCCGGCACGATCCTGGTGTCGCTGGTGCACCTGTGGGAAGAGCGGGGGCGTTTCCTGTTCGAGCGCCAGGAGCGGCAGGAGCGCTCCAGCGCCACGGACCTGCATGCCGAAGTCCGTTGTCGCTATCTGGGCGCAGCGTTTCAGTTGCAGGACCGGGTATTCCTCATCGACTACGAGTCGCTGACCTTCAACGAAATGAGCCAGACCATCCTGATTCCCAGCTTCAAAAGCCGGATCACCCGCCTGAACGGCCTGAAGGCCGGGGTTTCCAGCGGCGACCGGCGCAACCCGGCCTGCACACGGGTGGTGTGGGAGTACCTGGGTGAGGAGATCAATCGCATCAATGCGTACCGACAGGTCAAACTGTACCGTCCGGATGATCCGCGTATAGACGATGACGTCAGGGAACGGCTGAGCGTGGGGCCGTTGCGCAACAGTTTGTTTGAGATTGAATAGGCGGCTTGACTCAATAAGCCCTGTGGTTGGACTTCCCCGCCCGGAAACCGCAAAATGACCCACTTTCCTTAATCAACCTCTCCGGATCTGCTGACTCTATGCGTATGCGCCTAATGCTGTTGGGTGGTGGCAATGCCCTCGGGCAAGCGCTGATTCGTCTTGGGGCCGAGGAGGACATCGCATTCCTGGCGCCGCGCCCGCCCGAGAACGGCTGGACGCCGGCGAGCCTGACCCAGTTGCTTGACGACCATCGCCCCGATGCCCTGGTGAACCTGGCCTATTACTTCGACTGGTTCCAGGCCGAGTCGGTCAGCGAGCCGCGCCTGGCGCAGCAGGAGCGGGCAGTAGAGCGGCTGGCAGAGCTGTGCCAGCACCACCAGATCACCCTGGTGCAGCCTTCCAGCTACCGGGTATTCGATGGCTCGCGGGCCACTGCCTACAGCGAGAAGGACGAGCCCGTACCCTTGGGGCTGCGGGGCCAGGCCTTGTGGCGGATCGAGCAGAGCGTGCGTGCGGCGTGCCCGCAACATGTGCTGCTGCGCTTTGGCTGGTTGCTGGACGAAAGCATCGATGGCTCGCTCGGTCGTTTCCTGACCCGTGCCGAGCAACCGGCTGAGTTGCTGCTGGCCGATGACCGGCGCGGCAATCCCACACCTGTGGACGATGCGGCCCGGGTGATCCTGTCTGTGCTCAAGCAACTCGATTGCAACGCGCCGCTATGGGGCACCTACCATTACGCCGGCAACGAGGCGACCACGCCGCTGGTGTTGGGCCAGGCGATCCTGGCCGAGGCCGGCCAATATCGCCAGCTGGCAGTGCAGGCACCCACGGCGCAAGCGCATGCCGCGCGGCCGGATGCCAGCGAAGAGCCGCAGCATGCCGTATTGGCCTGCAAAAAAATCCTTCATACCTTTGGCATCAAGCCGCGTGCCTGGCGCGCCGGCTTGCCGCCCCTACTGGACCGTTTCTACCGCCATGGCTGATGCCCCCATCCTGATCACCGGCGGTGCCGGCTTCATTGGTTCCCACCTGTGCGATGCGTTGTTGGACAAAGGCTACGCCGTACGCATTCTCGATGACTTGTCCACTGGCCGACGGGACAACCTGCAGATCGACCACCCACGGCTGGAACTGATCGAAGGCGATGTCGCCGATGCTGCTCTGGTCATGCGGGCTGCGGCAGGTTGCAGTGCCGTGGTGCACCTGGCCGCAGTGGCTTCGGTGCAGGCTTCGGTCGAAGATCCGGTGCGTACCCACCAGAGCAATTTCATCGGCACCCTCAATGTTTGTGAAGCCATGCGCGAGCACGGTCTGCGCCGGGTGGTGTTCGCCTCCAGTGCCGCCGTGTATGGCAACAATGGCGAGGGCGAGTCGATCGCCGAGGATACGCCCAAGGCACCGCTGACGCCCTATGCCGTGGACAAGCTGGCCAGTGAGCAATACCTGGACTTCTACCGCCGTCAGCACGGGCTGGAGCCGGTGGTGTTCCGCTTCTTCAATATCTTCGGGCCTCGCCAGGACCCGTCCTCGCCCTATTCCGGGGTTATCAGCATCTTCTGCGAGCGTGCTGTGCAGGGCCTGCCGATCACCGTGTACGGGGATGGCGAGCAGACCCGCGATTTCCTGTATGTAGGCGACCTGGTGCAAGTGATGGTGCAGGCACTGGAGCAGCCGCAGGTCGAGGAGGGTGCGGTGAACATCGGCCTCAACCAGGCAACGTCGATCAACCAGATGCTCGCAGCGCTGGAGAAAGTCGTGGGCAGCTTGCCAGCGGTGACCTACGCGGCGGCGCGAGCAGGTGATATTCGCCATTCGCGGGCCGATAACCAGCGCTTGCTGGCGCGGTTTGCATTCCCGCAGGCTACGCCGATGGTCGAGGGGCTGGCCCGGCTACTGGGTAAAAGCTGAAGTCACGGGCCAAGCGATGCCCTGCCTGTAGGAGCCACTGTCTTTCTCAAAATTCGAAAAGCCTGCGCGATTCATTGTGGGAGCGGGCTTGCCCGCGAAGCAGGCGACGCGGTGGCTGGCACCGGCTGCGCCGGTGTTCGCGGGCACGCCCGCTCCCACAGGAACCGTGTGATCTTCGAGTCCTGCATTTTGCTGTTGATCTACACCCTCTTCGGCTGTGGCAACACCAGATCCCTCTCTCAAGACACAAGCGGCCTTGAGTTGCGACAGGGCTGCGCAGCAGCCCCTGGATCAGCCATGGCGCACCACCTTGCGCACGCAGTCCTCGGGGCGCAACATCCGCCCATCCAGGCTTCTCACCTCTAACGGTTCAAGCCCCTGCCCGCTGCCGGCGTCCACCAGCGCGGAACGCGTTTCACCCGCCTCGAACAGATACCGTTCCCCCCATTGCCGCAAACCCACCACCAGCGGAAATACTGCGCGCCCTTTCCCGGTCAGCACATATTCCTTGTAGGCACTGCCATCCGAGGCTGGCTGCAGCTCCAGCAAACCGCTTTCCACCAGCCACTTGAGCCGTGAGGCGAGGATGTTCTTCGCCAGCCCCAGATTCTTCTGAAACTCACTGAAGCGACGCAGGCCATCAAAAGCGTCGCGAAGGATCATCAGCGCCCAGCGGTCACCCAGCACTTCCAAGGCCCGGGCGACGGGGCATTGCGCGTTGTTTGCAGCGAGCATGGAGCCACCTTGTTCTGAATGACTGGTTGCAGATTAAAACCACATTTGCTAAATAGCCAGCATGTAGTTTCAAAATGAAACCAGATTATCGAGGTCGGGCCATGCAGCCTTCACTGACACGCTGGATAACACTACTGCTTGCCACTGCCAGCGGCATGGCAGTGGCAACGGTGTACTTTGCGCAACCGTTGCTGGACTCGATGGCTGCCGACCTGGGTGTAGCGCGGCAGCAGATTGGTTGGGTGGTTGGTGCAACCCAGGCGGGCTACGCCTTGGGCTTGCTGTTGGTCGTGCCGCTGGGTGACCGGGTGAACCGCAAACGCCTGCTGCTGGGCCAACTGCTGTTTTCGGCACTGGCGCTGACGGCTGTCGGCATGGCGCCGAACTGGGCGGTGTTGCTGCTGGCGTTGACCATCGCCGGGCTGATGGCCGTGATGGTGCAATTGATGGTGGCGCACGCTGCCAGCCTGGCCGCCCCCGGTCAGCAAGGGCAGGCGGTAGGTACCGTCACCAGTGGCGTGGTACTGGGTATTTTGCTGGCGCGGCTGGTCTCCGGCGGGCTGGCTGACCTGGCAGGTTGGCGCTGCGTGTACTGGGTGGCTGCAAGCCTGTTGGTGGTGCTGGCCGCAGTGATGTGGCGCAGCTTGCCCGCCGTGCCTGCAACCCGGCATCGCACCAGCTTCCGCGCACTGATCGCCGGCCAGTTCAGCCTTTACCGGCACGACCGGCTGCTACGTCAGCGTGGCGTGTTTGGCGGGTTGATCTTCGCTGCATTCAGCGTGCTGTGGAGTGCCATGGTCATGCCCCTCAGCGCTGCGCCATTGGCGTTCAGCCATACCGAGGTCGGTTTGTTCGGCCTGGCAGGTGTAGCGGGCACGTTGGCCGCATCGCGTGCCGGGCGCTTGGCCGACCAAGGGCAGGGTGAGCGGACCACGGGGCTGGCGCTGTTGCTGCTGACGCTTTCATGGCTGCCCACGGCCATGCTCGGGCAATCCGTGATGGCCTTTGTCCTTGGCGTGCTGATGCTGGATTTTGCCGTGCAGGCAGTGCATGTCACCAACCAGACGGTGTTGCTGGCCGGGCGTGGCGAAATGGCCAGCCGCCTGATTGCGGCCTACATGTGCTGTTATTCGCTGGGGAGCGGGGTGGGGGCGGTGCTGGCGAACTGGTGTTATGCGCACTGGGGGTGGGTAGCGGTGTGCGGCCTGGGCATGGCCATCAGCGCGGCGGCCCTGGCTTATTGGCTGTGGCTGCAACGCGCAAGGGCGGCCGAAGCCGCCCTGCAGTGTTCAGGTCAGAACTTGTAGCCTAGGCCGACCATGTACACCCATGGGTCTACATCCACGTCGACCTTGGTCTTGCTGTAGCCCAGCGCGGTGGGGCCGTTGACGCTGGCCTTGGTGTCGATGTCCACATACCAGACCGCGGCGTTGACCAGCAGGTTGTCCGTGAGCATGTAGTCCATGCCCAACTGCCCGGCGATACCTACCGAGTCTTGCAGCTTCAGGTTGCTGAAGCCCTGCTGCTTGCGGGCGCTGCTGAGGTCTTCATCGAAGAACAGTGTGTAGTTGATACCGACGCCGGCATACGGCTGGAACTTGGAGTTCGGTTCCATCGGGTAGTACTGCAGCGACAGTGTCGGCGGCAGTTGCTTGATGTCGGCCAGCTTGCCATCCAGCCCGCCACCCAGGCCTTTTACGCCTACGGTGTGCTTGAACGGCGTAGCCGCCAGCAACTCCAGGCCAACGTGGTCGGTGAGCATGTAGGCGAAGGCCAGGCCCAGCTGGGTGTCGCTGTCCAGTGTCGCCTTGGTGCCCGAAACCTTGTTGCCGTCGAATTTCAGGTCGCTGCTGCTCTCATTCGGCGCAGTGGTGATTGCACCAGCGCGAACGATGACATCCCCCGCCTGGTGGGCGTGGGCAACAGGGGCGGCGAAGGCCAGGGCCGCGAATGCGGCACCGAGCAAGGACTTGTTCATGGAAGCTCCCAGAGGACGTTAATAATCGAGTAGTCCAATGGTACGGATGGGTCTAAACAGAATGTTTGACCCAGCTCAACGAAGCGTCTTCATGAACCGGTAATAGCGCTCACTTCAGCTCATAAGCGTAGATTTTCTCGGCTTCCATCTGGTAGCCGGCGTCGGCCAGTTCGCTGCTGGAGGCTTTGACCTGCATCTTTCCCTCGATCCAGTAGGGTTGATAAAGGTCTTCGACGCGCACGCCCATTTCGCTGAAAATGTGCACGATCTGGTTCGAGGGCGGTGGCGGCACATGGATGCACGCGCCGTAGTAAGGCACCAGCAGAAACTCGGTGGTGCGCCCCTCCTCGCTGACTTCCAGCGGCACGATGTAGCCGGGCAGTTTGACCTGCTGGCCATCGAGGCTTTTCACCACCGGCGCGTTCGGCGCCTGCTGCCGGGCTGCTGGCGCAGACTCGGCGGCCAGGGCGTTGCTCAATTGCGACATGTCGTGCAAGGGGGTGAGTTGCGGTGGAATGACCGGGGCGCCTTCCGGGATCAGCGCTGGCCAGTCGAGCTCCTTGGGTTCGGCGGCCCAAAGCGGCATCGCTGCCGCAAGCAACAGGATCAGCAGCGTTTGCAGTGCCGGCTTCTTCGCGGGTGAACCCGCTCCTGCACGGGGAACGCGACCCGATGTAGGAGCGGGTTTACCCGCGAAGCAGGCGGTGAGGTGTTTGATCATTACGCGCACTCATAGGTGTATGGACAGGCCATCGGCCAACGACTGCCGATAGGCGCGCCACGCTGGCACGCTGCCCATCAGCAGTGCAGCCGCCAGAATGATAGCCAGCAAGCTCCATTCATGAGCGCTCGGCAGCGCCAGCGGCAAGTACAAACCGTAGTTGGCCTGTACATACCCCTGTGCCAGGGCGATACCCGCATACAGCAAGCCCAGCCCGGCGACGATGCCGACTGCCGCCAGTGACAGCGCCTCCAGCACCAGCAGCCCGGCGATATGCCACGGCCTGGCCCCTACGGAACGCAAGATCGCCATCTCCCGACGGCGTTCGTTGAGGCTGGTGAGAATGGCCGTGAGCATGCCGATCAGGCCCGTGAGCACAACGAACAGCGAAACCACGAACAAGGCTTGTTCCGCCGTGCCCATCAGGCTCCACAGCTCCTGCAAGGCAACGCCAGGCAGGATCGCCAGCAGCGGTTCGTTGCGGTACTCGTTGATTTCCCGCTGCAGGCTGAATGTGGCGATCTTGTTGTTCAGGCCCAGCATGAACGCCGTGATGGCGGCAGGTTGCAGGTCCATGCTGCGTGCTTGCTCGGCGCTGATGCGCCCGGCGCCACGTGCCGGCACGCCATTGTGCCAGTCGATGTGGATCGCCTCCATGCCGCCCAGGCTGATGTGCAGGGTGCGGTCGACCGGTGTGCCGGTACGCTTGAGCACGCCCACGACGGTGAACGGTTTGTCGTCATGCTTGACCAGGCTGATTGCAGCCACACCGTGCGCCAGCACCAGTTTGTCCCCCAGCTTGTAATGCAGTGCATCGGCCACTTCGGCACCGAGTACCACTTCGAACGGGTCACTGGCGAATTCGCGGCCCTGGCTCAGCTGCAGGTGCTGTTTGCGGCCGTACTGGTAATGCTCGAAGTAGTCGGCAGTGGTGCCCATTACCCGGTAGCCGCGGTGCGAGTCGCCCAGCGAGATCGGAATCGCCCACTTCACCCGTGGGTCATGGGCGTAGTGCTGAAAGCTGTCCCAGCGGATGTTGTTGGTGGCGTTGCCGATCCGGAATACCGAATACAGCAGCAGGTTCACCGAGCCGGAGCGCGCGCCCACGATCAGGTCGGTACCGCTGATGGTACTGGCGAAGCTGGCACGGGCCTCGGTCCGCACCCGCTCCACGGCCAATAGCAGGCATACCGACAGGGCGATGGCAAAGGCAGTGAGAAAGGCGGTGAAACGGCGGTTGGCCAGGCTGGCCAGGGCAAGGCGGAGCAGGTACATCAGGCCTCCACGGGCTTGGCGGCACGGTTGAGTTCGGCCAGCGACAGGTGGCGATCGAACAGCGGCGCCAGGCTCTGGTCGTGGCTGACGAACAGCAGGCTGGCACCAGCAGCGCGGCACTCGTCGAACAGCAGGCGGATGAACACTTCACGGGTGTCGGCGTCCAGCGCCGAGGTCGGCTCGTCGGCAATCACCAGCTCGGGCTGACCGATCAGCGCGCGGGCTGCGGCTACCCGCTGTTGCTGGCCTATCGACAGGCTGTCGGCACGGCGCGCCAGCAGTGCCGGGTCGCCCAGCCCCAGGTGGGCGAGCAGTTCGCCTGCCGCCTGGTGGACACTGCCATGGCGCTGGATGGCCCGTTCCGCCCGGCTGCGGGAGAAGCGGCATGGCAGTTCGACGTTCTCCCTTACCGACAGGAAGGGCAGCAAGTTGAACTGCTGGAAGATATAGCCGGTGTGGTCGACGCGGAACCGGTCGCGTGCACCTTGGCCCAGCGCGGCCAGGTCCTGGCCAAGCAGCCGGATTCGCCCTTGGTCCGCTCGGCTCACCCCGCCCAGCAGGCCCAGCAGGGTGGTCTTGCCACTGCCGCTGGGGCCTTTGAGAAACAGGGCCTCACCGGCTTGTAGGCGAAATGCCGGGATGTCCAGCAGTGGCGCCTGGCCTGGCCAGGCGAACACCAGGTCCTGCAGTTCAATCAGTGCCTGATTCATCTCAGAACGCGACCATGGCCTTGGCGGGCGAGGTTTCGACGCCTTTCTGGCCGTTGGGGCCGATCAGCTGCACGTTGATTTTCTGCGTGGCCGGGAAGGCTTTGTACAGGGGGGCCAGGTCCAGCTGGGTGAGTTTCTCCGGGGTGGCGCATGTCAACTGGTAATGGGCATTGATGTCGCTGTGCATGTGGCCCTTCTCATGCTCGTCACCGTCGTCGTCCGCTTTGGCGGCGTCACCGAACAACGGGCTTTCCAACGCTTGCTGGTCATCCTTGCAGCCGGCTGCCGAGGCAAGGCCGAACAGCTTCGACGGTTGCTCCAGCTGCTGGCGCACCGCGGCAACCTTGGCCTTGTCGGCGTCGCTGCTGGCAGCGTGCTCGAAACCAACCAGGTTCATGGCGGGGCTGTCCAGCTCCAGTTCCAGGGTATTGCCGTCGAGGACGACATTGAGCTTGGCCACGCCGTGTTCATGCGCGCCCAAGGTGCCATGGGCGTGGTCGTGATCATGGTCATGGTCTTCGTGGGCATGGGCCACGGCCAGTGGCAGCAAAGCGAAGGGCAGGGCGAGCAACAGGCGACGCATGGAAGGCTCCGGGGCGGGCTGGATGATTGGGTTATGTTATAACAACTTTTCTGCGTCCTGCCAGCCCGCATGGCGCAGGTTTCATCTTGCGGTAGCATGGGCCATCGACCTTGCTCAAGGAATGCATCGTGAGAATTCGTGGACAGATTGGGGAATGGCCGGTGGACCTCACCATCGAGCTTGAGCCTGAAGAGTGGGCACAGTTGGGGCGGCAGATCGAGGTGCCGGCAGCGGCGCATGCCGTTGCGGCGGCCCCGGTGGCTGCGCCACGGCAGGATGACGGACAATGGACGGCGGCGCGCGAGGTGTTGCGCCTGGCGGGGCAGATGAGCGGGCCGCAATTGCTCGACCGGCTGGAAGGGCTGGCCGGCAGTACAGCGGCGGGCAAGCGGCTGCTGGTGCGTTTGCGCCACAGCAGTGAGGTTAAGGTGGAAAACGGTGGGGATGCTCCGGTTTATCACTGGGTTGGATAAACCGGTGTTGAGGTCCACCTTGTGGGAGCGGGCGTGCCCGCGAACGAGGGCGAAGCCCTCGCCATCAGCTTCAGGTCAGAACATCGCCGCCGACAGCTTGCGACGATAAACCCCCACCAGCGGGTGATCGCCACCCAGCAATTCAAAGACCTGCAGCATCGCCTTCTGCGGCAGCCCATTGTCATAGCTGCGGTTACGCTGGAACAGTTTCAGCAACCCTTCCAGCGCCGCCTCATACTGCTGGCGTGCCAACTGCTGGACGCTCAGCTGGTAGGCGGCTTCATCATCCTCAGGGTTCTGGGCCAGGCGGCTTTTCAGCTCCGCCACTTCCGGCAGGCTGGCCGCTTGGCGCAGGAAGGTCAGTTGGGCCTTGGCGCCGGCCAGTGCGGCCTTGTATTCATCGCTCTTGACCGCGTCCAGTACCACCTGCGCTTCCCCCAGCTCGCCACGTTCGGCCAGGCAACGGGCGTACAGGATCAGTGCCTCGGCATTGCTGTTGTCTTCACCCAGCAGGGCCTGCAACAGCGCTTCTGCTTCGGCGAAACGGCTTTCGGCGAACAGCGCCTTGGCCTGTTCCAGCGGCGATGCCTGCGGTGCGGCAGGCATTTGCACGTGCGGCTCGAGCATGGCGCGGATCGCCGATTCCGGCTGGGCACCGGCAAAGCCGTCCACCGGCTGGCCGTCCTTGAACAGCACCACGGTCGGCAGGCTGCGAATGCCGAACTGGGCGACCACCTGTTGTTCCACGTCGCAGTTGATCTTGGCCAGCAGCAGTTCGCCCTGGTAGCCCTCGGCGATCTTCGCCAGCAAGGGCATCAGCGCCTTGCATGGCGCACACCACTCGGCCCAGAAATCCACCAGCACCGGTTTGTGAAAGGAGTTCTCGATCACCAGCTGCTGGAAGGTGGCATCGGTAGCGTCGAAAATGTAAGGCGTGTCTTGGCTCATTGCGCTTCTCGCAAACTCGTGAATAACACCACTATAAGGTGTCGCGGCTGGCGTGGTACAGGCTGACCCGGCGGAATTCGTGCGGCTCGGCCAGGTCGGGCAGGGTCAGCGCTTCAAGCACCCCCAGCTGCTGATAGAGCGGGTGGCTGAAGTCGCGTACCCGCGAATCGGCCACCAGGGCCTGGCGACCACGGCCAAGAAAGGCATCCAGAAGCGGCAGGTTGGCCCGGTCGTACAGCACGTCGGCGACCAGGATCAGGTCGAAGCGGTCGTCCTCGGCGAAGAAGTCGTCGCTGTAGCCCAGTTGCACTCCGTTCAGCGCGGCATTCGCGCGGCAGGCTTGCAGGGCCAGTGGGTCCAGGTCGCAGGCCACCACCTCCCGGGCGCCCGCGCGGGCGGCAGCGATGCCGGCAATGCCGGACCCGGCGCCAAAGTCCAGCACCCGCTTGCCGGCCACCCATTCCGGGCGCTCGGCCAGGTAACGGGCCATGGCCAGGCCACTGGCCCAGCAGAAGCTCCAGTAGGGCGGGTCTTCGAGAATGCGCCGGGTTTCGTCGCTGCTAAAGGCGCGGTCCATATTCTGGTCGTCGATCAGCCACAGTTTCAAGGCGCAGCCGGGCAGTTCGCGGACGACCAGTCGCGCCTCACCTATCAGGCCGCTGAGGGCCTGCTGCAAGGCAAGCGGCGCCACTCAGGGCGCCTTCTCGAAACGTAGTGGCCCGGTGGCCTGGGTCTGCGCCTGGGTGATGCGCAGGGGCGGCAGGTGCATGATCAGCTGGCCGGAGCGGCTGGCGCGGCCACGCAATTCCACGCGTGCGCCGGCCGGGAACGCTTCGGGGTTGAAGCGCAGTTGGTAGGGCAGGGCCTGGCCGGTAGCGGTCAGGTTGCTGCTGGCCAGCAGGCGCTGCGGGCGGTCGCGTTCGTCGATCACCAGCAACGCCAGTTCCACGTCGGCGCCGGCCGGGATTTCCAGCAAAGTACCGCTCAATTCGCGCTGGTAGGCCGGAAGCGGGCCGGGCGCTTCGGTGGTTTTGGCCACGCGGGCCGGTGCCGGCGAAACGGAGGTATCGGTCTTCGGCCTGTCGCTGCCGCAGGCGGCGAGCAGGGCGGCGCAGCACAGCACGACGAGCGCTCGGTAGTGCATGGAGGAGTCCTTAACGGGCAGATTTCCCATGGATGTTAACCCCTTTGGCTTGTCTTGCCAGTGCAATGCGCTACCATGGCCCTCCCTTTTTTTGTTGCCTGCCACCATGCACTGTCCCTTTTGCGGTGCCAACGACACCAAGGTCATCGACTCTCGCCTCGTCGCCGAGGGCGAGCAGGTGCGCCGCCGCCGCGAATGCGTGGCCTGTGGCGAGCGCTTTACCACCTTCGAAACCGCCGAGCTGGTGCTGCCCCGGCTGATCAAGCAAGACGGCACGCGCCAGCCTTTCGACGAAGACAAGCTGCGTGCCGGCATGCAGCGGGCGCTGGAAAAACGCCCGGTCAGCGTCGAGCGCCTGGAAGCGGCGCTGGCACACATCAAGAGCCGCCTGCGTGCCACCGGCGAGCGCGAAGTCAAGTCGCTGGTGGTGGGTGAAATGGTCATGGCCGAGCTGCGCAAGCTCGATGAGGTGGCCTACATCCGCTTTGCCTCGGTGTACCGGCGCTTCCAGGACCTCGACGAGTTCCGTGAAGAAATCGACCGCCTGGCCCGCGAGCCGGCCAAAGAGTGAACATGCCCAGCCAAGCCGCGATTCTTGACGCCCACTACATGGCGCGTGCGCTGGAGCTGGCGCGCAAAGGCCTGTTCACCACCCACCCGAACCCCCGCGTAGGCTGCGTGATCGTGCGCGACGGCGAAGTGGTCGGGGAGGGCTGGCACGTGCGCGCCGGTGAGCCGCATGCCGAAGTGCATGCCCTGCGCCAGGCCGGGGAACGCGCCCGTGGCGCGTGTGCCTATGTCACCCTGGAGCCTTGCAGCCACCATGGCCGCACGCCCCCGTGCGCCGAAGCGCTGGTCAAGGCGGGGGTGGCCCGGGTGGTAGCGGCCATGCAGGACCCTAACCCGCAAGTGGCCGGGCGGGGGCTGCGGCGCCTGGCCGAGGCCGGCATCGAAGTGGCCAGTGGTGTGCTCGAGGCGGAGGCCCGCGCCCTAAACCCGGGCTTTCTCAAGCGCATGGAGCATGGCGTGCCGTTCGTGCGCGCCAAGCTGGCCATGAGCCTTGACGGCCGTACCGCCATGGCCAGTGGTGAAAGCCAGTGGATCACCGGCCCGGCTGCGCGCTCGGCCGTGCAGCGCCTGCGCGCCCGCTCCAGTGTGGTGCTGACCAGCGCCGCCAGCGTGCTGGCCGACAACGCACGCCTGACCGTACGGGGCAGCGAGTTGGGCCTGGATGCCGAAACCACCGCCCTGGCCCTTAGCCGCCCACCGCTGCGCGTGCTGGTCGATGGCCGCCTGCGCCTGCCGCTGGATGCACCATTCTTCCAGGCCGGCCCGGCCCTGGTGGTAACAGCTGTCGCAGATGACCCTGGTTATGCCGCTGCCGGCCACGAGCTGCTCTGCCTGCCGGGTGACAATGGCCAGGTCGACCTGGCGACGCTGCTGCATGCCCTGGGCGCGCGTGGCGTCAATGAAGTGCTGCTGGAAGCCGGTGCCAGCCTGGTCGGTGCCTTTGCCCGCCTTGGCCTGGTGGACGAGTACCAGTTGTTCGTCGCCGGTACCTTCCTCGGCTCCCATGCCCGCCCATTGCTGGACTGGCCGATGGAGCGGATGAGTGAAGCACCGCGGCTGAAAATTACCGAAATGCGCGCAGTGGGCGATGACTGGCGGGTCACAGCCGTGCCCCTGCCGGCACCCGGCGTATAATGCCGGGCTTGCCCCGTGCAAACCGTTTTGAGGAAGACCCCATGTTCACCGGCATCATCGAATCCATTGGCAGCATCCGCAGCCTGACCCCCAAGGGCGGGGACGTTCGCGTCTACGTCGAAACCGGCAAGCTGGACCTGGGTGACGTCAAGCTGGGCGACAGCATCGCCGTCAACGGCGTGTGCTTGACCGCCGTGGAACTGCCTGGTGACGGCTTCTGGGCCGACGTCAGCGTCGAAACCCTCAAGCGCACTGCCTTCATCGACCTCAAGAGCGGCAGCAAGGTCAACCTGGAAAAAGCCCTGACCCCTACCACCCGCCTTGGCGGGCACCTGGTCAGCGGCCATGTCGACGGGGTGGGTGAAATCATCTCGCGCAGCGATAACGCCCGCGCCATCCAGTTCCGCGTACGCGCACCGAAGGAGCTGGCCAAGTACATCGCCCACAAGGGCTCGATCACCGTCGACGGCACCAGCCTGACGGTCAACGAAGTCAATGGCGCCGAGTTCGAGCTGACCATTGTCCCGCACACCCTGTCCGAAACCATCATGGCCGACTACCGCGCAGGGCGTCGGGTGAACCTTGAGGTCGATCTGCTGGCCCGTTACCTGGAGCGCTTGCTGCTGGGTGACAAGGCCGCCGAACCGAGCAAGGGCAGTGGCATTACCGAAAGCTTCCTGGCCGCCAACGGCTTCTTGAAATCCTGATTGACAAGGGGGTGCCGCGTGGCGCTCAACAGCATCGAAGAACTGGTCGAAGACATCCGCCAGGGTAAAATGGTCATCCTCATGGATGACGAAGACCGCGAGAACGAAGGCGACATCATCATGGCCGCCGAGTGCTGCCAGCCCGAACACATCAACTTCATGGCCAAGCATGCCCGTGGCTTGATCTGCATGCCGATGACCCGTGAGCGTTGCGAAACGCTGAAGCTGCCATTGATGGCGCCGCGCAACGGCTCGGGCTTCGGCACCAAGTTCACCGTGTCGATCGAAGCCGCCGAAGGCGTCACCACCGGCATCTCCGCCGCCGACCGCGCGCGCACCGTGCAAGCCGCTGCTGCCCGGGACGCCAAGGCCGAAGACATCGTCAGCCCTGGCCATATCTTCCCGCTGATGGCCCAGCCCGGCGGCACCCTGGCGCGTGCCGGCCACACCGAAGCGGCCTGCGACCTGGCGCGCATGGCCGGTTTCGAGCCAAGCGGCGTGATCTGCGAAGTGATGAACGACGACGGCACCATGTCGCGCCGCGCCGAGCTGGAAGTCTTTGCTGCCGAGCATGGCCTGAAGATCGGCACCATTGCGGACCTGATCCACTACCGCATGATTCACGAGCGCACCGTGCAACGGGTATCCGAGCAACCGGTAGAGAGCGAGCTGGGTGAGTTCAACCTGGTCACCTACCGCGATGCGGTGGAAGGCGACGTGCACATGGCCCTGACCCTGGGCAAGATCTGCGCCGAAGAGCCGACGCTGGTGCGGGTACACAACATGGACCCGCTGCGCGACCTGCTGCTGGTCAAGCAGCCGGGCCGCTGGAGCCTGCGCGCGGCCATGGCGGCCGTGGCCGAAGCCGGCAGCGGCGTGGTCCTGCTGCTGGGCCACCCGCTGGACGGCGACGTGCTGTTGGCGCACATCCGCGAAAGCGCAGGCGACGTACCGGCCAAGGCACCGACCACCTACAGCACCGTGGGTGCCGGCTCGCAGATCCTGCGCGACCTCGGGGTGCGCAAGATGCGCCTGATGAGTTCGCCAATGAAGTTCAACGCGATATCCGGATTCGATCTGGAAGTTGTAGAATACGTGCCCTCCGAGTGACTTGAGGCGGCAATGACGCCCCCAGCTCGAGTCCAGACCCCTGTCGAGGCCGCTTGCAAGCGGCCTCGCTCTTGAATATGAGAATATCGGAATGACCCTGAAGACCATCGAAGGTACCTTCATCGCCCCCAAAGGTCGCTATGCTTTGGTGGTTGGCCGCTTCAACAGCTTCGTTGTCGAAAGCCTGGTAAGCGGTGCCGTTGACGCCCTGGTTCGCCACGGTGTCAGCGAAAGCGACATCACCATCATCCGTGCCCCGGGTGCATTCGAAATTCCGCTGGTGGCACAGAAGGTCGCCCAGCAAGGCGCCTATGACGCGATCATCGCCCTGGGCGCCGTGATCCGTGGCGGTACCCCGCACTTCGAATACGTGGCGGGCGAATGCACCAAGGGCCTGGCCCAGGTGTCCATGGAGTTCGGTGTTCCGGTGGCCTTCGGCGTACTGACCGTCGATTCCATCGAGCAGGCCATCGAGCGTTCCGGCACCAAGGCTGGCAACAAAGGTGCTGAAGCTGCCCTGTCCGCTCTGGAAATGGTCAGCCTGCTGGCGCAGTTGGAGGCCAAGTGATTAGCGACGAAAGCGATCGTTTCAACCCGCGCGATCCAAAACCTGCGGATGCCGGCAAGCCCTCCAAGAGCGCCAAGCGTCGCGAAGCCCGCAAGCTTGCGACCCAGGCCCTCTATCAGTGGCACATGGCCCAGCATTCGCTGAACGAGGTCGAAGCGCAGTTCCGGGTGGATAACGATTTCACCGACGTCGACGGTGCCTATTTCCGCGAGATCCTGCATGGGGTCCCGGCGATCAAGGACGAAATCGACAAAGCGCTGGCCCCGTGCATGACCATTGGTCTGGACGAGCTCGACCCTGTGGAACTGGCCGTGCTGCGCCTGTCCACCTGGGAGCTGATCAAGCGCGTCGACGTACCGTACCGCGTGGTCATCAACGAAGGCGTGGAGCTGGCCAAGGTCTTCGGTGCTACCGACGGTCACAAGTTCGTCAACGGTGTGCTCGACAAGCTTGCCCCGTCCCTGCGTGAAGCAGAAGTCAAGGCGAACAAGCGCTGATCCCGGCGCTGCCTGGCCATGGGTGAATTCGAGCTGATCAACCATTACTTCGCTGCCGCGCCCTGTGCGCAAGGCGGCGAAGGCGTGGCCTTGGGGATCGGCGATGATTGCGCCTTGCTCGACCTTCCCCCTGGCGAACAATTGGCGGTGTCGACCGACACGCTGGTGGCCGGGGTGCATTTCCCTGCCGTTTGCGACCCACAACTGCTGGGCCAGCGGTCGCTGGCCGTGGCGGCCAGTGACCTGGCTGCCATGGGCGCGACCCCGATCGGCTTCACCCTTGCCCTGACCCTGCCAAGCGTTGGCCCGGACTGGCTTGCAGCCTACGCCAACGGCCTAAGCCGCATGGCGCACCGCTGCCGCATGAGCCTGATTGGCGGCGACACCACCCGGGGCCCATTGAGCATCACCGTGACTGTGTTCGGCCGGGTGCCGGCTGGCCAGGCGTTGCGCCGCAGCGGTGCGCGGCCAGGCGACTTGCTGTGTGTTGGCGGCACCCTGGGCAAGGCCGCCGGTGCCTTGCCCCTGGTACTGGGCGAGCGCGAGGCGCCTGCCGAGCTGGCCGAGCCGTTGCTGGCCCATTACTGGTCGCCGATGCCGCAGCTCACCCTGGGCACATGGCTGCGGGGCAGGGCCACGGCGGCGCTCGACGTCTCCGATGGCCTGCTAGCCGATTGTGGGCATATTGCCAAGGCATCCGGAGTGGCACTTGAGGTGAACCTGGCCCAGGTGCCAGTGTCTCCTGCCTTGCAGGCATTCCTCGGCCACGAAGCGGCACTGCAGGCAGCACTCACCGGTGGCGATGATTACGTACTGGCCTTCACCTTGCCGCCCGCAGCACTGCCGCCCCTGGCCGAGCTTGGCTTCATCGAGGTACACACCATTGGTCGTGTGCTGCAAGGTCGCGGTGTGACCCTGCGCGACGCACAGGGCCAGGACATCACCCCCGCCCAGCGGGGCTATCAACACTTTAGGGAGACACCGTGACCGATCACCCCAATCAGGTGCCTGCGGAGTTCGTTCCGCCTTCGGTCTGGCGCAACCCATGGCACTTCATCGCGTTCGGCTTTGGTTCCGGCACCTTGCCCAAGGCGCCAGGTACCTGGGGCTCGCTGGTGGCCATACCGTTCATCCCCCTGTGGCAGATGCTGCCCGACTGGGGCTACTGGCTATTGCTGGGCATCAGCATGCTGTTCGGTTTCTGGCTGTGCGGCAAAGTCGCCACTGACTTGCGTGTGCACGATCATGAAGGCATTGTCTGGGATGAAATCGTTGGCATGTGGATCACCCTCTGGCTGGTGCCGGAAGGCTGGCAGTGGCTGCTGGCAGGGTTCCTGATGTTCCGTTTCTTCGACATCCTCAAGCCGTGGCCCATCCGCTGGATCGACCGCCATGTGCACGGGGGCGTCGGCATCATGCTCGACGATATCCTGGCCGGTGTGTTCGCCTGGCTGGGCATGCAGGTTCTGGTGTGGGCGGTTGCCTGAAACAGGGAGCGCGTGAATGGCCATGAGGGTTGTGCTGCTGGCGGTGCTGCTGAGTGTCGCCCCGTGGGCGCTGGCTGCCGACAGCCTGCCAAAGCAGATCCAGCTGGTCAGCGAGGAGTGGGTCGACTACACCAATGCTGACGGTACCGGCGTTGCCTGGGACGTTCTGCGCAAGGTGTTCGAGCCGGCCGGGGTCAAGGTGGTGGCCCAAAGCGCACCCTACAGTCGCGCGGTCGGGCTGGTGAAGCGGGGCGAGGCTGATGCCTGGGTCGGCTCCTACAAGGAAGAGAACGGCGACAACCTGTACCCGCGCTGGCACTTCGATATGGATCATATCTATGCGCTGGGGCTGGCCAGCAAGCCTGTGCCCACGCCGCAGGATGTGGGCAAGTACCGCTTGGCGTGGGTACGTGGC
Source organism: Pseudomonas sp. CJQ_9 (assembly GCF_043106615.1). NCBI lineage: Bacteria > Pseudomonadati > Pseudomonadota > Gammaproteobacteria > Pseudomonadales > Pseudomonadaceae > Pseudomonas > Pseudomonas sp. CJQ_9. The sequence continues at coordinate 80,064 of NZ_JBICMS010000054.1, read as the reverse complement.
TACGCCTACGGCAGCTACTTGCCCGATGTGCATGAGTTCCGTGAAATCCAGCGCCGCGAAGGCATCCTGCCGATGCTGGAGCATGACCGTGTAGACTTCTACATCGATTCCCAGACTGAAGTCGATTACGTACTGAACCAGTCGTCCCAGCCCGAACGCTTTCGCCGCACCCATGTGGCTGAGTTGCCGCTGTACCTGGCCTTTGCCCGCAATGACCAGGCCAAGGCCCTGTGTGACCTGTTCGACAAGCGCATGGCTGAGCTGGTGCGCAGTGGTGAGCTGAAGCCTATTTTCCAACACTGGCGGCAGCCCTATCCGTTCACTGCGGATAGTAAACCGCACTAAGGCCGGGCCTGCCTTGCCTGAGTATCGAACTTTTCGATCTTACCCCGCGGTATTCAGCCAGCCCATAGTGTGCAACCTGCTGATACAATCGGCTCACGAGATATGTCCCACTTTTTCCAGGAGCACAACGTGCCCGTCGTCTTTGTTGCCGCCTCTAAACTCCCGACGCCCTTCGCGACCTTCACCATGCATGGCTTTCTTGATGAAGCCACCGGCCGGGAGCATGTGGTGCTCAGCCTGGGTGACATCGCGGATGGTCAGCCGGTGCTGGGGCGCCTGCATTCCGAATGCCTGACCGGCGATGCCCTGTTCAGCCAGCGCTGCGACTGCGGCTCGCAGCTGGAGGCCGCACTGCAGGCAATCGCCCGCGAGGGCCGCGGCGTATTGCTGTACCTGCGCCAGGAAGGCCGTGGCATTGGCCTGCTGAACAAGATTCGCGCCTACGAGCTGCAGGACGGCGGGGCGGACACCGTGGAAGCCAACGAGCGCCTGGGCTTTGCCGCCGACCAGCGTGACTATGCCATGTGCCTGCCCATGCTCGAACACTTGGGCGTGAAGGCGCTGCGGCTGATGACCAACAACCCGCGCAAGGTCAAAGCCCTGACCGACATGAGCATCGTGGTTGCCGAGCGTGTACCGCTGCATACCGGGCACAACCCGCACAACCGCTACTACCTGGCGACCAAAGCCGGCAAGCTTGGCCACATGCTGGGCAACGAACACCAGGGCGAGGTGCCCCAGGCGTGACCCGTGCCGAGGTCAAGCGGCGGCTGGCGCTGGCCTGGTGGCAGTACCTGGCGGTGGGCCTGCTGCCGCTGCCGGTCATGAGCTGGGCTTTTGGCGGCGATGAGGCGCTGGTGCCGATTCTGGCCATGCCGTTGTTCATTGCCGGCGCGGCTACCATGTTCCTCAGCCTGCCGCGTTTCGCTGCCTACAAGCGTGCACTCATCGGCACCTCGAAAGCCTTGGGTACTGCTGAAGAGCCTGCCGCGTGGATCGAGTTGGCACGGGTACGGCGCCCGGCCATGTTGTACGCCTGCTTCCCGGCCTGGGTGGCGGCGCTGTCTGTAGGGGTCGGTCTTGAAGCAGTGCCGCAGATCCTGTTGGCGATATCCACCGTGGTGGTTTTGTACCTCTACCGCATTCCACGACAGCTCGGCTGATGCGCCTGCTGCCTGGCCTGCTGGCGTTGTTCGCCTGTGGCGCACTGGCTGGCGAACCCTTGCGAGTGGTCAGCCTGGCGCCTTCGATGACGGAAATCATGCTCGAACTGCAGGCCGATGACCTGCTGGTGGGTGTGCTTGATGGGGGCGAACGGCCAGATGCGTTGCGCGATTTGCCCTCGGTAGGCCGCCAAGGCCAACTGAACATGGAGCGCCTGCTGAGCCTGCGCCCCGACCTGTTGCTGCTGTGGCCAGGCAGCGTGCCGCCGGCGCAACGCGAGCAGCTCAAACGCCTGGGCATCACGACCTTCAGCGCCGAACCCCATGACCTGGACCAGCTCATCGAGCAGATCGCCGCGATTGGCGAGCGCGTCGGCCGTGCCGAGCAAGGGCAGCAGTATGCCCGGGCCCTGCGCGAGCGGTTGCGGCAACTGCGCCAGCAGTACCGACGCGACGAGCCCTTGCAAGTGTTCTACCAGGTGTGGGATCGGCCTTTGTACACCCTTGGTGGCCGACAAGTGGTGAGCGACGCACTGGCCGTATGCGGGGCGCGCAATGTGTTTGCCGACCTCAGCCAACCGGCGCCGCAGGTGAGTGTGGAGTCGGTGTTGCTACGCAACCCCCAGGTCATCCTGGCCGGTGACCAGGCGCAGTTGACCCGCTGGCTGGCCTGGCCGCAGTTGCGCGCCGTTGCCCACGCCGGTTTGCTGGTGGTACCCGATAAAGGCCTGGAGCGCCCGAGCGGGCAAATGATCGAAGCCACCGCCCGCTTGTGTGCGTTGCTGGCCGCTAAAGCCCCGGCGTCCACGTCACGCTGAACAGCACCGTGCGGCCTTCTTCGCGGTACGGGTGGTAGGCCCCTTCGTAGCTGTACAGGGCGCGGCTATAGCGGCGGTCCAGCACGTTATCCAGTTTGGCTTCCAGTTTCACTTCGTCGCTGGCTGCCCAACTGCCACGCAGGCCCAGCAAGCTGTGGCCACCGATGCGGTTGCGGTTGGCCTCATCGTCATAGCTGCTGCTGACGGCCTGCCAGCTGGCGCCCGCGCTGAAACGCCCGAAGTCACGGTCTAGGTCCAGGCTCAACGTGCGCCGGGCGCGGCGGGCCAGGGTGTGGCCAGTGTCACGGTCACGTGGGTCGATCAGCGCCATGCCCAACTGGGCGTGCCAACTGGCCCATTGCTGGGACAGGGCCATTTCCAGGCCGTTGATGCGTGCCGAGGCGACGTTGCGCGGGATCGAGTCCTGGCCAAATACGATTGCGTCGCGCAGGTCGGTCCGGTACAGCGAGGTCTCCAGGCGGGTGGTGGTCGCCAGCTGGCTGCGCCACTGCAGCTCATAGCTTTTCGAGTGCTCGGGGTCCAGGTTCGGGTTGCTGTATTGCGGGTAATACAGGTCGTTGAACGTCGGTGCGCGGAAGCCTTCGCTGTAGGACAGCAGCACATCGTTATCCGCGTTCAGCGGCACGGTCAGGCTGCCACTCCAGGTGGTCTGGCCGCCAAACTGCTGGTTGCGGTCGTGGCGCACGCCCAGCTCGGTGGAAAACTGCTCGCCCTGGTAGCGGTGCTGGGCAAAGACCGCCCGGTTCCACCGGCTGTCTTCGGTGAAGTCGGTACTGGCATGGACACGGTCTTCATACCAGTCCCCACCGATCAGCAATGTGTTTCGTTCGCCCAGGGCGAGGTCGTTCTGCCAGGTCAGCTGATCGCGGTAGGTGTTGAACACGAAGCGCTCGGCGCTCAGCTTGTCACGCTTGTCGTCGCGGTTCTCGCTGTGGGCCAGTTCCAGGCGCGAGCGCCAGGTATCGCTGAGCTGTGCATCGAAATAGCTGCCCAGGCTGCTGACGCTGAAGTCCGTGTAGGGCTTCTGGCCAAAGCTCTCGAAGGTTACGGGGTCGAAACCACCGAACGGGTTGTCGTATTCACTGCGGCCACGGCTGTCGAGCAGATTGACCCCGGCCTCGAAGCGCTCGCTGAAGGTGTGACTCAGGCTCAGGTTGAAGGACTGGTTGCGGTAGGCATCATGGTCGCCGTCACTGGCGAAGGAGGTGCCGGTCGAGTCGATGCCGGCTGTTTCATCCAGGCTGGCACCGAGGTTGAAGCGGGTCGCATCGTTGCCGCCAGAAAGCCCCAGGCTACGCTGGACGGTCTGGTGGCTGCCTGCCGCGATGCGCAGCCGCGGCTGCAGGCCGGGCGCGTTGCTGCGGCGGGTGAAGATCTGGATCACCCCGCCGATGGCATCGCTGCCGTACACCGCCGAGCGCGAGCCGCGCAGCACTTCCACCCGTTCGATCTGGTCAACGTCGAGAAACTGCAGGCCGCTGTCGCCCGAAGTGGCGTTGGCAATGCGTACGCCATCCACCAGCACCAGGCTTTGGGCCGCCTTGGTACCGCGTATGAAGATGCCCGGCAGGCTGCCACGGCCGCCAGTGGGGGCCACTTGCACGCCGGGTACGCGGCTTAGCAGGTCGGTGATGCTGGTGGGTTGCAGGCGGTCGATGTCGGCGCGGGTGAAGACCGTGTTGGCGGCGCTGGTGGCGGTGCGTGACTCGACCTGGCGGCTGGCGCTGATCAGCACGTCGGGAAGCTTCAGCGCGTCATCGCGTTCGGCGGCGATTAACAATGTGGGGCGCAGAGTAGCGCGGCACAGGCAGATTTCTTCATAAGCAGTACCATTTTGCGAGGGCTGCGCCCTCGATCGCGACACAAGGCCGCTCCTACAGGTATTGCACAAACCGGTAGAGCGGCGCGGTCTCTGTAGGAGCGGCCTTGTGTCGCGAAAGGGCCGCAAGGCGGCCCCGGGGATTACAAGCCGAGCTTGGCCATGCGGGCTTTCACCGAAGCCTCAATCCCGGCCGCATCCAGCCCGCACTCGGCCAGCATCTGCGCCGGCTTGGCATGTTCGACGTAGATATCAGGCAGGCCCAGGTGCAGCAGCGGCTTGACCACGGCCTGGCTGGCCAGGAACTCGCCTACCGCAGCGCCAGCGCCACCCATGATGGCGTTCTCTTCGACGGTGACCAGCAGCTCATGGCTGCCAGCCAGTTCCAGCACCAGGGCTTCGTCCAGCGGTTTGACGAAGCGCATGTCGACCACGGTGGCATTGATCTGCTCGGCAACCTGCATGGCCTCAGCCAACTGCACGCCGAACACCAGCAGGGCGACTTTCTGGCCTTGGCGGCGGACCACGCCCTTGCCGATTTGCAGCGGCTCTAGGTCGCCGCTGATCGGCGCGTTCGGGCCGGTGCCGCGGGGGTAGCGCACGGCAGCCGGGCCGTTGTACAGGTGGCCGGTGCTGAGCATCTTGCGCAGCTCGTTCTCGTCGCTCGGGGTCATCACCAGCATGCCCGGGATACAGCGCAGGTAAGACAGGTCGTAGCTACCGGCATGGGTCGGCCCGTCTTCGCCCACCAGCCCGGCGCGGTCGATGGCGAACAGCACATCGAGGTTCTGCACCGCCACATCGTGGATGAGCTGGTCGTAGGCGCGCTGCAGGAAGGTGGAGTAAATCGCCACCACGGGCTTGCTGCCCTCGCAGGCCATGCCGGCTGCCAGGGTGACGGCGTGCTGCTCGGCGATCGCCACATCGAAGTAGCGTTGCGGGTAGCGCTCGCTGAAATCGACCAGGTCGGAGCCTTCTTTCATCGCCGGGGTGATGCCCACCAGGCGGTTGTCGGCAGCGGCCATGTCGCACAGCCACTGGCCGAACACCGCGGAGTATTTCGGCCCGCTGGCCTTCTTCGGCGCGACAGGCTTGTCGGCGGGCTCCAGCTTGGTAATGGCGTGGTAGCCGATAGGGTCGAGTTCGGCGGGGGCGAAGCCCTTGCCCTTCTTGGTCACCACGTGCAGGAACTGCGGGCCCTTCAGGTCACGCATGTTGCGCAAGGTGGCGATCATGGTCGGCAGGTCATGGCCGTCGATCGGGCCGATGTAGTTCCAGCCCAGCTCTTCGAACAGTGTGCCCGGCACCAGCATGCCCTTGGCGTACTCTTCGGTGCGCCGGGCGATTTCCCAGGCACCGGGCAGGCGCGACAGCACTTTCTTGCTGCCTTCGCGCATGCTTGCGTAGGTGCGGCTGGACAGGATCTTGGCCAGGTAGTTGGACAGGCCGCCGACATTGCGCGAAATCGACATGTCGTTGTCGTTGAGGATCACCAGCATGTCGGCATTGACTTCCTGGGCGTGGTTCAACGCCTCGAAGGCCATGCCGGCGGTGAGGGCGCCATCACCGATCACGGCGATCGACTTGCGCGCGCTGTTCTGCAGGCGGGCGGCAATGGCCATGCCCAGCGCTGCGCTGATCGAGGTACTGGAGTGGCCCACGCCAAAGGTGTCGTACTCGCTTTCGCTGCGGCGCGGGAAGGCGGCGATACCGTCCTTCTGGCGCAGGCTGAGCATGCGGTTACGGCGCCCGGTCAGAATCTTGTGCGGGTAGGCCTGGTGGCCAACGTCCCACACCAGCCGGTCGTCCGGGGTATCGAACACGTAGTGCAGGGCGATGGTCAGTTCGATCACGCCCAGGCCGGCACCAAAATGCCCACCGGTCTGCCCCACGGTATACAGCAGCTCCTGGCGCAACTCGTCGGCCAGGGTCTCCAGGTCGGCTTCGGCCAGCCGGCGCAGGCCGGCAGGCGTGTCAGCGCGGTCGAGCAACGGCGTGACCGGGCGTTCGCGGGGAATCTCTTGAAACGTCGTGGGCATCAGGCGAGTCGTTATAGGTGTGTGAAGACGCGGCAGTTTACCCCATTGTGGGAAAAGTGCCCATTCGACCACTGCTTGTGACACCCCAATGGCGCGGGTATCCGTGCTTAGTTGCGGCGCTCGACGATATAGCGCGCCAGTGCCCGCAGCGGCTCGGCTTTTTCGCCGAACCCTTCCAGTGCGACCAGCGCCTGGTCGCGCAGTTCGATCGCATAGGCCTTGGCCGCGTCCAGGCCCAGCAAGGCCGGGTAGGTCGGTTTGTCACGGGCGATGTCTGCCCCTTGGCGTTTACCCAGGGTGGCGGTGTCGCCTTCCACGTCGAGTATGTCGTCCTGAACCTGGAATGCCAGGCCAATGGCCTGTGCATAAGTTTGCAGGGCGTCCAGTTGCTGCTGGCCGGCACGGGCGCTGGCCAGTGCGCCCAGGCGCACGCTGGCTTCGATCAGAGCGCCGGTCTTGTGCCTGTGCATGAATGCCAGTGCCCGCTGGTCGAGCTTCAGCCCGACCGAGCCAAGGTCGATGGCCTGCCCGCCCACCATGCCGGCTGGGCCGGCGGCCGTGGCCAGGGCCTGGACCATGGCCAGGCGGACGCTGTCGGCCTGCGGGCTGAGGTGCGGATCGAGCAGGGCGCTGAACGCCAGGCTCTGCAACCCGTCACCGGCCAGAATGGCGCAGGCTTCGTCGAAGGCCTTGTGCGTGGTTGGCTGGCCCCGGCGCAGGTCGTCGTCATCCATGGCAGGCAGGTCGTCATGCACCAGCGAGTAGGCATGGATCAGCTCCACCGCACAGGCCGCGCCGTTGGCCTGTTCGGCCGGGGCACCCAGGGCTTCGCACGCGGCGTAGGCCAGCAGTGGCCGCACGCGTTTGCCGCCGTTCATCACGCTGTAGCGCATGGCGGCATAGAGGCGTTCGAGTTCTTTGGTCGGGGCGACGAACAGCGGTTCGAGGGCTGCATCGACCCGCCTCTGGCAACTGGCCTGGTAGCTGCCGATCATGCTTCGGGCTCCGCGTCGAAGGGCTGGGCAGCCAGCTCGCCGTCACGCTCCAGCAGAATTTGCACCTTCTGCTCGGCCTGCGCCAGGGCACCTTGGCATTCTCGGGTCAGCGCGATGCCTTGCTCGAAAGCAGCCAGCGAGTCTTCCAGCGACAACTCGCCGTTCTCCAGGCGCTCGACCAGGGTTTGCAGGTCTGCGAGGGATTGCTCGAAATCGAGGGAGGATTTTTTGCGGGCCATGGCGACTGTCTCGGTGGCATTCAGAACGGCGCGACACTAGCAGAGCGGGGCGGGGGGAGCAAACTTCCGGGGCCATGAGGTTGGTTTCACAGGCCCTTTCGCGGGCATGCCCGCTCCCACAGCTACATCACAGCCTTCAGCGCTGCGCAATACCTGTGGGAGCGGGCGTGCCCGCGAATTGGGCCTGTCAGGCCGGCTCGGCTTCCAGCGCCACCATCGCCTCCCGGTACCGCGCCAGCTCTTCGATGGTCAGCACCGGCAAATTGTACTGCCGCGCGTACACCGCCACCTGTTCGCCACGGGCCATGGTCCCGTCGGGGTTCATCAGTTCGCAAAGCACTGCCGCCGGGCGCAGGCCGGAAAGGCGGGCCAGGTCTACCGAACCTTCGGTATGCCCCCGGCGGGCCAGCACGCCGCCATTGCGCGCACGCAGCGGGAATACATGCCCCGGGCTGACGATATGACGCTGTTCGGCGCTGGAACGCAGTGCCGCAGCAATGGTAGTGAGGCGGTCCTGGGCAGAAACCCCGGTGGTGATCCCTTCGGCCGCCTCGATGGTGACGGTGAAGCCGGTGCCATGGCGGGCCTGGTTGTTCTGCACCATGGGCGCCAACTGCAACGCGTCGACGGTGGCTTCGTCCAGGCACAGGCAGACGATACCGCTGCAATCGCGAATCATCATGGCCATGGTTTGCAGCGTAATGTTTTCGGCGGCGGCAATGATGTCCGCCTCGTCTTCGCGGTCGTCATCGTCCAGCAACAGGACCGGGCGCCCAGCCTTGAAGGCGGCGATGGCAGCGGAAACATTGGGGTAGTGCGCGTGGTGCTGGGTGGACATGAAACGCTCCTCGTGAATGATCGATGAACGTCTCGGGGCGAACAAAATGCGCGCGCAGGGGCGCCCGGATGGCCCCTGCCTGACGCCTTCTTTCATCCGGACTATGACCGTCGGCTCTGGAGTTGCACCAGATCTGCTGACCCCCGGCATGGCCGGGGCGCTCGCGGGCTCATCTTTCGATTTACCGCCGGTGGGGACTTTCACCCCGCCCTGAAGACCGCCACAGCATACCGCACGTGGGCACCCCGCTGGCAAGCCGCGGCTCTACGACCTTGGGCGATAGCGTGGGGGGCAGGCGAGCATGTGGGGCATTAAAAAGCCGGCTTGTGGCCGGCTTCTCGGGGACGCTTCCGACTAATTTATGGTAAGCCGCAATCGCCTTAACTGTGTGGCCATCAAAGGCCTGGAAGAGATGGCAGACACCCGTGTGAGATGTCGCCGAGCCCTCTGGACTGCGGCTTGCGCCGGTCGGGGCTGAATGTGCGGCGTAGCATACAAGGGCACGCTCTGGATGCCCAGCAAAAAATGGCACAGGGTGTTTCAACCGGGCCGCTGCTGGCGAAAGTACGACCAGTGGAACACCCAGCCAAGCACTTCCAGGCCCTGCGCCTGGCGCTGTGCCGGGGTGTAGCGCTCAACCGCATAGTTGCGCCGGTCATGGCTGTGCAGGTACAGCGTGCCATGTTGGCCGAGGCTGAGGGTATTCACCCTCAGCGCGCCGTTGTGCAGCAAGGCGTAGGTTTCGCCCTCGAACACCTGGGTCATGCTCACGTCGATCACCAGCACCGCCTCCTGCGGGATCAGCGGCAGCATGTTGCTGTCAGGCATCGTCAAGCTGATTGCATCGTCGGCCCTAACCCCCAACCCCTGCAGCGCTTTTGCCGGCAGGCGCAGGTGTTTGCTGGCGACTGGGCTGAGCAGGCCGTCATGCAGTTCGTAGTACGGCACCTTGACCAGCCGGCCATGGTCCACCAGCAGCGGGGACGGCGGGGGCGTGTGCAACTTTCGCGGCCGGGCGTTGCGCAGGATCGGGCTGGGGTGCTTGGGCCCTTCGCCCGTGTGCAGCCAGCGGCGATGCACACAGAACAGGTCGGCCATTTCGTCCAGCCGTGCCAAGGGCACGCCGCGCTTGACCCAATTGTTGACGTGCTGCGGCGTGACGCCGCGTTGGGCAGCGAAATCGGAAGGGGTAAGGCCGCATTCGTGCAGCAGGGCCCTGAGGCGGTCACCGGAGGTCTTCATGCCAGCGAGTGTAGCGGCGCGGTGCCAGCAAGGATATCAACTTGATGTTGACTGGACTTGTATGAAAAGTGGTTAGTTGTAGGGCACAGCTGTAGGGCTGTGTAGGAGTATTCGCCGAGTACAGCGATTGGCCATAAAAAAACCCCGCCATGGCGGGGTTCTTCCTGCAACCGGTATCAGCCCTTGTAGGCAGCGACCGATTTGGTGATCGCGGCACGGGCAGCGTCAGCGCCTTCCCAGCCTTCGATCTTGACCCACTTGCCCTTCTCGAGGTCTTTGTAGTTGGCAAAGAAGTGCTCGATCTGCTGAATCAGCAGGGCTGGCAGGTCGGTGTATTCCTTCACGTCGACGTACAGCTGCGACAGCTTGTCGTGAGGAACCGCGATGACCTTGGCGTCGCCGCCGCCGTCGTCGGTCATGTTCAGTACGCCAACCGGGCGGGCGCGGATAACCGAGCCTGGGGCGACCGGGTACGGGGTAACGACCAGCACGTCGAGCGGATCACCGTCGTCCGCCAGGGTGTTCGGGATGAAGCCGTAGTTGGCTGGATAGAACATCGGGGTAGCCATGAAACGGTCGACGAACAGCGTGTCGCTGTCCTTGTCGATCTCGTATTTGATCGGCGCGTGGTTGGCCGGGATCTCGATGGCGACGTAGATGTCGTTCGGCAGGTCTTTGCCCGCCGGAATCTTGCTGTAGCTCATTGGGCAGTGCCCCCGTGTTTGACCAAAAAAGTGGCGGCGATTATAGGCACATTCTGCCAGGGCATGCCACGCCTGGCCTGATGTGCGGCCGCGTCAGGCGTGGCTTTCGCGGTAGTCGGGGTGCTCGGCCTGAAGCCGGCGCAGGCGCGCCAGCGGGTCTTGCCGGTAGAACAGCGCCAACTGCTGATAGACCAATGGATAGGCCTGATGGAGCAGGTCGGGGGCACTAAAGAAGTATTCGCTGGTGACGGCAAAAAACTCGGCGGGGTTCTCTGCCGCATAGGGGTCGATGGCGGTTTCGGCGTCGGGGTTGGCATCGAGCTGGCGGTTGAGGTCGTCGTAGGCCTGCTGCATGGCGGTGGCCCACTCGGCCACCGGCATGTCGCTGTGCAGCGGCGGCAGGCCGTTGGCATCGCCATTGAGCATGTCGAGCTTGTGCGCCAGTTCGTGGATGACCAGGTTGTAGGCCTCCCAGCCGCCGCTGGCCAGTACGCCGTTCCAGGCCAGGATGATCGGGCCCTGCTGCCAGGCCTCGCCACTGTGCTCGCCGTCCCACACGTGCTCCACGCCACTGGCATCGCGGTGGCGCTGCGGGCTCTTGAAGTCGTCGGGGTAGAGGACGATTTCGTGAAAGCCCTGGTACCAGTTCAGTTCGCCCAGGTGCAGCAGTGGCAGTTGCGCCTGGGCGGCGAGCAGCAGCCGCTGCTGGTCGCCCAGTTCAACGCCCGGCAGGCACGTCAGGTGCTTGTCGAGCAGGAACAGGATGCAGGCTTCGCGCAGCCAGTGGTCTTCTTCGTCGGTGATGCCGTCCAGCATCGGCAGGCACTCGCGTACGGCCTGCCATTGCTGTGGCGTGATCGGGTAGCGTGCCAAAGCACGCTTGCGCCGCCAGGCGCGGAACGACCACATGCTGGCCGGTCAGTGCGCCTTGGCCGCGCGGCCCAGGCGGGTACGCAGCAGGCCGAGGATCATCGGTACCAACGACAGGATGATGATGCCCACGACCATCAGCGACAGGTGTTGCTTGATAAAAGGCACGTTACCGAAGAAGTAGCCCAAGGTGACCAGGCCACCTACCCACAGCAGCGAGCCGGCCACGCTGAAGCCCAGGAAGCGCGGGTAATGCATGTGGGCTATACCGGCCACGAACGGCGCGAAGGTGCGCAGAATGGGCAGGAAGCGCGCCATGGTCACGGTCTTGCCACCGTGGCGCTCATAGAAGTCGTGGGTGCGCTGCAGGTAATCGCGACGGAAGATCTTCGAATTGGGGTTGTTGAACAAACGTTCGCCCGCCGTGCGCCCGATCACGTAGTTGGTGCTGTCGCCCATGATTGCAGCAGCCATCAGCAGGCCGGCCAGCAATACCGGGTCCATGCCACCGCCTGCGGCAACGGCGCCGGCGATGAACAGCAACGAATCGCCCGGCAGGAAGGGCATCACCACCAGCCCGGTTTCGCAGAAGATCACGGTAAACAGGATGGCGTAGATCCAGGGGCCGTAATTGGTGACCAGCAAATCGAGGTAGGCATCGAGATGCAGGATAAGGTCGAGCGGGTTGAAATCCATGTACAGCACCTGTGTTCTTGGGCGTAGGCTCGGTTTACCGGCGGATGGGTAAATTTTCACACATGACAGGCGGGCCATTATACGGCTAAGTGACGATCATGCCCGGGGAGTTTGTAGCGGGGGGTTACTGCACGCGGTAGTGCCGTATCCGACCCTGGGCGAGCTTGCCCGCGCAGGGGCGGACGCAGGTCAATCCGGGATGATTGGCAGGATGTAGCTCTTGAACTCGGTATCTTCACGAAAACCGATGGATTCGTAGGTCTTGTGCGCCGTGTCATTGTTGCTGCTTGTGGACACGCGCATGCGCACGGCGTTGGTTTCCTTGGCCATTTTCTTCGCTTCGCGCATCAGGTGGTCTGCTACCAGCATGCGCCGGGAGTCTTCGGCCACATAGATATCGTTGAGAATCCATACCCGCTTCAGCGACAGCGACGAATAGCTCGGGTACAGCTGGCAGAAGCCCAGCAGCTTGTTGTCGTCATCATCCGGGAGCGCCAGGTAGATCACCGATTCGTCCCGCTGCAGGCGTTTTTCCAGGAAGCTGCGCGAGCTGTCGGGATAGGGCAATTGCCCATAGAATTCACGGTATTTGACGAACATAGGCGTCAACAGGTCGAGGTGTTCCAGTGTTGCCTTGATGATGCGCATGTGCGGCCCTCAGAGTCCATTAGGGAAAACAGCGGATTGCCAGCAGCTTCGAGGGCATGCTGCCCCAAGCCCGGCCCGCGGCACAATCCGCTTTGCATGACAGGGTGTTCAGCCCTCGCCAAGCAGAAAGTTGCCTCGCTGCGCGGGGCCATGTTCGCTGTCGATGCTATGGACCTCGGCTTCGTCCTTCAGATTCACCCCGGACAGCTGGCGCCGACAGGCTTCACGCATCAGGTACAGCAGGCGGTGTGCGGCCATGCCATAACTCAAGCCCTCCAGGCGTACGTTGGAAATGCAGTTGCGGTAGGCATCGGTCAGGCCGACCTTTGGCGCATAGGTGAAATACAGCCCCAGGCTGTCGGGCGAACTGAGCCCGGGCCGCTCGCCGATCAGCATCACTGTCATGCGCGCGCCCAGCAGTTCACCCACCTCATCGGCCACTGCCACGCGGCCCTGCTGCACCAGCACCACCGGTGCGCTGGTCCAGCCGTCGGCGGCGGCCTGCTCCTCGAACCGGCTCAGCAACGGCAGGGTATGCCGGTGCACGGCAAGCGCCGACAGGCCATCGGCAACCACGATGGCCAGGTCGACCCCACCTGGGTTGGCCTGGGCGTGCTGGCGCAGGGTGGCGACCGATGCTTCGTTCAGGCGCCGGCCCAGGTCGGGCCGTTGCAGATATTCGTGGCGGTCGCTGGCGGCGCTGTGCAGCACCAGGCTTTCCCGGCCGCGTTCAGCCAACTGGGTAGCCAGGCCAGCGTGGTCGAACGCCAGGTGCACGGCATCACGGGCCTGGGCATGGGCGAACTGGAAGTCCAGTTGCGCCCCGGTCGGCAGGCTGGTACCGCTGCGGCCCAGGGCGATACGCGCCGGGGTCAGCGTGCGCAGGGCCAGCCAAGGGTTTTCAGGGGTAGGGGTGCGATGGTCCATGGTGATCCCTATGCAAGCTGTGCCAAGGCCTGGCGGAACGCCGGCGGCAGGTTGTCACCGAAGCGCACCCGGCCATCGGCCTGGGTGAAGATGCCGGTGCGGGCCAGCCATGCCTCGAATTCCGGCCCAGGCTTCAGGCCCAGGGTCTGGCGCGCGTAGAGCGCGTCGTGGAACGAGGTAGTCTGGTAGTTGAGCATGATGTCGTCGGAACCGGGGATACCCATGATGAAGTTGATCCCGGCCACCCCCAGCAGGGTCAGCAGGGTGTCCATGTCGTCCTGGTCGGCCTCGGCGTGGTTGGTGTAGCAGATGTCGCAGCCCATCGGCACGCCCAGCAACTTGCCGCAGAAGTGGTCTTCGAGCCCGGCGCGGATGATCTGCTTGCCGTTGTACAGGTACTCCGGGCCAATGAAACCGACCACGGTGTTGACCAGGAACGGCTTGAAGTGGCGGGCCACGGCATAGGCGCGGGTTTCGCAGGTTTGCTGGTCGACCCCGTGGTGGGCATTGGCCGACAGCGCACTGCCCTGGCCGGTTTCGAAGTACATCAGGTTCTGCCCCAGGGTGCCGCGCTTGAGCGAAAGGCCGGCCTCGTAACCCTCCTGCAGTACATTCAGGTTGATGCCGAAGCCGGCATTGGCCGCTTCGGTACCTGCGATGGACTGGAACACCAGGTCCAGCGGCACGCCGCGGTTGATCGCTTCGATGGAGGTGGTGACGTGGGTCAGCACGCAGGACTGGGTGGGTATGTCGTAGCGCTGGATGATGGCATCGAGCATTTCCAGCAGGGCGCAGATCGAGGCAATGCTGTCGGTTGCCGGGTTGATGCCGATCATGGCATCGCCGTTGCCGTACAGCAGGCCGTCGAGAATGCTGGCGGCAATGCCGGCCGGCTCGTCGGTCGGGTGGTTGGGCTGCAGGCGGGTCGACAGGCGCCCGCGCAGGCCCATGGTGCCGCGAAAACGGGTGACCACACGTATTTTTTGCGCCACCAGCACCAGGTCCTGCACGCGCATGATCTTCGATACCGCCGCCGCCATTTCCGGGGTCAGCCCCGGCGCCAGGGCGCGCAGGCTATCCTCGTTGGCCTCTTCACTCAGCAACCAGTCACGCAGGCCGCCGACGGTGAGGTGGCTGACCGGCGCAAATGCCTGGGCATCATGGCTGTCGATGATCAGCCGGGTGACCTCGTCGGCTTCGTAGGGGATCAGGGCTTCGTTGAGAAAATGCGTCAGCGGGATATTGGCCAAGGCCATCTGCGCGGCTACGCGCTCGCCGTCGTTGCTTGCCGCAATGCCTGCCAGGTAGTCCCCGGAGCGCGCCGGGCTGGCCTTGGCCATGACATCCTTGAGGCTGTCGAAGCGGTAGACCAGGTGGCCGACCGTGTGTACGAAACTTGCCATACAGAATCTCCAGAGCCGCGGGTTGCCCCGCGGCGGGTGGCGCCGGTCAGTTCAGAGCCTCTTCGGCCTGCTGGATCGCGGCGAATTCCTCTTCCGGGGTGCCCGCTACCAGGTGGTGGCGGCTGTAGAAAGCAAAGTAGGCAATTAATACCGCATAGATCACTGCGGCGCCAATCACCACGCGCGGGTCCACCAGGAAACCGGCGACCACGGCGATGCACGCCAGCACCAGGGCCAGGCCGGAGGTGAAGATGCCGCCAGGGGTACGGTAAGGGCGCTCCATCTTCGGCCGGCGGATGCGCAGGGTGATATGCGCGGCCATCATCAGCACGTACGACAGCGTGGCGCCGAACACCGCCACCAGGATCAGCAGGTCGCCCTGGCCAGTCAGCGACAGCGCAAAACCGATGATGCCAGGAATGACCAGGGCCATGACCGGCGCCTTGCTCTTGTTGGTTTCCGACAGTTTGCGCGGCAGGTAGCCGGCGCGGGACAGGGCGAAAATCTGCCGCGAATATGCATAGATGATCGAGAAGAAGCTGGCGATCAGCCCGGCCAGGCCGACCAGGTTGACGAAGCTGCCCATCCAGGTAGCGCCGCCGTAGGCTTTGGCCAATGCTTCGACCAGAGGGTTGCCGGAAGCTTTCAGCGCCTCGGAACCCGCGCCGCCAGGGCCGACCACCAGGATCAGCAGGGCAAAGGCCAGCAGCACCAGCATGGCGCCGATCAGGCCGCGTGGCAGGTCACGTTTGGGGTTCTTGGTTTCTTCGGCGGCCAGCGGCACGCCTTCGACGGCGAGGAAGAACCAGATGGCATACGGGATCGCCGCCCATACCCCGACATAGCCGAACGGCAGGAAGCTGCTGGCGCCGACGGCGTCCGTCTTGGCGATGTCGAACAGGTTGGCTGCATCAAAATGGGGCACCATGGCCACCAGGAACACCGCCAGGGCAATGGCGGCGATGGCCGTGATGATGAACATCAACTTCAGTGCTTCGCCCACCCCGAAGATGTGGATGCCGATGAACACCACGTAGAACGCCAGGTAGATCATCCAGCCGCCAATGCCGAACAACGACTGGCAGTAGGCGCCGATGAAGGTCGCGATGGCGGCGGGGGCGATCGCGTATTCAATGAGGATCGCCGTGCCGGTAAGGAAACCGCCCCAGGGGCCGAAGGCGCTACGGGCAAAGCCGTAGCCACCGCCAGCGGTCGGGATCATCGAGGAAAGCTCGGCCAGCGAGAAGCACATGCACAAGTACATGGTGGCCATCAGCAGGGTCGCGAGGAACATGCCGCCCCAGCCACCCTGGGCCAGGCCGAAGTTCCAGCCGGCGTAGTCGCCGGAAATGACATAGGCCACCCCCAGGCCGACCAGCAGCACCCAGCCGGCCGCGCCTTTTTTCAATTCACGTTGCTGGAAATAGTCCGAACCGACCTTCTCGAAGTCGACGGAAGAGCCTGCCGGCGAGCCGGCGGATTGATCGCTTGGCATAGTTTCACCTGTTGTTTTTCTTGGTGGGCGGAAGGGTTCCGCGCCGATGGTGATGGGTACTGCAGGAAGCGAGCCAGGGAGCTGCAAGACTGAAGCTGCAAGCTGCAAGAGAAAAGCGAGTCGGCGGGCGATTCGCTTTATTCTTGAAGCTTGAAGCTTGCAGCTAGTTGCTTAGAAGAAGCCCAACGGATTGATGTCGTAGCTCACCAGCAGGTTCTTGGTCTGCTGGTAGTGGTCGAGCATCATCTTGTGGGTTTCACGCCCAACCCCGGACTTCTTGTAGCCACCGAACGCGGCATGCGCCGGGTACAGGTGGTAGCAATTGGTCCATACACGGCCAGCCTTGATCCCGCGGCCCATGCGGTAAGCGCGGTTGATGTCGCGGGTCCACACGCCGGCGCCCAGGCCGAACTCGGTGTCGTTGGCAATCGCCAGCGCTTCGGCTTCGTCCTTGAAGGTGGTGACGCTGACCACCGGGCCGAAGATTTCCTCCTGGAACACGCGCATGCGGTTGTTGCCCTTGAGCAGGGTCGGCTGGATGTAGTAACCGGTGGCCAGCGAGCCTTCGAGTTTTTCAACCTTGCCACCGGTCAGCAGCTCGGCACCTTCCTGCTGGGCGATCTCGAGGTACGAGAGGATCTTCTCGAACTGCTGCTGCGAAGCCTGTGCGCCAACCATGGTGTCAGTGTCCAGAGGGTCGCCGCGCTTGATCTGCAGCACCTTCTTCATCACCACTTCCATGAACTGCGGGTAGATCGACTCCTGCACCAGCGCCCGCGATGGGCAGGTGCACACTTCGCCCTGGTTGAAGAAAGCCAGCACCATGCCTTCGGCCGCTTTCTCGATGAAGCTCGGCTCAGCTTGCATGATGTCTTCGAAGTACACGTTCGGCGACTTGCCGCCCAGTTCCACGGTAGACGGGATGATGTTTTCGGCGGCGCATTTCATGATGTGCGAGCCAACCGGGGTAGAGCCGGTGAAGGCAATCTTGGCGATGCGCTTGCTGGTCGCCAGCGCTTCACCTGCTTCGCGGCCATAGCCCTGCACCATGTTGAGCACGCCTTTGGGCAGCAGGTCACCGATCACTTCCAGCAGCACGGTGATGCCCAGCGGGGTCTGTTCCGCCGGCTTGAGCACCACGCAGTTGCCAGCGGCCAGGGCCGGTGCAAGCTTCCAGGCGGCCATCAGGATCGGGAAGTTCCACGGGATGATCTGCCCGACCACGCCCAGCGGTTCGTGGATGTGGTAGGCCACGGTGCCTTCGTTGATCTCGGCGGCGCCACCTTCTTGTGCACGAATGCAGCCCGCGAAATAGCGGAAGTGATCGACCGCCAGTGGAATGTCGGCATTCAGGGTTTCGCGGATCGGTTTGCCGTTGTCCCAGGTTTCGGTAATGGCCAGCAGCTCGAGGTTCTGCTCGATGCGGTCGGCGATTTTCAACAGCACATTGGAACGATCCTGCACCGAGGTGCGGCCCCAGGCGTCGGCGGCAGCGTGGGCAGCGTCCAGTGCCTTGTCGATGTCTTCGGCAGTGGAGCGGGGGAATTCGGCAATCGGTTGGCCGTTCACCGGGGACGTGTTGGTGAAGTATTCACCCTTTACCGGAGGAACGAACTCACCACCGATGTAGTTACCGTAGCGGTTCTTGAAGGAAACCTTCGCGCCTTCGGTACCGGGATGTGCGTAACGCATGGTGTGTCTCCTGGCTATTGTGTTTGTTAGGGAGTTGGAAAGCGTAGAGCAAAGGTTGGGCCAGCGTGCGCGGCACCCGTAAAATCAATGGCTTGGGCGGGTGTGGCGGGCACGTGGCAGCCAGCCTGTGCCGGTTGCGGTACGCCTGGGGGTGACATTTTGTGCCGTTCACGACACGTCACCCGCGGGTGCATTGCAATGCCTTCGCCGGTGGAGGATGCTGGTGGCACGCGCTATCTGCGGAGAACTACAACAATGCAGAGCAATCACTTCAGCCGCCATGCCCGGCAGGTCCACAGTGTGGCCCATGGTGGTGCTGGCGAGGGCGTCAGCGACCCCTCCATTGCCCGCTCGTGGCTACGTTGCCTGGAGGACTACCACCTCGACCCAACGGTGATCGAGGCGCCAGTGGTGCTCGAGCACGGGCGCTTGCTGGAAAGCCGCGAGCGCTTGCGCCAGGTGCTGCAGATCGCCGACCACGAAATGAACAGCCTGCACCAGCAGCTCTCCGGGGCCGGCCATGCGGTGTTGCTGACCGATGCCCGCGGGGTGATCCTCAATTGCGTCAGCGCGGCCAGCGAGCGGCGCAGCTTCGAGCATGCCGGGCTGTGGCTGGGCGCCGACTGGAGCGAGGCGCGTGAAGGCACCAATGGCATCGGCACCTGCCTGGTCGAGCGCCAGGCGCTGACCATCCACCAGAACGAGCACTTCCGCGGCCGCCACACCGGGCTGACGTGCTCGGCCAGCCCGGTGTTCGACCCCCATGGCGAGTTGCTGGCAGTGCTCGACGTATCCTCGGCACGCCCCGACGTTTCACGGCAAAGCCAGTTCCATACCATGGCCTTGGTCAACCTGTCGGCCAAGATGATCGAAAGCTGCTACTTCCTGCGCCATTTCGAGCAGCAGTGGCTGCTGCGTTTTCACCTGCAGGCCGAGTCGGTCGGCCTGTTCAGCGAGGGCCTGCTGGCTTTCGACGGTGATGGCCGGATCTGCGCGGCCAACCAGAGCGCCCTGAACCTGCTGGGCAGCGTACGCAGTGGTGTGCTGGGCCAGCCGTTGGAGCGGTTTTTTGCCTGCAGCCACGATGAGCTGTTCGGCCGCGCCACGCCCGGTGGCAGCACGGCCTGGCCGCTGCGCACCCTGGACGGCCGCCAGGTGTTCGCCAGCCTGCGCGGGCAGGCGCGCGCGCCTGTATGGTCGGTGCCCGTTGCTCAACCGCGGCCCACGCGTGTTGCAGAGCCGCTGGTATGCCTGCTCGACCCGGCGTTGCAGAATGATTTCCGCCGCAGTGTGCGGGTGTTCGAGCGCGATGTGCCACTGCTGCTGCGCGGCGAGACCGGCTGCGGCAAAGAGGCCTTTGCCCAGGCCGTGCACCAGGCCAGTGAACGCCGTAGCCAACCCTTCGTGGCCATCAACTGTGCCTCGATCCCTGAAAGCCTGATCGAGAGCGAGCTGTTCGGCTACCGCGGTGGCAGCTTCACCGGTGCCCGCAAGGAGGGCATGCGCGGCAAGCTGTTGCAGGCCGATGGTGGCACCTTGCTGTTGGACGAGATCGGTGACATGCCGCTGGCCCTGCAGACACGCTTGCTGCGTGTGCTGGAGGAGCGTCAGGTAGTGCCGATCGGCGGCGAGCCACAGGCGGTGGACGTGCGCATTGTCAGCGCCACCCACCGTGACCTGCTGCAGCGGGTCGAGCAGGGCAGTTTCCGTGAAGACCTGTATTACCGCCTCAATGGCCTGGAAGTGGCATTGCCGGCCGTACGCGAGCGCAGTGACAAGGCGCAGTTGCTGGACTTCCTGCTGCGCCAGGAGGCGCAGGGCCAACTGATCGACATCGAACCGAGGGCGCGCCAGGCGCTGCTGGACTTCGCCTGGCCGGGCAACGTGCGGCAGATGCGCAACGTGCTGCGTACCCTGGTGGCGCTTTGCGAAGGTGGCCGCATCACTTTCCCGGATCTCCCTGCCATTGTGCGCAGCAACACTGGGCCTGTGGGAGCGGGCGCGCCCGCGAGGCCGTCTGCCCAGCCGACACAAGGCGAGGGCGCTGCCCCCGTTCGCGGGCACGCCCGCTCCCACAGGTCCGACAATGAACCCGGTGGGGGTACCGAGGTGTTGCAGGACGCAGAACGGCAAGCGCTCATTGAGGTGCTGCAGGCAAAACACTGGCACCTCACCCGTGTCGCCGAACACTTGGGCATCAGCCGCAATACCTTGTATCGAAAACTGCGCAAACACGGCATCACCCGGGGCGACTGAGCGAAACAGCGGGTGCGATTTGTCGCGCCCTGGGCTACCCTGCCTCGATGTTTTGCGAGGTCGACCATGCATATTCACATTCTCGGTATTTGCGGCACTTTCATGGGCTCGCTGGCAGTGCTGGCCAAGGAGCTTGGCCATCGCGTGACCGGCTCGGACGCCAACGTCTACCCGCCGATGAGCACGCAGCTCGAAGCCCAGGGCATCGAGCTGACCCAAGGCTACGACCCGGCTCAACTGGAGCCGGCACCCGACCTGGTGGTGATCGGCAACGCCATGTCGCGCGGCAACCCGGCGGTTGAATACGTGCTGAACAAGGGCCTGCCCTATGTTTCCGGCCCGCAGTGGCTGGCCGACCACGTGCTGCAAGGCCGTTGGGTGCTGGCCGTGGCCGGTACCCACGGCAAGACCACTACCAGCAGCATGCTGGCCTGGGTGCTGGAGCACGCCGGCATGAGCCCGGGCTTCCTGATTGGCGGTGTACCACAGAACTTCTCGGTGTCGGCCCGCCTGGGGGCTACGCCGTTCTTCGTGGTCGAAGCCGACGAGTACGACAGTGCCTTCTTCGACAAGCGTTCAAAGTTCGTTCACTACCACCCGCGCACTGCGATCCTCAACAACCTTGAGTTCGATCACGCAGACATTTTCCCGGACCTGGCCTCGATCGAGCGGCAGTTCCACCATCTGGTGCGCACCATCCCCAGCGAAGGCCTGGTCATCCACCCGACCACCGAACAAGCGCTGGAGCGGGTCATCGGCATGGGCTGCTGGACCCCAGTACACACCACGGGTGAAGGTGGCCAGTGGCAGGCCCGCCTGCTCAGCGCCGATGGCTCGCGTTTTGAAGTGCTGTTCGAGGGCCAGGCGCAAGGCGTGGTGGACTGGGCGCTGACCGGTCAGCACAACGTCGCCAACGCCCTGGCTACCCTGGCAGCCGCTCGCCATGTAGGCGTGGTGCCGGCCATGGGCATCGAGGGCCTCTGCGCCTTCAAGAGCGTCAAGCGGCGCATGGAGAAGGTTGCCGAAGTACAGGGCGTGACCATCTACGATGACTTCGCTCACCATCCGACTGCCATCGCTACCACCCTCGACGGCCTGCGCAAGCGCGTTGGCGAGGCGCCGGTGATCGCGGTAATCGAACCGCGCTCCAACTCGATGAAGTTGGGTGCACACCGCGATGGCCTGCCAGAAAGCGTCAACGACGCCGACCAAGTGATCTGGTACGCGCCGGCCAACCTGGGCTGGGACCTCGGTGCTACTGCTGCGCAGTGCAAGGTACCGAGTGTGGTTGCCGACAGCCTCGAAGCGATCATCGAACGCATCAAGGGCCAGGCCCGCCCGGGCACCCACGTGGTGATCATGAGCAACGGCGGCTTCGGCGGCCTGCATGGCAAGCTGGCCGAGGCGCTGAAGTGAACGGGCCGGAACGCGTTACCCTGGCCATGACGGGCGCTTCAGGCGCCCAGTACGGCCTGCGCCTGCTCGATTGCCTGGTGCGCGAGGACCGCGAGGTGCATTTTCTGATCTCCAAGGCTGCGCAACTGGTAATGGCCACCGAGACCGATGTGCTGCTGCCGGCCAAGCCCCAGGCGATGCAGGCCTTCCTCACCGAATACACCGGTGCTGCCGATGGGCAGATCCGCGTGTATGGCAAGGAAGACTGGATGTCGCCAGTGGCCTCGGGCTCGGGCGCGCCGGCAGCGATGGTGGTGGTGCCGTGCTCCACCGGCACCTTGTCGGCGATTGCCACCGGGGCCTGCAACAACCTGATCGAGCGCGCAGCCGACGTGACCCTCAAGGAGCGCCGACAGTTGATTCTGGTGCCCCGCGAAGCGCCATTCTCCACCATTCACCTGGAGAACATGCTCAAGTTGTCGCAGATGGGCGCGGTGATTCTGCCTGCGGCGCCGGGCTTCTATCACCAGCCGCAAACCATCGACGACCTGGTCGACTTCGTTGTGGCGCGTGTTCTCAACCTGCTGAACATTCCCCAGGACATGCTGCCGCGTTGGGGCGAGCACCACTTCGGGGTGGATGATTGAAACGGGCGCTGGCCGGCTTGCTGGCGCTGGGGTTGCTGAGTGGTTGTGCCACGGTGCGCACGCTGGATGCCAACAAGCCAGGGGCGCCGGTGGTGTATGCCGGTACGCGTCTGGATCTGTATGTGATCAACGGTGGTTGCTGCCCGCAGGATCGGTTTGGGGCTCAAGCCCCGAGCTATCCGGGGCTGGACCTGCCAGGGAGCATGCTGCTTGATACCCTGTTGCTGCCGTTGTCCTTGCTGACTGCTGCCGGTGTAGGCTTCCAGGCCACAGGGGGGCTGTGAGGGATTGCACGGTCCTGTGGGAGCGGCTTACTTCTTGCCCAGCTTGCGCAATTCATCCGACTCCACAATCCGCACCCCGTCTTCTTCTTCGAGGGCCAGGCGCCATAGCGCACGGGCCAGGGTGCAGGCCTCGATCCCCCGGTATTTCCCTGGAATCAGCCGGGACAACGGTGAAACCAACTGCTCTGCCAGCCGCGGCTTGATGCGCTCGCCCAGCAGCAGAGACGGCCGCACGATGGTCAGCTGCGGCCAATCCTGCGCTTTGAGCGCCTCTTCCATCTCGCCCTTCACCCGATTGTAGAAAATCGATGATTTCGGGTCGGCGCCCAAGGCACTGACCACCAGCAAATGCCGTGCGCCCATTTCCCGGGCCCGTTTGCTGAACGCCACCACCATGTCCAGGTCCACCGCGCGGAACGCCGACTCGGAGCCGGCCTGTTTGAGGGTAGTGCCCAGGCAGCAAT
Source organism: Pseudomonas sp. CJQ_9 (assembly GCF_043106615.1). Lineage (NCBI taxonomy): Bacteria > Pseudomonadati > Pseudomonadota > Gammaproteobacteria > Pseudomonadales > Pseudomonadaceae > Pseudomonas > Pseudomonas sp. CJQ_9. The sequence continues at coordinate 57,064 of NZ_JBICMS010000054.1, read as the reverse complement.
AGGCAACGTCGACCCTGCCGGCCAGCTGCGGCAGGAACACTGCCGGGTCACCCACCGGGTTTTCCAGGTGCGGATGTTCGGCCAGCGGCCGGCGGGTGGGGGCCAGCACGCGGGTGATGGTGGGCTCGTTGAGCAGGCGGTCGAGCAGGTGTTCACCGGTGAGGCCGGTGGCACCGGCAAGCAGGACATGTTGAGGCGTCAAGTACATGATGTCTCTCCCTTGTTACACCCAAGTCTAGTGGTTGCCAGGTGTTTTTGCCTGTGCGCCCACCTTGGCCTGGGTCGTGTTGCGCAATGCTTCTTCGGCCTGTTGCCGGCGCAGCTGCTGCCAATGCTCAAGCACCGCCGGCGGCGCCCACAACTGAGGCTCAGAGGCTTCGAAACCTTCCCTTTGTTCCCTTTCGGCAACACTGCCGCGTGCCAGTTCAAACGCCTGTTTCAGGTCGTCGGTCTGGTTCAGGGCCTGGGCGAACAGGGCGTCGCCAAAGTAGGTGAAGTCGGCTTCCTCCGAGCAACCGAAGGAGACTCGGTCGGCGCGGGCGGCAGTCATGATCAGGGTACGCTCATCTTTCAGCGGGGCGATATACCCCCCTGAATAGCAGGCCGAGATGACAATGACCTTGTCGCGATCCTTCAGTGGCGCAAGGGCCGTCGCCAATTCGTCGGCGGACAAGTCGGCCAGTTGCAGGCGGGGTTGGTCGAGCACCAACTGGTGGTCTGCGCTGCCGTGGCTGGTGAGGTAGATGAACACCAGGTCTTCCGGGCCGCTGCGCTCGGCCAGGGTGCGGGCCGCGCGGGTGAGGTTCTCGCGGGTTGCCATGGGGCGGCTGGCCAGGTGGTCGCGGTGGTTGACCAGGGTCACTTGGCCGCGGGCGCCAAAGCGTACCTTGAGCATGGTGCTGACGTAGTCGGCTTCACGCAGGAACACACTCTGTTGGCCGTCACCGCCCACCACCAGGCTGTACAGCTGAATCGGCGGGGCCGAGCGCGGCACTGCGGCCAGCGCCTGTTGCAGTAGCCGGCCTTGGTTCAGCAGGGCCAGGTCAAGCGGGTCGGGCAGCAGCGTGCCATGCTGGTCGCGCACGCGCACACCGTTGGCCCACACGCCGCTTTCGACCTTGCCGTTGGGCAGGATCAGGCGCCCCTTGCCGTGGTAGGCATCGTTGAGGAAACCGCCTACGTACTGGCTACCGTCGGCCAGTTGCAAGCTGCCTTGGCCAGACAGCCGCCAGTCGGCGAACGTGCCTTTGTAATGGCTGCCGTCGCTGCCCAACAATTCACCTTCGCCGATCAGCGAGCCGTCCTTGAATTGGCCGATCCATACATCGCCATCGGCACTCTCGTAGCGGCCACGACCTTCAATACGGTTATCCTTGAACTCGCCGATGTACTGCTCGCCATCGACGCTGTCGTAGGTGCCGCTGCCTTGCAGTTGGCCATTGCTGAAATGGCCGCTGAACCGGTTACCGCTGGCGTCGCTGCGCACCCCCGCGCCGTTGGGCTTGCCCTTGGCGAACAGGCCCTGGTAACGGCTGCCGTCGGCCAGCACCAGCTCGCCGGCGCCGTCGTACAGGTCGTCCTTGAATTGGCCGCGGTAGGTTTGGTCGGCTTGCTTGAGGGTGCCTTCGCCATCACGGCGGCCGTGCTTGAACGTGCCGGCATAGTGGCTGCCCGGTGTGGTCAGGTCGCCCAGCCCCTCGAACAGCCCCGCGGCGAACTGGCCGCGGTACACCTCGCCGTTCTGGCCGTGCCATTCGCCCTGGCCATGCCACTGGCCGTCCTTGAAGGTGCCGGCATACCAGCTGCCGTTGGGATAGTCGATCCGCCCTTCACCCTGCAGCAGGCCATCGACCACCTGGCCCCGGTAGCGCCCACCGTCGGGCAGGCGGGCATCCGGCGGCAGCAACGATTCGCCATCGCCACAGGCGGCGAGCAGCAGGACCAGGGTAATGGGGAGCAGTGGACGCATGGCGAGAACCGGGCAATAGGTCTGCCGATTATGACGCAGAATGGGATCCTGAAACAGCGAGCGCCTGCGCTGACGCACATCCCCGTAGGAGCGGCCTTGTGTCGCGATGGGCCGCGCAGCGGCCCCACGATTTCAGCTTCGCCGCAGATATCGCCGGGGCCGCTTCGCGCCCCATCGCGACACAAGGCCGCTCCTACAGGATTTGTGCCGCTTGTGGGCCTATACCTGTCTTAAAAGCTGGCGCAACCCCTGTGGGAGCGGGCGTGCCCGCGAACACCGGCGAAGCCGGTGCCACAGGTTGAGGTGCAATCAATGCCCGCCTGGCGACACGATGATCTTCACGTTTTCCTCCTTGTTGTTCACCAGTTCCTCAAACCCTAGCTCGACAATCTGCTCCAGCCCGATCCGCCCGGTTACCAGCGGGCGAATGTCCAGCCGCCCGTCTGCAATGAAGGCAATGACATCGGCAAATTCGCCGTTGTACGCCAAGGCCCCCAGCACCTGCTTCTCGGTGGATACCAGTTCGAAGAAGTTGAATTCGCTGGGCTCTTCAAAAATGCCTACCAGCACGCACTTGCCAGCCTTGCGGATGGTGTCGATGGCCAGCTTGGCCGTGTGCTTGTTGCCGATGCACTCGAAGCTCACATCCGCCCCCAGGCCGCCGGTAAGCGCGCGAATCTCTGCCAGGGCATCGCACTGGCTCGGGTCGAGCACCACGCTGGCGCCGACTTCCCTGGCCTTGGCCTTGCGCGCAGATGACATTTCCAGCGCAATTACCTGCGCCGCACCGGCTGCCTTGGCGCACATGATGGTGCACAGGCCGATGGTGCCGGCGCCCACCACCACCACGGTCTGGCCCAGCAAGCTGCCGGCCTTCTTCACCGCATGCATGCCCACCGCCAGCGGCTCGATCAGCGCGCCAGCCTCTGCCGGAAAGCCCTGCGGCAAGCGGTACAGCAGGTTTGCCGGCACATTGACCCACTCGGCGAAGGCGCCGTTATTCATCAGGCCGGTGAAGGCCAGGCGTTCACAGATGTTGTACAGGCCATGGGTACAGTAGTAGCAGGTGCCGCAATGCTGGCAGGCGTCTGCAGCCACCGGGTCGCCGACGGCAAAGCCTTCGACGCCTTCACCCAGTTTGGCGATCTGACCACAGAATTCGTGGCCGAGGATGCACTGGCCCTGGATGCCGGTCAGCGGGTGCGGCGCCTCGACCGGGATGAATACCGGGCCGGCGACGTATTCATGCAGGTCGGAGCCGCAGATGCCGCACCAGTCCACCTTGATCTGCACCCAGCCTGGCGCCGGGTCGGCTGGCAGGGGGACCTGTTCTACGCGAATGTCGTTGCGGCCATGCCATACGGCAGCGCGCATGTGGGTGTGGCTCAAGTCATTCATGGTTGTTCTCCAGGCTCACGGAGTGGGTTCAGTGCTTGCGCAGGAATGCGAGCAATTGCTGGTTGACCTGGTCGGCTGCCTCCATCTGCACCATATGGCCGGCCTCTGGAAGCATCAGTGTCTCAGCCTCCAACCCTTCGGCATGGCTGGCCGGGATGATTGCGTCCTTGCCGCCCCACACCACCAGTGCCGGGTGCTGCCCCAGCACGCCACGCAGGTCGTGGCGTTGGCGGTCGCCGTCGGCCAGTGCCGCAGCCAATTGCTGCAGGGCCTGGTCAACGCCTTCCAGGCGCTTGAACCTGAGCATGTCTTCCAGCATCTGCCGGGTGACCAGCGCCGGGTCGGCGAACAGCTGCACCATCTGTGGCTTCAGGGCATTGCGGTTGGCTGCGCTGACGAAACCTTGCAGGTACTGCCCGTTGATCGCTTCGCCCAGGCCGGCACTGGCCACCAGGCTCAGGCTGGCCACCCGCTGCGGTGCCAGGCGCGCCACGTTCAGGCTGACTGCACCACCCATCGAGTGCCCGGCCAGGTGCGCCTTGGCAATGCCCAGGTGGTCAAGCAGGGCCAGCACGCTCTCGCTCAGTTCATCCAGATCGCCGCGCTGCAGGGCCTTGGCGGACTCGCCATGTCCCGGCAGATCAAGGGCGATCACCCGCCGCTCGGCCGCCAGCGCCGGGTGGTTGAACAGCCAGTTGTTGAGGTCGCCGCCAAAGCCGTGCACCAGCACCAACGGCGTGCCGCCTTCACCCAGCTCGAACCAGCGCAGCAGGCGGCCGCCCACTTCAGCCTTTTGCGGGGCCGGGCACTGGGCCTGGTCGGCGCCGCCTTCGGCGACGAACTCGGCCTGGAAGCGCTGCACCACGGCATCGATCTCGGCCTCTTCGGCTTCGCCTTCCACGACCACGGCCAGCAGTGCGCCCACCGGCAGGGTTTCATCCGGCTTGGCCACCTGGCGGCGCAGCACGCCGCTGAACGGGGCCTCGACACTGCTGCTGATCTTGTCGGTCTCGACGTCCAGCACCTCGTCGCCCTTGGTGATCGGGTCGCCTTCCTGCTTGAGCCAGGTGTCTACCCGGCCCTCGGTCATCGACAGGCCCCACTTGGGCATGGTCAGGGTATGGATCTGGCTCATGCGGCACTCCTTGCAGCTTCGATCACTTTGCGCACGGCGGCCTCGATCTTCGCCGCGTCAGGGATGTACAGATCTTCCAGGGCGTCGGAGAACGGCACCGGGGTGTGCGGTGCGGTGACCATCTCGATCGGGCCCTTGAGCGCAGCGAAAGCCTTCTGCGCCACCAGGGCACTGATATCGGTGGCCATCGAGCAGCGCGGGTTGGCTTCGTCGATGACTACCAGGCGGCCGGTTTTTTCCACGCTTTCCAGAATGCTGTCTTCGTCCAGCGGGCTGGTGGTGCGCAGGTCCAGTACTTCGCAGTCGATGCCCTGGCGGGCCAGGTTGTTGGCGGCCTCCAAGGCTACATGCACCATGCGCCCGTAGGTGACCAGGGTCACGTCGTCGCCATCACGCAGGAAGTTGGCTTCGCCGAAGGGTACCGTGTACACCTCTTCCGGCACTTCGCCCTGCATGCTGTAGAGCAGCTTGTGCTCGCAAAAGATCACCGGGTCGTTGTCACGGATCGCCTGAATCAGTAGCCCCTTGGCGTCGTATGGCGAGGAGGGGCACACCACCTTCAGGCCTGGAATGTGCGTCCACAGCGAGGTGAGCATTTGCGAATGCTGGGCCGCTGCACGCAGGCCTGCGCCGTACATGGTGCGCATCACCAGCGGGGTGACTGCCTTGCCGCCGAACATATAGCGAAACTTGGCAGCCTGGTTGAGTATCTGGTCCAGGCAGCAGCCGGCGAAGTCCACGAACATCAGCTCGCACACCGGGCGCAGGCCCTGGGTGGCGGCACCGACCGCTGCGCCGACGTAGCCGATTTCCGACAGGGGAGCGTCCAGTACTCGGCCCGGGAACTGGTGATACAGGCCCTTGGTCACGCCCAGCACGCCACCCCAGGCGTCTTCCTCACCGGGCGCCCCGGCACCGCCGGCAACGTCCTCGCCAATGATGAACACACTGTCGTCGCGGCGCATTTCCTGGGCCAGTGCTTCGTTGATGGCCTGCTGGTAGCTGATCTTTCTTGCCATGGTGGTTCTCCTGTTGTTCTTGTAATGCGCGGCTCAGGGGTAGGCGACGTAGACATCGCTGAGCAGGTCGGCGGGCAGTGGCTTGGGGTCGGACTTGGCGCGGCGCACAGCGTCTTCGATCAGGTCCTCGACGCGTGCGTCGATAGCGTCCAGCTGTTGGGCCGTGAGCAGGCCGGCGCGGGTGGTCTTGTTGCGGAACTGCATCAGGCAGTCGCGCGATTCGCGCAGGTTCTTGACTTCATCCGCCGCGCGGTAGGTTTGCGCGTCGCCCTCGAAATGGCCGTAGTAGCGGCTGAGCTTGACCTCGACCAGCGATGGGCCTTGCCCGGAACGGGCGCGTTCGATGGCCGCACCGGCGGCCTCGTACACGGCAAAGAAATCGAAGCCGTCGATGGTCACCCCGGGCATGCCGAAGCCGGCCGCGCGGTCGGCGATGTGGTCGCAGGCCACCGACCAGTTGGAGGCGGTGGCTTCGGCGTAGCCATTGTTCTCGGCGACGAAGATGCACGGCAGGTTCATGATCGACGCCATGTTCATGGCTTCGAATACCGCGCCTTCGTTGGAGGCCCCGTCGCCGAAGAACGCCACCGCCACGTCGTCGCGCCCCTTGAGCTTGGCCGCCAGTGCCGCGCCGGCCACCAGGGGGGCGCCGGCACCGACGATACCGTTGGCCCCGAGCATGCCTTTCTCCAGGTCGGCAATGTGCATCGAGCCGCCCTTGCCACCGCATACGCCGGTCTTCTTGCCGTAGATTTCGGCCATCATGCCGTACACATCCACGCCCTTGGCGATGCAATGGCCATGGCCGCGATGGGTCGAGGCGATGCAGTCGCTGTCGCGCAGGTGGGCCATGACCCCGGCAGCCGAGGCCTCTTCGCCGGCGTAGAGGTGCACGAAACCGGGGATTTCGCCAGTGGCGAATTCCACGTGCAGGCGTTCTTCAAACGCGCGGATGGTGCGCATCACTTCATAGGCATGCAGCAGTTGTTCGGTACTGAGTTGATTGGACATGTTGTTGTTCTCCGGGGTTGTCTCAACACGGGTTTGCAGGGTGCAGCCGATGGCCGCGAGGCACGGCCAGCAGGTGGTGACGGGCGGCATGCGCCAGCACGGCCTCGACGTCCACACTGAGCGGGCCGCGGTGGTCGAGGGTGATGGTGGGGGTGTCGTGTTCGGCGAATTCGATTTCGCGCTCGCCGTCCAGGGCTAGGGTGCCGCTGGCCAGGCTCAGGCGGTGGGCAACATCGGGCAGCAGCGTGCCGCTGGCGGTGATGCCACAGGCTTGCAGCAGGCCGGGGGCCAGCGGCGCGAGCAGTGCCTGTTCAGCGCTGGATGCGAGGCGAACCCAGGCGCCGTGCGGGGCCTGGCGCGACACCGGGCACCACAGGCCACACAGTGCCGACAGGCCGATGGCATGCGGTTCGGCGAAGCAGGCGAAAACTTCGGCAAGGTCTTCGCTGCGGCTGAGCGCGCGGGCGCCGATGAAACGCTGCGGTGACACCGCCACTTCCACCAGGGCCCATTCGGCCAGTTGTTGCTGCGGTACTGTCACCAACAGGCGCTTGTTGCGGCGCAGGCCAATGCTGGCCGGTACCCGGCCGGTGGCCAGCAGGCCGCCTGCAACGCCGGCGCTGGTGGCCTCGCGCAGTTCGGGGAAGGCATTGTTGGTGCCGGTGGAGAGGGTCAGCAGTGGCACGTCTTGCGCCTCGGCGGCGACGGCCTTGTGGGTGCCATCGCCCCCCAGCACGGCGATCAGCGCCACGCCGCGCTCGACCATGCGTCGGGTGGCCAGGCGGGTGTCGGCTACGGTCTGCGACAACGGCAGGTCGAGTATTTCGATAGCTGGCCAGTGCTGGTCGAGCGCAGCCGGGCCGTGGCTGGCCTTGAGCACGGCGGCGGCGATGCCGGTCATGTCGCTGGGCAGCAGCACCTGGCCGATGCCGGTGGCGCCGAAGGCCGCCAGCAGGCGCTGGATTGCCGAAGCCTTGTCGGTGCTCGAATAGAGCCCGGCGCTGGCCGTCAGGCGGCGCAGGTCACGGCCGGAGGCAGGGTTGGCAATGATCCCGACAAGCGGGGCGGGTAGCGGCATGGCGCACCTCGTATTCTTGTTTGCCAAGACAGGAGCAAGCGCGGTGCCAGCTTTGCCCAAGGGCGCCGAAGTGGCCGTTGCAGAGCGCTTTGGCCTGCCTTGGTGGCGGCTGCAGGGCGGGCGCGGCGAGACGCCCGGTGCCAGTGCGCAGCTGCGTTGAGCGAGACGCTGAGACGCTGCGTCTCAAGCCAGCCGGTAACCACACAGTGCTTGTCGGGGCGGGCGCGCAAGCGCTTAATGGCCGAACAACGATAAAAACAGCAACGAGAACCGGAGGGCCCGAATGCTTGCCGCGAACTCCCGAGCCCATGTCGATTGCGTCAGCAGGGTGCTGAAGAATGCCGACCGCCTGCCGCAGGCGCCGGTACCGCCGCTGATCCTCGATTCATGGCGCCGTTCAATGGAGCTGTACCGCCTGGACCCCGCCTCCCAGCAGGGCCCGCGCATCCTTTCCCAAAGCCTGCTCAATGAGTGCCGTGAACGCGCGCAGCTATTTCTGCGCATCGCCAGCGACGCCGTGGCCCGCCTGCACGAGCGCGTGCGGGGCGCCGACTATTGCGTGCTGCTGACCGACGCCCAGGGGCGCACCATCGACTACCGGGTCGAATCGGCCATTCGCAACGACTGTCGCAAAGCCGGCCTGTACCTGGGCACTTGCTGGTCGGAGGGCGAGGAGGGCACCTGCGGTGTGGCGGCGGTGCTCACCAGCAAGGCCCCGGTCACGGTGCACAAGCGCGACCACTTCCGGGCGGCGTTCATCGGCCTGACCTGCACGGCGGCACCGGTGTTCGACCCGTTGGGCGAGTTGCTGGGGGTGGTGGACGTGTCTGCCTTGCAGTCACCGGACGACCGCCGCAGCCAGCACCTGATCCGTCAGCTGGTCGAGCAAACCGCTCGCGACATCGAAAACGCCTTTTTCATGCACACTGCCCAGGGCCACTGGGTGATGCGCGCCCATGGCACGCCGGGCTATGTGGAAAGCCAGCCTGATTACCTGCTGGCCTGGGATGCCGATGGTCGCCTGCAGGCCATCAACAGCCTGGCCCGACAGCGCCTGGTCGAACGCCTGGGCCGTTTGCCGGCGCACATTGGCGAGCTGTTCGACATGGACCAGCTACGCCGGGTCAGCGCGTCGTCGGCCCAGCGCCTGCCTGGCCTGGGTGGTTTGTACGGCCGGGTCAGCGCGCCTCGGCAACGCCAGCGGGGGCAACCGCTGCAGCAGGCCCAGGACAGCCGCATTGAACAGCACCTGCGCTTGGCTACCCGCGTCAAGGACTGCAACCTGGCCGTGCTGGTGCTGGGTGAAACCGGGGCCGGCAAGGAGGTGTTCGCCCGTCAGTTGCACCAGCAGAGCCAGCGCCGTGACGGCCCCTTCGTGACCCTGAACTGTGCAGCCATCCCCGAGAGCCTGATCGAGAGCGAGTTGTTCGGTTATGTGGCGGGGGCTTTCACCGGTGCTTCCAGCAAAGGCATGCAAGGGCTGTTGCAGCAGGCCCACGGCGGTACGTTGTTCCTCGACGAGATCGGTGATATGCCGCTGAACCTGCAAACCCGGTTGCTACGGGTGCTGGCCGAGGGCGAAGTGGCGCCGCTGGGCGCGGCGCGGCGGGAGCGGGTGGATATTCAGGTGATCTGTGCCACCCACCGTGATCTGGCGGCAATGGTAGAAGACGGGCGTTTTCGCGAAGACTTGTACTTCCGCCTGGCCAATGCCCGCTTCGAGTTGCCGCCGCTGCGTGAGCGGGAGGACCGGTTGGGGCTGATTCACCAGTTGCTGGCCGAAGAGGCCGCGGCCTGTGGCGTAGAAGTTGTACTGGCGGACGATGCCTTGCAGGCGCTGCTGGTTTATCGCTGGCCGGGCAATTTGCGCCAGCTGCGGCAGGTGTTGCGCTATGCCTGTGCGGTCTGCGAGGGCGGGCAGGTGCGGGTGCAGGATTTACCGCAGGAGGTGCGGGGTGGGGCGGTAGGCTCGGTCGCAAGCGGGGTGTCGTGCCCGGCGCGGCAACTGTTGCTGGATGCGCTGATTCGCCATCGCTGGAAGCCGGCCGATGCGGCGCGGGCGTTGGGCATTTCGCGCGCAACGCTTTATCGGCGTGTGCATGAGCACCGTATCGAGATGCCGCGGATGAAGGGGTAGGGCATTGGGGGCTGCTTTGCAGCCCAATCGCGACGCGGCCCCCTGTTCTGGCAGGCAATAAAAAACCCCGGCACAAGTCCGGGGTTCTGGTCCATCACACTACACGATCACTCCTGGTTGGCCAGTTTGTGCTCGAGGTAGTGAATGTTGACGCCGCCTTTGCAGAAACCTTCATCACGCACCAGGTCGCGGTGCAGCGGGATGTTGGTCTTGATGCCGTCGACGACGATCTCGTCCAGGGCATTGCGCATGCGCGCCATGGCTTCGTCGCGGTCTTTGCCGTAGGTGATCAGCTTGCCGATCAGCGAGTCGTAGTTCGGAGGTACCGAATAACCGCTGTACAGGTGCGAATCCACGCGCACGCCGTTGCCACCCGGGGCGTGGAAGTGCTTGACCTTGCCTGGGCTCGGGATGAACTTCTTCGGGTCCTCGGCGTTGATCCGGCACTCCAGCGAGTGGCCACGGATGACAACGTCTTCCTGGCGGAACGACAGCTTGTTGCCTGCGGCGATGCTCAGCATCTCCTTGACGATGTCGATACCGGTGACCATCTCCGACACAGGGTGTTCAACCTGCACCCGGGTGTTCATCTCGATGAAGTAGAAGCGGCCGTTCTCGTACAGGAATTCGAACGTACCAGCACCGCGGTAGCCGATCTCGATGCACGCATCGACGCAGCGCTTGAACACTTCCTGGCGGGCCTTTTCATCGATACCCGGGGCTGGTGCTTCTTCCAGGACCTTCTGGTGGCGACGCTGCAGCGAGCAGTCACGGTCACCCAGGTGAATGGCGTTACCCTGGCCGTCGGACAGCACCTGAACTTCCACGTGGCGTGGGTTGGTCAGGAACTTTTCCAGGTAGACCATCGGGTTGCCGAAGGCAGCACCGGCTTCGGTGCGGGTGAGCTTGGCCGAGGCGATCAGGTCCTCTTCCTTGTGCACCACGCGCATACCGCGACCACCACCGCCACCGGCGGCCTTGATGATCACCGGGTAGCCGACGTCACGGGCGATTGCCAAGGCGACTTCTTCGTCTTCCGGCAGCGGGCCATCGGAGCCCGGTACGGTCGGTACGCCCGACTTGATCATCGCGTCCTTGGCCGAAACCTTGTCGCCCATCAGGCGAATGGTGTCGGCTTTCGGGCCAATGAAGGCGAAACCGGATTTTTCCACCTGCTCGGCGAAATCGGCGTTTTCCGCCAGGAAGCCGTAACCCGGGTGAATCGCGGTGGCGCCAGTCACTTCGGCGGCAGCGATGATCGCCGGGATATGCAGGTAGGAATCCTTCGACGATGCAGGGCCGATGCAGACCGACTCGTCTGCCAGGCCCAGGTGCATCAGTTCACGGTCGGCAGTGGAGTGCACGGCGACGGTCTTGATGCCCAGCTCTTTGCAGGCACGCAGGATCCGCAGGGCAATTTCCCCGCGGTTGGCGATCAGGACTTTTTCGAGCTTCCCAGACATCGTTGGCTCTCCGCGATTCAAACGATGGTGAACAGCGGCTGGTCGAACTCAACCGGCTGGCCGTCTTCTACCAGGATGGCGTCGATGACACCGCCAACATCGGCTTCGATGTGGTTCATCATCTTCATGGCTTCGACGATGCACAGGGTGTCGCCCTTCTTCACGCTCTGGCCAACTTCAGCGAAGTTCGGCGAGGTCGGCGAAGGTTTGCGGTAGAAGGTACCTACCATTGGCGAACGGATCACGGTGCCTTTCAGCGCCGGGGCAGCAGCAGCTTCGGCGGCTGGCGCAGCAGCGGCGACCGGGGCAGCAGCGGCCGGGGCGGCAGCCATCGGGGCCGGTGCGTAGAACTGCTGGGCAGCTGGGGTCTTGCTGTGACGGCTGATACGAACCGACTCTTCGCCTTCCTTGATCTCCAGCTCGTCGATGCCAGACTCTTCCAGCAGCTCGATCAGTTTCTTGACTTTACGGATATCCATTAATCATCAACTCCCAAAGGTTCGGTCAGGGGGCGAAATACAAAAACGTATCTAGAACGTTTCTCTGGAACCCCGGCCCATCGAGGCCGGGGTTTTCATCATTTGGGCTGTGCGTTGGCAGCCAGTTGTTCCAGTGCAGACTCCAGGGCCAGGCGATAACCGCTGGCGCCCAGGCCGCAGATCACCCCTACGGCCACATCGGAGAAGTAGGAGTGGTGACGGAACGGTTCGCGTTTGTGCACGTTGGACAGGTGCACTTCGATGAATGGGATGCTCACCGCAAGCAATGCGTCACGTAATGCGACGCTCGTGTGGGTGAAAGCAGCCGGATTGATCAGGATGAAGTCCACACCCTCGTTGCGTGCCGCGTGAATGCGGTCGATCAATTCGTATTCGGCATTGCTCTGCAAGTACTGCAGATGGTGGCCTGCGGCGCGGGCACGTTGCTCCAGGTCCTGGTTGATCTGGGCCAGGGTCACGGCGCCGTAGTGGCCAGGCTCGCGCGTACCGAGCAGGTTGAGGTTGGGGCCGTGAAGCACCAGTAGCGTTGCCATCTGTGGATTCCTTGGATTTGTAGGGCAATTCGACACAGCGCGGCGAGTGTGCCGTAAAGCGACGGCAAGTGTCCAGTTCCCGGCAATAGCCAGCACGATGTCCGAGGTTCGCGCGAAGTATGTGACCAAATATTTAAATCTGGTCACCTAATCGAGGATTTTTCCCGGCCCGCGGGAAGTTATAGACCGAGTTTGCCGCGCACGCGCGTGAGAATCTGCGCGAATTCCCCGGCATTAGTCTCGCCAATCACCCGATCGGCGGTAATTTCGCTGCCGTTCGCGGCAAAGAACAACAGCGCAGGCGGGCCGAACAGTTGGTACCGGTCAAGGAGCGAGCGTTGCTCGGCGTTGCTCGCGGTGATGTCGAACCGCAGCAGCTTGAACGCCGCCAGTTGCGGCTGCACCTGGGCGGCGTTGAGCACCTCGTGTTCGATGACCTTGCAACTGATGCACCAGTCGGCGTACCAGTCCAGCAACACGGGTTGGCCGGCTGCCTTGGCCTGTGCCAGCGCGGCATCCAGGGCTTGCGGGGTGGTGATGGTTTGCCAGGCCTGGGCTGTGGCCGCGGTAGTGCCAGCGCTGGCCGCCTGGCTGGGCACGGGCAGTGGCCGCAGCGGGTCGCCCTGGCCACTGAGGGCGCCATACCAGCAAGCCAGCGCGTATACCAGCAAGGCCAGGCCGAGCAGTTGCGCCAGGCGCTGACGCGCAGTCTTGACCACGAACTCCAAGGCGCCGAGGAACAGTGCCACGCCCGCGGCAAGCAGGCCGACCAGCAACAGGGTTACCGGGCCTGGCAGCACCCGGCTGAGCAGGCCGATGGCCAGCCCCAGCAGCAGTACGCCAATTGCGTTTTTCACGGTGTTCAGCCAAGGGCCGCTTTTCGGCAGCCAGGCTGCGCCACCGGTGGCCACCAGCAACAGTGGCGCGCCCATGCCCAGGCCCAGGGCGAACAGTTTAAGCGCCCCGCCCAAGGCATCGCCGCTGGCGCTGATGTACAGCAGCGCGCCTGCCAGGGGCGCCGACACACAGGGCGAAACCAGCAGGCTGGAGAGCACGCCGAGTACTGCAGCGCCCAGTAGCGAACCGCCCTTGGTGTGGTTGGCGACGTTGTTCAGGCGGTTATTCAGGGCTTGCGGCAGCTTCAGTTCGAACAGGCCGAACATGGCCAGGGCGAACACCACGAAAAACAGCGCGAAGGGCACCAGTACCCAAGCCGATTGCAGGCGTGCCTGCAGGTTCAGGCCGGCGCCGAACAAGCCCATCAGCGCGCCGAGTGCGGCGAAGCTGGCGGCCATTGGCAGTACGTACGCCAGCGACAGCGCCAGCCCGCGTGGCCCACCGACCTGCCCGCGCAGTACCACGCCGGAGAGAATCGGCAGCATCGGCAGCACACAGGGGGTGAAGGTCAGGCCGACCCCGGCGAGGAAGAACAGCAGCAGCGATTTCCAGCTCCAGGCCTGCTCGATTGCGCCAGGGGGTGTTGTGCCGGCTTCGCCATCGATGCTCAGCCGGGCGGTTTCCGGCGGGTAGCACAGGCCCTTGTCAGCACAGCCCTGATAGCCCACCAGCAGGGTAAAGGCACGCGGATCGTTGCGCGGCAGTTCGATGTCGAGCACGCCGTGGTACACCTCCACGTCGCCGAAGAACTCATCGTGCTTGGCCTCTCCCTTGGGGATGTTCGGGGTGCCCAAGGCGATGTCGGCGGGTTCGGTGTGGAACTGGAAGCGGTGGCGGTAGAGGTAGTAGCCGTCGGTGGCGATGAAGCGCAGCTTGATGGTGTGCGCATCGGCCTGGATCAGGTCGAGCTTGAACGCCTCGTGCACTGGCAGGAAGTCGGCGTTGTTGGCCAGCGAAGCGGCGCCGAGGGTGGCGCTGGGGCGGTTGTCGAGCAGGCCGGTGGCGAAGGCAGGACTGGCCAGCAGCAGGAACAGCAGGAAAAACAGGCGGCGCATGGCGAACTCGCGAGGTGGAACGTGCCCGCATGATAACGGACTTGGCGCAGGTTGAAAGGGACGGCGACACCTGGCGCCACTTGTGTATTGCCTGTGCCGGCCTCTTCGCGGCTGAAGCCGCTCCTACAGGGACCGCACGGTTTTCAAAGCCTGTGATATCCCTGTAGGAGCGGCTTAAGCCGCGAAGAGGCCAGCAAAGGCAACCTCAGACCCTGAAGGCCCGCACCGCCTTGCTCAGCTCCCCGCCGAGGCTCAGCAGTTGCTCACCCTGCTCACGCCCTTCGCCAATGCGCTGTAGGTTGTCTTCACCCAGCGCGTGAATCCGCTCGCTATGATCACGAATCTCACTCACCGCGCCAGTCTGTTGCGCGGTGACGTCGGCAATGCGTACCGCCGTATCGGCGATCGTGCGGATCGCGCTGACGATCTCATCCAGCGCGCCATCGGCGGCCTGGGCCTGGTTGGCGGTGGTTTCGGCGTGTTCGAGCTGGGTGCGCATGCCGGCCACCGACTCCCGCGCCGCCTGCTGCAAGCGGTCGATCAGTGCCTGGATTTCGCCAGTAGCCCCGGTGGTGCGCTGCGCCAGCGAACGCACCTCGTCAGCCACTACGGCAAAGCCGCGGCCCATCTCGCCAGCCCGGGCCGCTTCGATGGCGGCGTTCAGCGCCAGCAGGTTGGTCTGTTCCGCAATCGAGCGTATCACCGTCAGCACGCCGCCGATGGTGGCCGATTCTTCGGCCAGTTGCTCGATCATGCGCGCATTGCCCTGTACCTCATCGACCAGTTCCCGCAAGCCCGACAGGCTCTGGCCAATCACCGCCTGGCCCTGTTCCACCGCACGCCCGGCATCGCGGCTGGCATGGGCGGCAGCGCTGGCGTCACCGGCCACTTGCTGAATGGTGGCTTCCAGCTCGCCCAAGGCGTCGCGGATCTGCCCGGTATCGCCGGCCTGGCGGTGGGCGCCATCGTGCAGCGCGGCGCTCATGCCGGCCAGGGCATGGCTGCTGCCGGCGACTTGTTCGGCGTTGTGGCGAATGGTGCCCACCAGTTCGACCAGGTACTGGCGCAGGCGGTTGAGCGATGCCTGAATGTCATGCAGTTCGCGGTTGGTCTTGCCCAGGGCGATCACCTGGGCGAAGTCGCCCTCGGCCCAGCACGATAGCGCCGGGGCCAGGCCGGTCAGGGTGCGCGCCAGGCGCCGCTGCAGGGTATCGATCAACAGGGCGATGAACAGGATCAGGGCGATCATCAAACCCTGGATGATGCGCACCTCGCCGGCAATTTGGCCATGTTGGGCGCGCACTTGCGGTTCCAGCGCGGCGATGGCCTGCTGTACGGCTTCCAGGCGCTGGCCGGTGCTGGCAGCCAGGGCGGCACGGCGCTCGATCTGTCCGCGCGTGCGCTGCAATTCGGCCGGGTAGCGGCCCAGCAGGTTTTGCAGCTCACGCTTCAGGCCCACGGCGATGTCTTCCTGCCGGGCGCTGGCCTGGGTTTGCAGGCCCATCATGGCGGCGAAGTCGTCGGCACCAGAGGCAGCAGCGCGGGTGACACCGAGCAAGGGCAGGGCATCGATAGCCTGTGCCTGGCTGCGGATCAGTTGCAACTCACGCTCCACTTCGTCAGCAAGCTCCGGGCGGCCGCTGCTGACCAGCTTGTCGCGGGCCAGTGCCAGCCGGCCCAGGTGCACGCTGGCGTCGAGCAGCGGGAGCAAATAGCGGTTGGCCTCGGCAGTGCCACTGTCGCGGGCGTAGCCGGCCAGTTGCTCGAAATTGGCCCCCAATTCCCGTTCGGCCTGCAATAGCAGCGCTTGCGGGTCGCCAGCCAGCTTGCCGGCCGCCAGCAGTTCGTTGCCGGTGAAGGCCTGCAGGCTGGCCAGGCTGGGGCGCAGGTTGGCCGCCAGTTCGGCGGGCCAGTCGGCCAGGGCGCCCTGCAGTTGCTGGATGGCCTGCGTGGCGGCGGCATGGCGCAGGGCATCCCCGCTGCCCAGGTAGGCGTGGACATTGTCCGCCACCTGCTGCTGAAACTGCTGGGACAGGCCCAGGTAGCGCTCCATCAGCTGATAGGGCCGTTCCAGCGCCCGTTGCGACCACCACAGGGTAGCGGCCAGGGTGAAACACACAGTCACCAGCAACAGCGTATTGAAATTGGTCAGCCACTTCAGGCGCATAGCCGCGAACTTCCTGCGGAGGGGAGTGGGGGTAGGCGGCTGAAGTTATGGCGATTGTGTGACCGGATGATGACGCCGAAGGCTTGGCGTCAGAAAAAAGTGGCAGAGTGCCTATATCTGATGGCGCTATTGATACTTCGCGGGCAGGGCGGTTTCAGCGCTCTACCCGTACTACACAGTTACGCCCGGCATGCTTGGCACGGTACAGCGCCTCATCCGCCGCGCTGGCCATGGTCAACGCGTCCAGCCCCTCATCCATCTGCACCACCCCGGCACTGAAGGTGCACTGCAGATCCTGCGGCTGCGCCGGGTAGATGATCTCGGCAAAGCGCCGACGAATCTCGTCTAGCACTTTGTAGGCCGCCTCCAGCGCGGTATTGGGCATGACGATGGCGAATTCCTCGCCCCCGTAACGGCCAATGAAGTCGGTCTTGCGCAGGCGCTGCTTGAGGAACAGCGCCAGGCTCTTGATTACCCGGTCCCCCATGGGGTGGCCGTGGCGGTCGTTGATCTTCTTGAAGTGGTCGATGTCGAGCATGGCGAAACTCAACGGCTGCTGCTCACGGCGGGCGCGGAAGCTGCAGTCCTCAAGCAATTGCAGGATATGGGTGTGGTTGTACAGCCCGGTCAGGCTGTCACGCACCATGCGTGCCTTCAGGTGCCGCGCGCGGGCCGCACGGTTGCGCACGGTGGTGATCAGGTGGCGCGAGCGAAACGGCTTGGTCAGGAAGTCATCGCCGCCTTCGCTCATGGCATCCAGTTGCTTGTCCAGGTCGTCTTCGGCGGACAGGTAGATGATCGGCACGCTCACATAGCGGTCACTGTGGCGGATCACCTTGGCCAGTTCCGGGCCGGTGCAAGCCGGCATGTACAGGTCGAGAATGATCAGGTCGGGCTGAAAGTCGGCCAGCTCGGCCATGGTGCGGATCGGGTCGGTCAGGCTGCGGGTCAGCATGCCGGCGCTGGCCAGCACCCGTTCGGTGTGCAGCGCCTGGGTGCGTGAGTCGTCGATGATCAGCACTCGCAATGGTTCGTGCGGGCCGGCGTTGGTCAGCAATTCGACCTTTTCCAGCAGGCTGGATGCCTCCAGGCTGCCGGTCAGAAAGTCCTGCCCACCGGCGCGCACGGCAGCCAGGCGCGTCGGTGTGTCAGCTTCGTGGTGGCTGAAGAACAGCAGCGGAATGCTCTGCGCCAGGCCATGTTGTACCTGGGCGGCCAGCAGCAGGCCCTGGCCGCTGCCGGTGAAGTCGACATCCATGATGATGGCCGCAGGCGGGTATTCGCCGACCGAAGCCAGAAACGCGGCAGCGTTGGGCAACGCCTGCACCAGCAGCCCGAAGAATTCCAGTTGCTGGGCCAGGCGCTGGGCCCGCTCGTGGTCCTGCAGCAGGATGTACACCGGCTTGCGCAGGGGCACCAGTACCTCGTCAAGGGAGTCGTCCTTGCGCAGGCCGCTACGCGACAGTTGCGGGTCGGGGCACAGCGGGCTTGGCTCGACGGCTTGGCTCATGACCTGGCTACTTGTAGGTTGGGATATGCAGGGGCAATGATGGCTCTATGCTAGCAGTTCTTTTCCCTCGCATGAGTGCCCTGCATCAACATTGCGTTCTGAACGAATATTCAGTTACCGACCGATTGGTCGCTTATGCGTAAGGCGGTGTCTGCTTTATAGTGCTGCCACGCGGGCTTGCCGTGGCACCCTGGCGCAGGCCTGTGGTCAAAGCCCCTGAACCGTCGTGACTGATTAAGGACAAAGCCATGCTGGATTGGAAAAACCGCGAGGCCAAACCCGAGCCCCGTGAGCGTGTCGACGGCCGCGGCGCTGCCGCCCGTAGCTACCTTGGCGGCCTTTGGAGCCGCGCCCTGGGAACCCTGATCGGGTTGTATCTGCTGGTGTGCATCGGCCTGGGCTGGTACTGGAGCCAGGAACCTGCGCTGTTCCCGGTGCAGCAGAATGCCCAGGCTGCAGCCGAGCACAATGGCCAGCAGATGGTGATTGGCTACACCACCGTTGAAACCCTCAAGACCGTGGCCGGCACCCTGCTGAACAAGCCGGGCGGTTACATTTCCAACGACCGCTTCCCGCCAGGGCTGTGGATGGACAACATGCCGAGCTGGGAGTACGGCGTGCTGGTCCAGGTGCGCGACCTGTCCCGCGCCTTGCGCAAGGACTTCGCCCGTTCGCAGTCGCAATCTACCGAAGACGCCGACCTGGCCAAGGCCGAGCCGCGCTTCAACTTCGACAACAAGAGCTGGATCCTGCCCTCGAGCGAGTCGGAGTTCGAAGAGGGCATCAAGTCGCTGTCGCGCTACCAGACCCGTCTGGCTGCTGGCGACAAGGGCGCGATCTTCTATACCCGTGCCGACAACCTGAACAACTGGCTGGGTGATGTCGCCACCCGCCTGGGTTCGCTGTCGCAGCGCCTGTCGGCCAGCGTTGGCCGGGTCAAGCTCAACACCACGCTGAAGACCGAGTCGGTGGTTGCCGGCCAGGCGCCACAAGTGGACGAAGAGCTGGTGGAAACCCCATGGCTGCAGATCGACAACGTGTTCTACGAGGCCCGTGGCCAGGCCTGGGCGCTGTCGCACTTGCTGCGTGCCATCGAGGTTGACTTTGCCGATGTACTGGCGAAAAAGAATGCCACGGTCAGCGTGCGGCAGATCATTCGTGAGCTGGAAGCCTCGCAAGAGCCGCTGTGGAGCCCGATGGTGCTCAACGGCAGCGGTTTCGGCATGTGGGCCAACCACTCGCTGGTCATGGCCAACTACATTTCCCGGGCCAACGCTGCGGTCATCGACCTGCGCCAGTTGCTGTCGCAGGGTTGAGCATGGCCATCAGCGCCAACGAGGCCGCCCACCGGGCGGCTTCCGACCGTGAGCTGGTCACCTGGGTCGACGAAGCCGACCAAGTGCTGGGCGCCTTGCCCCGCGCCGAGCTGCGTGAGCGCGGCCTGATTGGCCGCTGCACGTTCATCCTGTTGTTCAACAGTGCTGGTGAGTTGTGTGTACACCGGCGTACCTTGAGCAAGGCGCTGTACCCAGGGTACTGGGATGTGGCAGCGGGTGGCATGGTCACGGCCGGCGAAGGGTATGCCGAGTCGGCGGCGCGTGAACTGGCCGAGGAGCTGGGCATTGAAGGCGCGGCACTGCGCTTTCATGAGCGGTTCTACTTTGACCAGCCCGATAACCGTTTGTGGTGTGCGGTGTATTCGGCGGTGTCGGATGCGCCGCTGCGGTTGCAGCCGGAAGAGGTGATCGAGGCGCGGTTCATTGGCCTGGCGCAGGCTGAGGAAGAAAGCCTGATGAAGCCGTATTGCCCGGATTCGCTGGCGGCGTTGCAGCGCTATAAAGCCAGCCTGGGATGACGTGGGGACCGCTTTGCGGTCCTTTCGCGACGCAAGGCCGCTCCTACATCGATCGGCGTATGCAGGACCTTGTGGGAACGGCCTTGCGTCGCGACAGGGCTGCAAAGCAGCCCCAGTTCCCGGGTAGTCGCAAAACATTCGCAAAATGCCGCAATCCTGTACTTAGCAATCGCCGCATTTCTCGTTACACTGCGCGCCCTTTTCGGGCTGCCGCATGTCTTGCAGCAGTAGCGCCGCCCCTGCCAGAGTGGGGCTTCGCGGTCGGCCTCATCCCCAAGGTACGACCAGTTTTTGTCCTCTGCACCGAGGAACAAAAGTGGCCAAGAAAGCTTCTTCCTTCGCCGCCCTTGGCGGTCTCGTTTACTCCACCGACGCCGGTCGGCATTGCCCCGACTGTGGCCAACCGGTGGATGCCTGTACCTGCAAGCAGCAGGTCATCCCCGAAGGCGATGGCATTGCCCGTGTGCGCCGTGAAAGCAAAGGCCGCGGCGGCAAGACCGTGACCACCGTCACCGGTGTGCCGTTGCCGCCCGATCAGCTCAAGGAGCTGGCCACCACCCTGAAGCGCCGTTGCGGTACCGGTGGCGCGTTGAAGGATGGGGTCATCGAAATCCAGGGCGACCATGTCGAGCTGCTGATCGCCGAGCTGATCAAGCAGGGCTTCAAGGCGAAAAAGTCCGGCGGCTGAGCCGGCGCGCATTTTTGCCCAGTGCTTTCTAAACTCGTTGCCGTGGCCAGGGTCTACCCTGGGGCACGGACGAATCGTCATTTTCGGCTTTTACACTGCGCCCGCCAGCATGCAGGGCAGTGTCTTCGACTTATCTATAGGGGACTTGAATGTCCGTACGACGCACACGCAAAGACGATGGTAGCCAATGGACCGTGGCCGACAGCCGCAGTGTTTATGGCATCCGCCATTGGGGCGCTGGTTATTTCGCCATCAATGAGGCCGGGCGCGTCGAAGTGCGCCCCAACGGCCCGAACAGCGCGCCGATCGACCTGTTCGAACAGGTCGACGAACTGCGCCAGAGCGGCTTGTCGTTGCCCTTGCTGGTGCGCTTCCCCGACATTCTGCAGGACCGCGTTCGCCAGCTGACCGGCGCTTTCGACGCCAATATCGCGCGCCTGGAGTACCAGAGCCAGTACACCGCGCTGTACCCGATCAAGGTCAACCAGCAGGAAGCGGTGGTGGAGAACATCATCGCCACGCAGAACGTGTCGATCGGCCTGGAGGCCGGCTCCAAGCCCGAACTGCTGGCGGTGCTGGCGCTGGCGCCCAAAGGCGGCACCATTGTCTGCAACGGCTACAAGGACCGTGAATTCATCCGCCTGGCGCTGATGGGCCAGAAGCTCGGCCACAATGTGTTCATCGTCATCGAGAAAGAGTCGGAAGTGGCCCTGGTGATCGAAGAGGCCGCCGAGCTCAAGGTCAAACCCCAGGTTGGCCTGCGCGTACGCCTGTCGTCGCTGGCTTCGAGCAAGTGGGCCGACACCGGGGGGGAAAAGTCCAAGTTCGGGTTGTCGGCCGCGCAGCTGCTGTCTGTTGTCCAGCGTTTCCGCGATGCCGGGTTGGACCAGGGCATCCGCCTGCTGCACTTCCACATGGGTTCGCAGATCGCCAACCTGGCCGACTACCAGCACGGCTTCAAGGAAGCCATCCGTTACTACGGTGAGTTGCGTGCGCTGGGCCTGCCGGTCGACCACATCGATGTTGGGGGCGGCCTGGGTGTGGATTACGACGGTACCCACTCGCGCAATGCCAGTTCGATCAACTACGACATGGACGACTACGCTGGCGTGGTGGTGGGCATGCTCAAGGAGTTCTGCGATGCGCAGGGCCTGCCGCACCCGCATATCTTCTCCGAGAGCGGCCGTTCGCTGACCGCGCACCACGCCATGCTGGTGATCCAGGTGACCGACGTCGAGAAGCACAACGACCAGGTTCCGACCATCGAGAACAAGGAAGCCTTGCCCGAGACCGTGCAGTGGCTGGTCGACCTGCTTGGCCCGACCGACATCGAGATGGTGACCGAAACCTACTGGCGTGCCACCCACTACATGGGTGACGTGGCTGCGCAGTATGCCGATGGCAAGCTCACCCTGAGCGAGAAGGCCCTGGCCGAGCAGTGCTACTTTGCGGTCTGCCGCCGCCTGCACAACTCGTTGAAGGCGCGCCAGCGTTCGCACCGTCAGGTACTGGACGAACTGAACGACAAGCTGGCCGACAAGTACATCTGCAACTTCTCGGTGTTCCAGAGCCTGCCGGACACCTGGGCCATTGGCCAGGTACTGCCGATCATCCCGCTGCACCGCCTGGACGAAGAACCCCTGCGGCGTGCGGTATTGCAGGACCTGACCTGCGACTCCGACGGCAAGATCAACCAGTACGTCGACGAGCAGAGCATCGAGACCAGCATGCCGGTGCATGCGGTGCAGGAGGGCGAGGATTATCTGTTGGGCGTGTTCCTGGTCGGTGCGTACCAGGAAATTCTGGGTGACATGCACAACCTGTTTGGTGACACCGACTCGGTGAACATCTACCAGAACGCCGATGGCAGCGTGTACCACGCCGGCATCGAGACCCACGACACCATCGAGGACATGCTGCGCTACGTGCACCTGTCGCCCGAAGAGTTGATGACCCACTACCGCGACAAGGTTGCCAGCGCCAAGATCACGGCCCGTGAGCGCACGCAGTATCTGGATGCCTTGCGGCTTGGTTTGACCCGGTCGTCGTACCTGTCGTCGTAAATGCCGGGGCCGCTTTGCGGCCCATCGCGACAGGCCGCTCCTACAGCTCATCCCTGTAGGAGCGGCCTTGTGTCGCGAAATGAGGGCGAAGCCCTCACCGGCGCTGTCACAGCCACACACAATCCCAATGTGGATATTCACCCGCCTTGCGCACCAGACCGGCGCGAATGGGGTTGGCGATGATATAGCGTGCGGCAACTCTCACATCTTCGTCTTTGCGCAGCGCGCGGTCGTAGAAGCCTGGCTGCCATATGTGCTGGCGCGCAGCACCGGCACGGTAGAGGGCACAACTGCTCCGCGACTTGAAGGTGCACATGAGCTTGCTCAGATGGGTTGGCCCAAGCTCGATCAGCCAATGCAAATGGTCCGGCATCAATACCCAGGCCAGAGTCCGGCAGTCGCCTTGCTGATCGCTGAGTTGCAACTGCCGGATCACTGCGCGCGCAAACCAGAGGTTGCGGAACAAGGGGTACCGCTGGCGAGTAATGGTTGTGAGCAGATACAGTCTGCCCGGCTCTGAGAAGCGCCCTTGGCGCAAACGGTGATTGCCGCGACGATCCATGTCGATTTCCTTTGAACATCCCGTTCGCAGGATAGGAGGCGGGACAAGGATCGGCGCAGGTGGATCATTACTGACTATGACAGTTGGAGCCGCGTTATCCGGTCGATGGGCTATCCCCGCTCAGCCAACCCACAGCCCCCGCTGCTGCAACCGCCACCCCACCCACCCCAACGTCACCGCCCGCAACCCCATGAACCCGAGAAACGCCAACCACAAGCCATGGTTGCCAAACCCGCTCATGGCCACCGCCACCGGCAGCGCAATCAGCACCGAAACCAGCATCGCATTGCGCATCTCCCGCGCGCGGGTGGCGCCGATGAACAAACCGTCCAGCAAATAACTCCACACCGCAATCAATGGCAGCAACGCCAGGTAAGGCAAGTACGGGTAAGCCGCTGCGCGGACGCTGTCGATGTCGGTCTGCAGATCGATGAACAGGTGCCCACCCAGCAGGAACATCCCGGCAAACCCGAGACTGGTGATCAGTGACCAACCACAGGCCACCACCAGCGAGCGGCGCAAGGTGAGGCGATCACCGGCACCGATGGCGTGGCCGCACAGTGCCTCCACCGCATGCGCCAGCCCATCCAGCGCATAGGCGGTCAGCAGCAGGCCATTGAGCAGCAATGCGTTGGCCGCTACGGTCGCCTCGCCCAGGCGTGCGCCTTGCAGGGTGATCAGCAGGAACACCAACTGCAGCGCCAGGCTGCGCAGGAAAATGTCGCGGTTCACGGCCAGTAGCGGTCGCCAGGCCTGCCAATGCTTCAATGCCGCCCATGCGACCTGCCCTGGGTAGGCGCGCAGCGCCGGGCGGGTCAGCGCCAGGCCGAGCAGGGCGGCACTCCACTCGGCAACCACCGAGGCCCGGGCTGAACCCAGCACACCCCAGTCCAGGCCCAGTACGAACCACAGGTTCAGCGCGATGTTCAGGAGGTTGGTCGTCAGCAGGATCGCCAGCGGCGCGCGGGCGTTCTGCGTGCCAAGGAACCAGCCGACCAAGGCATAGCTGGCCAGCGCCGCAGGCAGCCCGAGCAGGCGGGTGTGGAAGAAGTCTTCGGTGGCTTGCTGCAGCGCGTCGCTGGGTTGCATCGCATGCAGTGCCAACTGGCTGAAGGGAATGGCCAGCAGGCCAATCAACAGGGCGAAGCCGACCGCCAGCAGCAGCCCTTGGACCAGTACCTGGCGCAACGCCGCGCCGTCGCTTCGCCCGGCGGCCTGGGCGGCGAAACCGGTGGACCCCATGCGCAGGAAGCCCATGAGGCCGACCATGAACGTGAACAACGTGGCGCCCACGGCCACTGCGCCCAACTGATGGGCGTGGGGCAGGTGGCCGATGACGGTGCTGTCGACCAGGGCTACCAAGGGCACGGAGATGTTGGACAGGATCATCGGCGCGGCCAGCGCCCAAACCTTGAGGTGGGTGGGGCGGTGGCGCCAGTCGGCGGTCAGTGCAGTCATCGCGGTCCTTGGGAGTCTGGGGCTGCTGCGCAGCCCAATCGCGACACAAGGCCGCTCCCACATTGATCGGCATACGCAGGCCTTTGTGGGCTATTCTGAATGGGCACAGTGTAACGGCCAGGCAAGCAAACCGCGCGAACATGATTCCGGCCAGCTATAATTGCGGCCCTTAAGTACCCGCTGCCAAAGAGTTCCTACTCCATGTTCAACAAAGGATTGTTGCTGGCCTGCGCGCTGGCCTTGCTCAGTGCCTGTGACTCTTCCACGCCGGACAAACCGGCGCCGGCCGAGAAGCCGGCAGCCACCGCGCCCGCCGAGGCCCCCGCTGCCAAACGCGAAGACCCTGCCGTGCTCGCCAAGCGCTATGCGGGCCGCGAGCTGACTGTGCTCGACGTTTCCGAAGTGCAGCTCGACGGCGCCGCGACGCTGTCGATCAGCTTCTCTGCCCCGCTGGATGCCAAGCAGGACTTCGCCACCAAAGTGCACCTGGTCGATACCGTCAAAGGCAAGCTCGATGGCGCCTGGGAGCTCTCCGACAACCAGATGGAGCTGCGCCTGCGCCACCTCGAACCCCAGCGCAAGCTGGTGCTGACCGTGGACAAAGGCCTGCTGGCGGTGAACGGCGAGCAACTGGCCAGTGAGTCGGTGACCCGCCTGGAAACCCGCGACATGCAGCCGACAATCGGCTTCGCCAGCCGCGGTTCGCTGCTGCCCACACGCCTGGCAGAGGGCCTGCCGGTCATCGCCCTGAACGTCGACAAAGTCGATGTCGAGTTCTTCCGGGTCAAGCCGGAGATGCTCTCCAACTTCCTGGCCAGCTGGGGGCGCAACAGCAGCCTGTACTACTACCAGTCCAAGGAAACCCTGGACATGGCCGAACTGGTCTACAGTGGCCGCTTCGACCTGAACCCGGCACGCAACACGCGCGAGACCGTGCTGCTGCCCATCGCTGGTATCAAGCCGCTGCAGGCGCCTGGCGTGTACCTGGCGGTGATGCGTGCCTCCGGCACCTACGATTACTCGCAGCCGGCCACCCTGTTCACCCTTAGCGACATTGGTGTTTCCGCGCACCGCTACCGTGACCGCCTGGACGTATTTGCCCAGGCGTTGGAAGGCGGCAAGGCCATGAGCGGCGTCAACCTGGAAATCCATGACGACAAGGGCAAGCTGCTGGCCCAGGCCGCCACCGATGGCAAGGGCCACGCCCAGTTGCCGATCACGCCCAAGGCCGACACCCTCATCGCCACCCAGGGTGTGCACACCACGCTGCTGCGCTTGAACACTGCCGCGCTGGACCTCGCCGAGTTCGACATCACCGGGCCCCAGGCCAACCCCTTGCAGTTGTTCATCTTCGGCCCGCGCGACCTGTATCGCCCAGGCGAAACGGTGCTGCTCAACGGCCTGCTGCGTGACCAGGACGGCAAGCCCGTCAAGGCCCAACCGGTGAACGTGGAAGTGCGCCGCCCGGATGAACAGGTCAGCCGCAAGTTCGTCTGGGAGGCCGATGCCAATGGCCTGTTCCAGTACCAGTTGCAGCTGGCCAGCGAGGCCCCTACCGGTCGCTGGCAACTGCTGCTCGACCTCGGCGGTGGGCGCCAGCAGGTCTACGAATTCCTGGTTGAAGATTTCCTGCCCGAGCGCCTTGCGCTGGAGCTCAAGGGCAGCAGCGAGCCACTGTCACCGGATGAAAACGCGCGTATCCAGGTCACTGGCCGTTACCTGTACGGCGCTCCGGCGGCCGGCAACCGCCTGAGTGGCCAAGCCTACGTGCGCCCCTTGCGCGAGGCGGTGTCAGCGTTGCCGGGTTACCAGTTCGGCTCGGTCACCGAAACCGAACTGAACCAGGACCTGGAGCTGGATGAAGTCACCCTCGACCAGGCGGGCAAGGCCGTGGTCGATATCGAAAGCCGCTGGGCCGAAGCCCGCTCGCCGTTGCAACTGACCGTGCAGGCCAGCTTGCAGGAGTCCGGCGGCCGGCCGATCACCCGGCGCCTGGAACAGCCGATCTGGCCGGGCGAGCGCCTGCCAGGCTTGCGCGGCCTGTTTGACGGTGAGGAAACCGATAGCGACGGGCCGGTGGAGTTCGAGGTACTGGTGGCCGACCACGACGGCAACAAGCTGGCGGCCAACGACCTCAAGGTGCGCCTGGTGCGTGAGCGCCGTGATTACTACTGGAACTACTCGCAAAGCGATGGCTGGAGCTATGCCTACAACGAGAAGTTCCTGACCCAGAGCGAAGAGACGGTCAGCGTCAAGGCCGGCTCCACGGCCAAGCTGAGCTTTCAGGTGGAATGGGGCCCTTACCGGGTCGAGGTGGAAGACCCGCAGACCGGCTTGGTATCCAGCGAGCGCTTCTGGGCCGGTTACCGTGCCCAGGACAACGCCGAAGGCGGTGCCGTGCGCCCCGACCAGGTCAAGCTGGCGCTGGACAAGCCGGCCTATGCTGATGGCGCCACGGCCAAAGTCACCGTGACCCCGCCGGCTGCGGGCAGCGGTTACCTGATGATCGAGTCCAGTGACGGCCCGCTGTGGTGGCAGGAAATCGACGTGCCCGCCGAGGGCAAGACGTTCGACGTGCAGCTGGACAAGGCCTGGGCCCGCCACGACCTGTACATCAGTGCGCTGGTAATCCGCCCTGGTGAGCGCAAGGCCAATGCCACGCCCAAGCGTTCGGTCGGTGTGCTGCACCTGCCGCTGGACCGCGCCGGCCGCAAGCTGGCGGTGAGCCTGCAAGCCCCCGAGAAAATGCGCCCCAAACAGCCGCTGACGGTGAACGTCAAGGCCGCCAACGCCGACGGTAGTGTGCCGCGGCAAGTGCATGTGCTGGTGTCGGCAGTGGACGTAGGTATCCTCAATATCACCGACTTCAAGACCCCTGACCCGTTCGCTAGCCTGTTCGGGCGCAAGGCCTACGGTGCCGACCAACTGGACATCTACGGCCAGTTGATCGAGGCCGGGCAAGGCCGCCTGGCCAGCCTGGCATTCGGCGGTGACGCGGCCATGGCCAAGGGGGGCAAGCGCCCCAACACCACGGTGACCATCGTCGCCCAGCAAAGCGTGCCGGTTACCCTGGATGACAACGGCCAGGGCCAGGTAACGGTCGATATCCCCGACTTCAATGGTGAACTGCGCCTGATGGCCCAAGCCTGGACCGACGACCACTTCGGCATGGCCGAAGGCAAGACGGTAGTCGCTGCGCCGCTGATCGCCGAGCTGTCGGCACCGCGTTTCCTCGCTGGCGGCGACCGCACCAACCTGGCCCTGGATGTGGCCAACCTATCGGGCCGGGCCCAGCAGTTGCAGGTCGAAGTCAGCAGCGAAGGGCAACTGAGCCTTACCGCCAATGCCTTGCACACCGTGGCCCTGGCCGAAGGCCAGCGCTCGACGCTGCTGATTCCAGTGCAGGCCCAGGGCGGCCTGGGGCAGGGCAAGGTCCGGGTGCGTGTCACCGGGTTGCAACTGCCCAACGAGCCAAGCACCGCCTTCGAGCGCGAGTGGGCGCTGGGCGTGCGCCCTGCCTACCCGGCGATGCTCAAGCACTACCGCGTGGCCTTGAAGGACCAGCCATGGACGCTGCCCGAAGCAGACCTGGCCGCCTTTGAACCGGCGGGCCTGGAGGCCAGCCTGGCCTTGTCGAGCCGGCCACCGCTCAACCTGGCCGAGCAGATCCGCGCGCTGGAGGCGTACCCGTACGGTTGCCTGGAGCAGACCACCAGCGGCCTTTACCCGTCGTTGTATGCCGATGCCCAAAGCCTCAAGCGCCTGGGCATCAAGGGTGAGCCGACAGATGTGCGCAAGCGCAAGATCGAAATGGGGATCGAGCACCTGCTGGGCATGCAGCGCTACAACGGCAGCTTTGGCCTGTGGAGTTCGGACAGTGAGGAGGAATACTGGCTGACCGCCTATGTCACCGACTTCCTCCTGCGGGCCCGCGACCAAGGTTATGGGGTACCGGCCGAAGCGCTGAAGAAGGCCAGCGAGCGCCTGCTGCGCTACCTGCAGGAGCGCAACCTGATCGAGGTCGACTACAGCGAAAACGCCGAACATACCCGCTTCGCCGTGCAGGCCTATGCCGCATTGGTGCTCTCGCGCAGCCAGCAAGCGCCGCTGGGCGCGTTACGCGGTTTGTTCGAGCGCCGGGCCGATGCCCGCTCTGGCCTGCCGCTGGTGCAACTGGCGGTGGCGCTGGACAAGATGGGCGACAAACCGCGTGCCCAGCAAGCCCTGCAAGCCGGGCTTGGCATCAGCCGCAGCAAGGGGTGGATGGCTGACTATGGCAGCCCGCTGCGTGATCAGGCGCTGATCCTGGCGCTGCTGCAGGAAAGCAACCTGGCCACCAACCAGGTCGACCAGCGTCTGTTTGCCCTGTCGGATGAGCTGGCGGCCAACCGCTGGCTGTCGACCCAGGAGCGAAATGCCTTGTTCCTCGCCGGCCGTGGCCTGCTGGGCAAGCCCGAGGGTCAGTGGCAGGCGCGCCTGGACAGTGCCGGCGAAGTGCGCGAATTGAACAACGCCGAGTCTGGCATGAAGCTGGAGGGCCCGCTGCTGGCCTCGCCGCTGAGCGTGCAGAATGAAGGCAGCGCGACGCTGTACCAGCAACTGACATTGTCTGGCTACCCACGCCAGGCACCTGCCGCCGGCGGTAACGGCATGCAGATCCGCCGCGAATACCTGGGCATGAATGGCCAACCCCTGGACCTGCACAACCTGCGCAGTGGCGATCTGGTCCTGGTGCACCTGGCGCTCAAGGCCCAGGACCGCGTGCCCGATGCGCTGGTAGTGGACCTGCTGCCGGCTGGCCTGGAGCTGGAGAACCAGAACCTGGCGCAAAGTGCCGCCAGCCTGGACAACGCCAGCAGTGCGGTGAAGGAATGGCGCGAATCGATGCAGAACGCCAGCGTGGTGCATCAGGAGTACCGTGACGACCGCTATGTGGCGGCGCTCAAGCTCGACGGTTATGGCACCACGCACCTGTTGTACCTGGCGCGGGCGGTGACCCCGGGCACCTACCGCGTACCGCCGCCGCAGGTTGAGTCGATGTATCGGCCGAACCTGCAGGCGGTGGGTGATGGGCAAGGCGAGATGACGGTAAAAGCCCGCTAGGCTTGTGCTGCTGTTACCGACCTCATGCTGGCAAGCCAGGTGCTGCACTTGGCTTCAATGCCGCTGCGCTCACCGTGGCAGCCGGCTTGCCGGCGGGCAGCCGTGCGACCTCCCGGGCGGCCCCCGGGATGGCTCAGTGGATCACCCAGCTCATTACCCACAACCCCAGCACCAACCAGATGATCCCAAGGATGATCGACGCACGCATGAATGCGCGGATGGCCGAGTACAGCAGCATCAGGCCGATGATCAGGGCCAGGATGCTGACCAGCGAGGTGTCCATGCCCAAGGTGCGCGCCAGGCCGTCGATGAAATTGCCACCGGCATTGGCCAACAGGTTGAACAGCCCGCTCAATGCGTCGACGATGAAGCGAATCAACGATCCCAGTGCCTGGCCCAGCCACTCGAAAAAACCTTCTACATGCATAGTTGCTTCCTGATAAACGAGTCGGCGAGTTTGCCGTCCCAAAGCCTTTGGCCATCACCTGGCCAGGTCGGTTCCCGATGCCAAGCTTAGCGCGGCCACGCAGCCGTGCGGGCAGGTTGTTGCACGCCGTGCTGATCGGCCTGCTGTTGCTGGCTGGCCTGTTGTGGCTGGCAGACCGCATCTGGCCCCTGCCCATGCCGGGTGACGACCTGGCGCGGGTAGTGCTGGCCGAAGATGGCACACCGTTATGGCGGTTTGCCGATACTGATGGCGTGTGGCGTTACCCGGTCAGCCCTGATGAGGTTTCACCGCTGTATCTGCAGGCGTTGTTGACCTACGAAGACCGCTGGTTCTATCACCACCCCGGGGTCAACCCGCTGGCGCTGGCCCGTGCTGCCTGGCTGAACCTGCGCGGTGGGCGAGTGGTGTCGGGCGGCAGCACGCTGTCGATGCAGGTGGCCCGCCTGCTCGACCCGCACGACCGCACCCTGGCTGGCAAATTGCGGCAGCTGTGGCGCACGTTGCAACTGGAATGGCACCTGTCCAAGCGCGAGATCCTGCAAATCTACCTGAACCGCGCGCCGTTCGGCGGTACCTTGCAGGGGGTGGCCGCAGCCAGTTGGGCCTACCTGGGCAAGTCGCCGCGGCACCTGACCCCGGCCGAAGCCGCGTTGCTGGCGGTGTTGCCGCAGGCACCCAGCCGCCTGCGCCCCGACCGCCACCCCGAGCGGGCACAGCGCGCACGCGACAAGGTACTGCAGCGCCTGGCGGAGTATCAGGTGTGGCCGGCACGGCAAATTCGTGAAGCGGCCGAAGAACCGCTGGTGCTGGCCCCACGGCAGGAGCCAGCGCTGGCGCCATTGCTGGCGCGGCGCTTGAACAGCGCCAGTAGCCCACCGCTGATCCGCACCACGCTCGATGCAGCCTTGCAACGGCGCCTCGAAGACTTGCTACTGGGCTGGCGCGCACGCCTGCCAGAGCGCACCTCTGCCGCCATTCTGGTGGTCGAAGCACAGACCATGGCCGTGCGTGCCTACCTGGGGTCGATCGACCTGGCCGACGAGCGCCGCTTTGGCCATGTCGACATGGTGCGTTCGCTGCGCTCGCCCGGCTCTACGCTCAAGCCTTTCCTGTACGGTATGGCATTGGACGACGGCCTGATCCATTCCGAATCGCTGCTGCAGGATGTACCGCGACGCTACGGCGACTACCGGCCGGGCAATTTCTCCATGGGTTTCAGCGGACCGGTGTCGGCCAGCTCGGCGTTGGCGCTGTCGCTGAACCTGCCGGCCGTGCAGCTGCTGGAAGCCTACGGCCCCAAGCGTTTTGCCGCGCAACTGCGGATGGCGGGTATGCCACTGGCACTGCCGCCTTTGGCAGAGCCCAACCTGTCGCTGGTCCTGGGCGGCGCCGGTAGCCGCCTGGAAGACCTGGTGGGCGGCTATGCCGCGTTTGCCCGGGGCGGCAACACCGCGCAGGTCCGCCTGCAGCCGCAGGACCCGCTGGTCGAGCGGCGTCTGTTGTCGCCGGGTGCAGCGTGGATCGTGCGGCGTATTCTCAGCGGCCAGGCACGCCCCGACCGCGACCCGCATGCCGAACTGGTGCAGCGCCCGCAACTGGCCTGGAAGACCGGCACCAGCTATGGCTTTCGGGATGCCTGGTCGATTGGCGTGGGCCCGCGCTACCTGATTGGTGTGTGGATCGGTCGCCCAGACGGTACGCCGGTAGCGGGGCAGTTCGGCCTGGCGTCGGCCGCCCCCCTGATGTTGCAGGTGCACGACCTGTTGAGCAATCGCGACAGCCAGCGGGGTATCAGCGTGCCAGTCTTGCCGGTGCCCGCCAGTGTCGGCGTGGCCGCGATCTGTTGGCCGCTTGGCCAGCCCATGGCCAGGCAGGACAGTAACTGCCGGCGCCAGCGGTTTGCCTGGACCTTGGACGGCACCACGCCGCCAACCTTGCAGGCCGCCGACCAGCCGCTGGGCCTGGGCTTGCGCGAGACGGTGTGGGTCAACCCGCATGGCTTGCGTGTGGATGGGAGTTGCCCAGGCGCCACGGCCCGCGATATTGCCCTGTGGCCGGCACCGCTGGAGCCTTGGCTACCGCGGATGGAGCGGCGTGCCGCACGGTTGCCGGCCATCGACCCAAACTGCCCGCCACAGGTACCGGCCAGCGCACCACCGCTGTCGATCGTGGGGGTGCGCCCGGGCGACAATCTGCGCCGGCCGGCCACCAGCAGCGAGCCTTTGCAGTTGCATGTTTCGGCCCTGGGTGGCGGCGGCCGGCGTTGGTGGTTCCTCAATGGCCAGCCGCTGGGGGAGACCCTAGGGCAGGACAGCCTGCTGCTGCGTTTGCCCCAGGTTGGCCAGGCCGAACTCAGCGCCCTTGATGAAAGCGGTGAGACCGCCCGGGTGGTGTTTCAGGTCAGTGAGTAGGTGCCCGACGGCAATGTGGGGCGGTAATACGCCCCGGATACAGCAGACCGCCGGTCAGTGGGTAGTGAAGCGTTGATGCACTGGCGATGAGCTGGGCGTCAGCGCCAGCGCCAATTGGGTACGGTTATGCATATGCGTCAACCGCAGCACCTGGGACACGTACAGTTTGACGGTGTTCTCGGTGATCCCCAGTTCACAGGCAATCTGGTAATTGGTCTTGCCCTTGCTCACCAGCCGCGCGACCTCCAACTGGCGGGGCGACAGTTTCTCGAACGCTGCGGGTAGCTCGCTCTCGCTCTCTTCACCATCCGTGGCACGCCGGTGGGCGCCTTGGCCGCGGGCTTTCTCCAGCTCCTGATACAGCTCGTCCACAGACTCGGCCAAGTCTTGCAAACGCTGGTTCAAGCCGCCCAGGTTGCGGAAGTTGCGCTGGCGCTCGAGCAAAGCCTGCTCCTGCCGGCGCACGCCTTCGAGCAGTTCCTCAAGGTCCATGGGTTTCTGGTAATAGTCGGCAAAACCTGCGCGCAGCGCGCGGATCACGTCCTGTTTTTCCCCCCGGCCGGTCAGCATGATGGCCTCGAACATGCGTTGGCTGCCGTCGATCTCCTTCAAGGCGCGCACCAATTCAATGCCGTCCCGCTCGGGCATGTCCAGGTCGCAGATGATAAGGCCGACTGCGGGGTCCGCCGTGTAACGCTCGATGGCTTCGTCGGTGGAATAGGCGGGTACGCAGGCATAGCCCACGGTTTCAAGGTATTCACACAGCTGCTCGACAATGACCGCTTGGTCGTCGACCACCAATACCTTCACTTCACTTACTGGTTTGGACACGATCAACTCCCTGTTCCTATACGGCCCTGCTCCCGGGCCAGACGCTCTGGCAATGTACAAGGTAGTCGCACACGGCGATTCTGTACAAACCCTGTACACATTGTCCGACCGCAGGCATCGCTATTGGATCCATACGGCTGTCAGGAGAAAGCCGGCGAGCACATAGGGGACGAACGCCTGCTTGTCGCCCATCTCCTCGGTCAGGGCTTGCAGGCGCTTCTTGAGCTTGGGGTTGAGCAGCAGCCATAAACGCCGACGGGCAAGCAGCCAGATCAGCACGCTGACCCCAGCGCCAATGAACGTGCCAAGCACGTATTGCGTGCCGCTGGCCAGGGCCAGGGCGCCCATCAGCTTGACATCATCGGCGCCGAAGTGGCCGTACATATAGCCTGGCAGGGTCAACAGCATGACGATGGCCAGCGCCCATCCGGCATCGCTGGCATCGGCGCCCATCCAGCTATGGCCAGTGGCGAACAGCCAGAGCAGGGCACAGCTGGCCACACCCAGGGTGAGCAGGTTGGAGATCTGGCGTTGACGCACATCCTGTTCGGAGCACAAGGCAAGCCACAGCAGCAGAACGATGCTTTGCATTGGCAGGTCGCCCTTCCTAAAAGTTGAACACTTCTACCCGGTCAGTCAGGTTTCCTTGACTGAAGATAGACCGGAACGTGCGCAGAAGTAGGCCTTGCAACCGAAAAAGGCGTGGTCGGAACGGATTTTGTCGTAGCTGTCATCGGGGGCTGCGCTTGAGCCCCCGGCTGCTTTTGAAGGTTATTTCCGGCTACCCGGCGGGTAATGGCCCAGCACCTTGGCCACGGTGTTTTGAATGGCGCTGTTCCGCTCTTCAGGGCCCGGGGGGTAGTTGTTCATGATCTGCTCGGCACTGCCGCGCCAGACCAGCTTGCCGTCACGGCCATCGAAAAGATCGACCTGAATGGTGGCCACCTTGTAATCGACGCTGCGGGTTTCGTTGTACATGGGGCCACCCCAGTACCCGCCCCAATAACCACCCCAACCCCCGCCGTAATTGGTGGTGATCTGTTGCTGGCGCTGCTCGACGATCAGGTACGTGCGTACGGTCAGGTCTGGCCGCGCGCCGCCCTGCACCGGGCGCAGGCCGCGCTGGTCGAGCTGCTCGGCCACTGCCGTACGGATGCGCTGTTCGGTCAGGTCGCTCTTGATGCGAGGGTCATCCGGGCGGTACTGCAAACCTGGCTCCTGCCATGCCCAGCTGCGGTAGGCGGCAAAGTCGCGGCTGGCATCGAAATCCTGCTGAACGTTATTGCTTGAGCAGGCTGCCAATACCAGCGCGAATGACAGTAGAACGAGACGGCGCAACATGATGTTTCTCCGTTGGCTATTAACTGGGAGGATAGCCGCTGAGCGCCTTGTGCACAGCATCGCGCACGGCGTTTTCGCGTTCGCGTGACGAGTCCTTGTCGCTGCCGCTTTCGGCGCTGGCGCTCCATACCGGTTGGCCGGTACGCGCGTCGTACAGGTCGATGCGCACCACCATCACCTGCACCTCGTAGGTACGCACCACTGGCACGCTGGCATAGCCACCGTAGCCATGGCGGTAACCGCCATAGCCTACGCTGCCGTAGGGGTAAGGGTCATAGGTGTCGTAATCGCGCACTTGCCGCAAGCGCCTCTCAAGGCGCATGTCGGCGCTTACCAGCAAGTCGCCGGGGCCGCCCCGCGCCGGGCGCAGGCCATGCTGGTCGAGGGCACCACCAACGGCATCGGCCAGGGGCGCTGGGTCGGCCCCCGCCGAGCCACTGGGCAACCGGCCGTTACGCCAGCTCCAGCTGCGGTAGCGCCCGTAGTCCCGTACCGGTGCCGGGTAGGCACTGGCATCGAAGGTAGCGGCCGCCTGGGCCGGCGCCGGGGGCAACGGCCGGCTGCTGGCAACATACGGATTGGGGCTCTGGCAGCCAGCCAGGGCCAGCGGCAGCAGGGCCAGGTACAACAGACGGTATGGCATGTATTCCTCCCGGCAGGCCGCTCAGCGAGGGCGGCAGACCCAGTGCAGGTAGCGCCCGAGCCCGGCGAACCCAGGGTGGCGGCGGTAGGCCAGCTCCATTTCCAGCAGGTCGAGCAGTTCAGCCTTGGCCTGGAACTCCTTGGGCATGTAGTCGTGGAACACCCGCACACCGCTTTCACTTTGCACCTGCCACAAGGGTTCAAGGTGCGCCTTGAGCTCGCGTGGATCAAGCGGTTTCTGAGGGGTCAGGCTCTGCTTTTCACCTTCCAGGCGGTTGCTGCGCAGCTTGCGGAAATGGCCTTTGAGCAAGTTGCGGTAGACCAGGGCGTCGCGGTTGTAGAACGCCAGCGACAACCAGCCACCCGTGGCGGTGAGCTGGTGCAGCACGGGCAGGATGCTCTCGGGTTCGGCCAGCCATTCCAGCACGGCGTGGCACAGCACCAGGTCGTAGGGCTCGTTCAATTGGCCGAGCAGGTCTTGCCAGGGGGCCTGGACGAAGGTGGCCGTCTGGCCGGCTTCGGCAAAACGGGCCCGGGCGCCGTCGAGCATGGGCGCAGCTGGTTCTGCCAGGGTCACCTGGTGGCCACGTTCGGCCAGCCACAAGGCCATGTGACCCAGGCCGGCGCCGATATCCAGAACACGCAACGGGCGATCGGGCAGCGCCTCGGCCACGTCGGCCTGCAAAACGGCTAGGCGGATCGCGCCCTTGGCGCCGCCGTAGATCTTTTCCGCGAAGCGGGTGGCCAGTTCATCGAAATGACGGTCGTTCATCGAGCGAAACGCCTCTCGCTGTCGGCCAGCTTGGCCCGCACCACTTGGTCCATGTCCAGGCCCAGCTCACTGCACAACAGCAACAGGTAGAGCACCACGTCACCGACTTCCTGCCCGGCGTGGGCCAATTTGTCGGCAGGCAGCTGGCGCGATTCGTCTTCGCTCAGCCACTGAAAAATCTCGACCAGCTCGGCCATTTCGACGCTGGCCGCCATGGCCAGGTTCTTCGGGCTATGAAAGCCACGCCAGTCGTTGTTGTCACGGATCTGGTGCAGGCGTTGGGTAAGCTCTTGCAGGTTCATCGGGGGTCTCCAAATGCTGCATAGCTTCTGCCCTGGTCCGATGCAAAGCAAGGGGGCGCGCGTTGCGGCCCCAGGGGCCGGCAATGAGCCCTAGAGCTGATCCCAGCGGCCGAGCAGATGCAGCATGCCCCCATGCCCATCCAGCCGCAGCACCCCCTCAGGCCCCGCCTCACTGGCACTGAGCACCACCTCGGAGGGCAACCTGACCGGCTTGCGGAAAGCCACCTCGAAGGCATAGCCGCTGTGCGGCAGGTGCCCGTGCAATGCGGCCAGTGCCATGGCCTTTGTCCACATGCCATGGGCAATGGCCGTGGGAAAGCCGAACAACCGTGCACTCACCGCACTCAGGTGGATAGGGTTGTAGTCCCCGCACACCTTGGCATAACGCCGGCCGATGTTACTGTCGGCATACCAGCGGGTGGCCTCGGGCAAGCGAGGCGGTTCGTCGTCGGCACGCGCGTCGGCCTGGCCATCCAGCTTCAGCCCGCGTACCAGCATACGGCTGGTTTCACGCCACAGCAGGCCGATGCCATCCTCGGCTTCGGTCACCAGGTCGAAGGTGCCACCTTTGTCATGCGCCTGCAGGTTGTGCGCATACACCGCAAAGCGCAGCCCTTCGATAGCGCCCAGTGGCCGCAGCACTTCGATGCGATTTTGCAGGTGCACCAGCCCCAGCAGCGGGAAGGGAAAGTCACGGGCGGTCATCAGCTGCAATTGCAGCGCAAAAGCCATGACGTGTGGATAAGTGGCCGGCAGGCGGCCATCGTCGGGGAAGTGGCAAAGCCGCCGGTAGGCGTCCAGGTTGGCCGGCTCAACCTGAAGGAAGCAGCGCAGGCCATCGTCGGGCAGGTGCTCACCGCTGATCGTGCGCTTGCTGGCGGCACGCAGGTACAGGCTGGGGCGGGCAGCCGGGCTATGCAGGTCGTGCCATTGTCGGCTCATGGTCAGGCCCCCATCAGTGCCTGGCCGCAAACACGCAGCACCTGGCCGTTGACCGCCCCCGAGCCCGGCTGGCTGAGCCAGGCAATGACCTCGGCCACGTCCTGTGGGCGACCGCCCTGAGCCAGCGAACTCAAGCGTCGCCCGGCTTCGCGCAGGCCCATGGGCATGGTGGCGGTCATGTGGGTTTCGATGAAGCCGGGGGCCACGGCGTTGATGCTCGCGCCCCGCTCGGCGAGCCTCGGCGCCCAGGCCTGAGCCAGGCCGATCAGCCCGGCCTTGCTGGCGGCATAGTTGGCCTGGCCGCGGTTGCCGGCAATGCCGCTGACCGAGGCCAGCAAGGTTATGCGCGCGTGTTCACCCAAGGCGCCACTGTCAAACAGCGCCTGGGTCAGCACCTGTGGTGCCTTCAGGTTGACCGCGAGCACAGCATCCCAGTAGTCCGGGGTCATGTTGGCCAAGGTCTTGTCGCGCGTGATGCCAGCATTGTGCACAACGATGTCTATTGAGTCGGGCAGGGCAGCCAGCAGTTGTGCGGCGGCATCGCTGGCGCAGATGTCCAGCGCCAGGGCCTTGCCGCCAAGCCGAGCAGCGAGTGCATCGAGTTCCCGGCTGGCCTGTGGCACATCCAGCAGCAGAACGTCGGCACCGTCACGTGCCAAGGTTTGCGCAATGGCCGCGCCGATACCGCGCGCGGCGCCGGTAACCAGTGCACGGCGGCCAGCCAATGGGCGGGTCCAGTCCTCGACCTGGCTGGCGCAAGCTTCAAGGCGCAGCACCTGGCCGGAGATGAACGCGCTCTTGGGCGAGAGGAAGAAGCGCAGGGCACCTTCCAGTTGGTCTTCAGCGCCGGGGCCGGCGTACAGCAACTGAGCGGTTGCGCCATTGCGCAGCTCCTTGGCCAGCGAGCGGCTGAAGCCCTCCAGGGCGCGCTGGGCGATACTGGCCAGCGGGTTGTCGAGGCTTTCCGGTGGCCGGCCCAGCAGCACGACGTGGGCGCACGGGCCCAGGCTGCGCAGCAGCGGCTGGAAAAATTCGCGCAACTGCTTCAGCTCATCGCTGTCGGACAAGTGACTGGCGTCGAACACCACGGCTTGGATTTTCGGCCCCAGGCCAGCGACCCAAGGCTCGCCCTGCAGGTGGTCGGCATTGAAACGGTATATGTTATCGGTAAGGCGTGCGGCGAAGGCTTCGACCTGGCCTGCCAGGGAGCCGCCACCCAGTACCAACGTCCCCTCCACCGGGCGCAAGCGGCCAGCCTGCCAGCGCTCCAGTGGTGCAGGGCGTGGCAGGCCCAGGGCATCCACCAGGCGGCGGCCAAGTTTGGAGTTGGCAAAACCGAGGTAGCGATCGCTCATGAGTAGGTCTCCGCAAAGGCAAGCTTGAAAGTGTGGACCAAGTTTGTGGCATGGTCGTTCGACCAGGGTAAGAACACCCAGGCAGTACGGTTCAATTTGTTTCAGGAGGAACAGGCATATGCGTTCACTTCGCCGGGTCGCGATCTTGGGCGGCAACCGAATTCCCTTTGCCCGCTCAAATGGGGCCTACGCCACCGCCAGCAACCAGGCGATGCTGACCGCGGCCCTCGAAGGGCTGATCGAGCGCTATCGCCTGCATGGGCTGCGCTTGGGTGAGGTGGTCGCTGGCGCGGTGCTCAAGCAGTCCCGCGACATGAACCTGACCCGCGAATGTGTGCTGGGTTCGCGGCTTTCGCCGCAAACCCCTGCCTACGACCTGCAGCAAGCTTGCGGCACCGGCCTGGAGGCCGCGCTGCTGGTGGCCAACAAGATTGCGCTGGGGCAGATCGACAGCGGCATTGCCGGTGGCGTGGACACCACGTCGGATGCGCCGATTGCGGTCAACGAAGGCCTGCGTCATATCCTGCTGCAAGCCAACCGTGGCAAAAACCTGGGCGAACGGCTCAAGCCTTTTCTGCAGTTGCGCCCGCACCATCTGCGCCCTGAGTTGCCACGCAACGGCGAGCCGCGCACCGGGTTGTCGATGGGCGAGCATTGCGAACGTATGGCCCAGGCCTGGAAGATTGACCGTGCCGCCCAGGACGAGTTGGCGTTGCTCAGCCACCAGCGGCTGGCGGCGGCCTATGCCGAAGGTTGGCACGATGACCTGCTGACACCGTTCCTGTCGCTGATGCGCGACAACAACCTGCGCGCAGACCTGACATTGGAGCAGTTGGCCAAGCTCAAGCCGGCCTTCGACCGCAGTGGCCAGGGTACGTTGACAGCAGGCAATTCCACGCCCTTGACCGATGGTGCGTCGCTGGTGCTGCTGGCCAGTGAAGAGTGGGCCGCGCAACAGGGGTTACCGGTGCTGGCGCACTTGGTCGATGGTGAAACCGCAGCGGTGGACTTCGTCACTGGCCGCGAGGGGCTGCTGATGGCGCCGGTCTATGCAGTGCCACGCTTGCTGGCACGCAATGGCCTGACGTTGCAGGACTTTGACTACTACGAAATCCACGAAGCCTTTGCTGCCCAGGTGCTGTGTACGCTCAAGGCCTGGGAAGACGCGGGCTACTGCCGTGAGCGGCTGGGGCTGGATGCGCCGTTGGGGGCTATCGACCGCAGCAAGCTCAACGTCAAGGGCAGTTCGCTGGCTGCCGGGCACCCGTTTGCCGCCACCGGCGGGCGCATACTGGCCAACCTGGCAAAATTGCTGGCAACGGCGGGGAAGGGGCGCGGCCTGATTTCCATTTGTGCGGCGGGCGGGCAAGGGGTCACGGTCATCGTCGAGCGGTGAAGAACCGCCGTCTGTTTGGCAGGCATCCCCGCGCAGCAGGCGGCAGATATCCCGCAGGCGTTGGCGGTAACTGTTAGGCTTGTCTGGTCAGAACTAACAGAAGCCGCCATGCCGATCATCGGACAGCCCCGTCCCATTCCTGAACTCAAGCACTTGCCCAGGCCACTGTACGCACGTGCCGAAAGCCTGGGCGCCGGTTCCTGGACCACACGCCACCAGCACGACTGGGTACAGTTTTCCTACGCTATCAGCGGCGTGCTCGGTGTTTATACCGACGCAGGGAGCTACTTTGCGCCACCGCAGTGGGGGGTGTGGATCCCGGCTGACGCCGAGCATGCGGTGGTGACCTCGATGCAGGCCGAGATGCGCAGCCTGTATGTGCGCCGGGACGCCTGCCCCTGGGCTGCCCCGCAGTGTCGGGTACTGGAGGTGACGCCGCTGGCGCGTGAGTTGATCAAGCAGTTCTGCCTGTACCCAGCCGATTACCCAGAGGGCGACAGTGCGCAGGCGCGGCTGGTGGCGGTGCTGCTCGACCAGTTACGAACCCTGCCGGAAGTCGGCTTTTCCTTGCCGTTGCCGCGCCACCCGGGTTTGCTGGCGCTGTGCAATGGCTTGATTGCAGCACCCGACCAGGCGCAGACCTTGCAGCAATGGGCGCGGCAACTGGGGTGTTCCGAAAAAACGCTGATGCGCCTGTTCCAGCGTGAAACCGGCTTGAGCTTTCGCAACTGGCGCCAGCGCATGCGCTTGCTGTCGTCGCTGGCGTTGCTGGAGGCGGGGGAGAGCGTGACCGAGGCGGCGCTGGGTTGTGGGTATGATTCCACATCCGCGTACATTGCGGCGTTCAAGCAGCTGTTTGGGGCAACGCCGGGGGAGTTGAGGCTTTGACCAGGGGTTACCGGTGCTGGCCTATGTGTAGCTGAAGCCGCCCCGGTACGGAGCGGCATTCACCGGCGCCTGATCAGGTGCGGAACCTGCGCACCAGTACGTCCAGTTCATTGGACAACCCGGCCAGGCTTTCCGAATCCTGGCGTGCTGCCTGGGCCAGCTCGGCCACCAACTGCGCATCCCCATGAATCTGGCTGATGTGGCGGTTGATATCTTCGGCTACCTGGTGCTGTTCCTCGGCTGCGGTTGCAATCTGCGTGTTCATGTCACGGATCACGTCTACCGACTCGCGGATCTGCCCGAAGCTGTCGCGGGCCAGGCCGATACGGCTGACCGATTGCTGCGATACTTCCAGGCTGGCATGCATCTGCGCAGCCACCTCGGAGGTGCGGCTGGCTAGGTTGCCCAGCAAGCCATCGATTTCTGCAGTGGAGTCGGCCGTGCGCTTGGCCAGCGCCCGCACTTCATCGGCCACCACGGCAAAGCCACGGCCTTGCTCGCCGGCCCGCGCGGCCTCGATGGCGGCGTTCAGGGCCAGCAGGTTGGTCTGCTCGGCAATCGAGCGAATGGTGCCGAGGATCGACTGGATGGCGTTGCTGTCACGCTCCAGTTGCTGGATCGACTGCGCCGACTGCTCGATTTCCTGGCTCAGGCGGTCGACGCTGTTTACCGCCGCATCGATCTGCTGCTGACCTTCACGGGCCTGTTGCTGGCCGCTGTCCGCAGACTGGGCCGCCTGGCTGCACGAGCGCGCCACTTCGTTGGCGGTGGCAACCATTTCGTGGAAGGCGGTGGACACCATGTCCACGGCCTCGCGCTGGCGGCCTGCAGCTTCGGCCATGTTGCTGGAAACCTGGGTCGAGCTGTGCGAAGTGCTGAGGATCTGGCTGGCTGCCGCACCGATGTGCTGGATCAGGCTACGAATGGCACCGAGGAACTGGTTGAACCAGTTGGCCAGCTGAGCGGTTTCGTCGCGGCCGCGAATTTCCAGGCTGCGGGTCAGGTCGCCCTCGCCCTGGGCAATGTCTTCCAGCCCATTGGTGACGCTGTTGATCGGGCGCACGATCAGTTTGGCGAAGGCGGCGCCGACCACGGCGAACAGGGTGGCCAGGACCAAGGCGACCACACCGATGAGCCAAGTCAGGCGGGTGGTGGTCTGCATCACTTCGCCTTGCTCGATCAGGCCGATGAAGGTCCAGCCCAGGCGCTCGTCGGGGTAGACGTTGGCCATGTAGCGCACACCATTGAGCTCCACTTCGGCCAGGCCCTTGCCGGCCTGGGCCAACTCGGCATAGCCGTCGCCAAAACTGGCCAGTTGCTTGAAGTTGTGGCCGGCGTCGCGCGGGTCGACCATCACGTTGCCGTTGCTTTCCACCAGCATCAGGTAGCCGCTCTCGCCCAGCTTGATCTGCTTGACGATCTCGGTCAGGCCTTTGAGCGAAACGTCGATGTTGACCACACCGCCGGGGTTGCCCAACTGGTTGGCTACCGTGCGCACGGTACTGATGAGCACCGCGTCATCGGCGGCCCAGTAATAGGCGCCGGTGCGCACGGTCTTGCCAGGGTTGGCCATGGCCAACTGGTACCACGGCCGTGTGCGTGGGTCGTAGTTGACGAACTTCTGCCCTGCTGGCCAGCCGACGTAACCGCCGTCATTGACGCCGTAGGACACGTAGGCATAGTTGGGGTGCGAATCTGCCAGGCGGGTGAAGAAGTCCAGCACTTGCTTGTCCTGATCGCCCAGCTCGTAGGACGGGTTGGCACTCAGGAACTTGTTCAGGTTGCTGCCTGTGGCGGCCACCATCGGTTGCGCGGCCAGGTACTCGACGTTCTGGTTGATGCCCTGGAAGAAGATGTTCATCGCGTTGCTGACCTGGCGGATTTCCCGGCTACTGCCGTCAAGGAATCCATCGCGGGCTTCGCCACGCAGGTTAAGGACCACCAGGGTGGCCACCAGCACGATGGGCAAACCGGCGATGACCGCGAATGCCCAGGTCAGTTTCTGTTTGATGCTCATCGACGCTCCCGGAATTGTTGTAGTCGACACACGAGGCAGGTAACCAGTGCATCGGCAGCAACCGGGTTTTATGTAGCCGAAGCGCCCGTATTTATTGGATAAAGTCGTGATTGGTGACTATTCGGTCGTGGAAGGACGCTTTTGGCATACCAAACGTCAGCGGCAGCAGTTGCCAGCGGTGCCATTGGCCAGGTCGCTGAGGATCGGGCAGTCCGGGCGGTCATCCCCCTGGCAGTGCGATGCCAGCTCGCCAAGTGTGTTGCGCAGGCTGACCAGTTCCTCGATGCGCCGGTTCAGTTCATCGATATGCTGCATCGCCAATGCCTTCACATCGGCGCTGGCCCGCTGGCGGTCTTGCCACAGCGTCAGCAGCTTGCCCACTTCTTCCAGGGAAAACCCCAGGTCGCGTGAGCGCTTGATGAACGCCAGGCTGTGCAAGTCCTCGTCCCGGTACAGGCGGTAGCCATTGTCGCTGCGCGTGGCCGGCTTGAGCA
This sequence comes from Pseudomonas sp. CJQ_9, assembly GCF_043106615.1. Classification (NCBI taxonomy): domain Bacteria; kingdom Pseudomonadati; phylum Pseudomonadota; class Gammaproteobacteria; order Pseudomonadales; family Pseudomonadaceae; genus Pseudomonas; species Pseudomonas sp. CJQ_9. The sequence continues at coordinate 13,624 of NZ_JBICMS010000054.1, read as the reverse complement.
GGCCGATGGATTCGTAATAACGGATCATCTTGGTGCTGAGCCCACTACGGCGGGCGGCCTGGCCAATGTTCATTTTGCCTCCTGGGGGGCGCGGGCGGGTTTCCAGGCCTTCAGCCACAGCGCGTTGCTGACCACGCTGACGCTGGACAAGGCCATGGCGGCGCCCGCCAGTACCGGGTTGAGGTAGCCCAGTGCAGCCAGCGGGATACCGATCAGGTTGTAGATGAATGCCCAGAACAGGTTCTGGCGGATCTTGGCGTAGGTCTTGCGGCTGATTTCCAGCGCAGCGGGCACCAGGCGCGGGTCGCCGCGCATCAAGGTGATGCCGGCTGCCTGCATCGCCACGTCGGTGCCCCCCCCCATGGCGATGCCGATGTCGGCGGCGGCCAACGCCGGCGCGTCGTTTATGCCGTCGCCGACCATGGCGACCACGCCAGCCTGCTTGAGGGCCGCCACAGTCGCGGCCTTGTCGGCCGGCAGCACTTCGGCGTGCACATCGTCGATGCCCAAGGCTTCGGCGACCACCTTGGCGCTACCCCGGTTATCGCCAGTCAGCAGATGGCTGCTGATGTGCTGCGCATGCAGGGTGTCGATGGCCTCGGCGGCGCCGGGCTTGAGGCTGTCACCAAAGGCGAACAGGCCCAGCACCTGTGCTTGCTGACCGCGTTCGATCAGCCACGACAGGGTACGCCCCTCGGCTTCCCAGGCGCGTGCCTGGTCGGCCAGGCCGCCGGGCTGCAGCCCGCTTTCATCAAGCAAGCGGCGGTTGCCCAGTGCCAGCTCACGGTCCTCGACACGCCCGGCAATGCCGCGCCCGGTGAGCGACTGGCTGTCGCTGACGCTGGGTACCTGCAGGCCTTGCTCGGTGCAGGCCTGCAGCACCGCCTTGGCCAACGGGTGTTCACTGCCCCGTTGCAGGGCGCCGGCCAGGCGATGCAGGCTGGCGCTGTCGCCGACCAGTGCCTGGCTGTGGACTACCCGCGGGCTGCCCGAGGTCAGGGTACCGGTCTTGTCGAACACCACACGGTTCACCGCATGCGCGCGCTCCAGCGCCTCGGCATCCTTGATGAGGATGCCGTGGCGGGCGGCGACGCCGGTGCCGGCCATGATCGCTGCCGGTGTGGCCAGGCCAAGGGCGCAAGGGCAGGCGATGACCAGCACTGCCACGGCATTGATCAGGGCGGTTTCCAGCGCCGCGCCAGCCAGCCACCAGCCGAGCAGGGTCAGCAGCGCCAGTACCAGCACGGCGGGGACGAATACCTGGCTGACCCGGTCGACCAGCTTCTGGATCGGCGCCTTGGCGGCCTGCGCGTCTTCCACCAGGCGGATAATGCGCGCCAGCACGGTCTCGGTGCCCAGGGCTTCGGTGCGTACCAGCAGCCGGCCTTCGCCATTGATGGCGCCACCGGTGACGCTGTCGCCGGGTTGTTTGGGCACTGGCAGGCTCTCGCCGCTGATCAGGGCTTCATCGGCATGGCTGCTGCCATCCTCGACCACGCCATCGACCGGAAAGCGCTCGCCGGGCTTGACCAGCACCAGGTCGCCCAGACGCAGCTGGGCGATCGCCACATCTTCTTCCCGGTCGCCAACCACGCGCACTGCGCGCTCCGGGCGCAGTGCCTCGAGCGCGCGAATGGCGCTGGCAGTCTGGCGTTTGGCACGGCTTTCCAGGTACTTGCCCAGCAGCACCAGGGCGATCACCACCGCCGAGGCCTCGAAGTACAGGTGCGGGGCCATGCCGGCGGGGGCCTGGGCCCATTCGTAGAGGCTAAGGCCGTAACCGGCGCTGGTCCCCAGGGCAACCAGCAGGTCCATGTTGCCGGCGCCGGCACGCACGGCTTTCCAGGCGGCGATATAAAAGCGGGCGCCGAGAATGAACTGCACAGGGGTGGCCAGCAGGAATTGCGCCCAGGCGGGCAGCATCCAGTGCAGGCCGAATGGCTGCACCAGCATGGGCAGCACCAATGGCAGCGCCAGCAGCAATGCTGCAGCCACTGCCAGGCGTTCGTTACGCAGGCGGCGCTGGGCGGTGGCCTGCTCGTCTATGGCGGCTTGCGGCACGCTGGCGCTGTAGCCGGCCTTGTGTACCGTTTCGATCAGCAGGTTGTCGTCGAGGGCGGCCAGCACTTCAAGGTGGGCACGTTCATTGGCCAGGTTGACACTCACCCGCTCCACCCCGGGCACTTTGCCAAGGGCCCGCTCCACGCGGCCCACGCAACTGGCGCAGGTCATGCCGCCGATCTGCAGTTCCAGCGTGCGCGTGGGCACGCCGTAGCCGGCTTCGCGTACCGCATCGACCAAGGCTGGCAGGCGGTCGGCCGGGGCCTGGACACGGGCTTTTTCAGTGGTGAGGTTGACGCTGACGTGTTCAGCGCCGCTGACCTTGCGCAATGCGCGCTCGACCCGGCCAGCACAGCTGGCGCAGGTCATGCCGGAGATCGGCAGGTCATAGGTGGTGGATGCGGGCATGGCTCTCCTCCTTGGGCAGGGCTGCAGCATCAACCTTGCCATGCGGGGAAGGTCAATAGCCTAGGTCGGCGCGCGTCAATTCCAGCCCATAATGACCCATGGTGATGCGATATTTGTTGATCTGGCCCGCCTGCAGGTTCAAACGTGTGCTGCGTTGGTCCTCGATGCCTGGCGCGCAACCCGGGGTTTGCCCAGGCAACAGGCGCAGGCGCACATCGACCGGGCCAGGCGGCAGGTTGAACGAGGTGGATTGCTCCTGAAACACCCGCCCGGAAAGCTGATCATTGAGGTACACCCCGATTTCACAGCTGGTAGCCACTTCCAGGCGCTCCCGGGAAATGATCAGTACGCTGTAGGCCGAGTTGTCCTCTGCGCTGGCCGGTGGCACCACAGCCAGTGCGCTGACCAACCCGACGACGCCCAATGCTGCCCTGAACATGAAAAATCTCCTGCTTGGCTGATCGTCAAAGGCGCAGCTTGGCCGACGCGCGTGCGGATTTCCACCCCAGCTGTTCCACACGGCACTTGACCTTGCCCTGATGGCAAGCTTGAAACTCGTGGAAAACCTGAAGGAGGCAACCCTATGCAAGTGTTCAATGTACAAGGCATGACCTGTGGCCATTGTGTGAAGGCCGTGACGCGGGCAGTGCAGCAGCTGGATGCGGCCGCCAAGGTAGAAGTCGACCTGGCGGCCAAGCAGGTGCGGGTGCAGAGTGCGGTGTTGCAGGAGCATATTCTGGCGGCCATCCGCGATGAGGGGTATCAGGCTGAGGTGGGGTGACAGCTGTCGACCCGGGCTGGGGGGTGAGGCGCGGACTGTGCGGCCCATCGTGACAGGGCCTGGTGTTGTTGCAAATGTTTTCACATTCCTAGGGGCGACAGCAGGTAGAATCCTCTACTTGCTTAGCCTGCTATGGATTCCTGATGAACCTGCGAATGGTGCTCATCCTGGGCGCACTCAGTGCGTTCGGGCCCTTGGCGATCGACTTCTACCTGCCTGCCTTCCCGGCCATGGCGCAGGCGTTCGCCACCGACGAAAAACACGTTCAGGCCACATTGGCCGCCTATTTCCTTGGCCTGTCCATCGGCCAGCTGGCTTACGGGCCGGTGGCTGACCGTTTTGGCCGGCGCAAGCCGCTGATGTTCGGCGTGACCGTATTCACCCTGGCGTCACTGGCCTGTGCCTATGCCCCCGACCTCGACACCCTGGTGCTGGCACGCTTCGTCCAGGCCCTTGGCGGTTGTGCGGGCATGGTGCTGTCGCGGGCCATCGTCAGCGACAAGTGCGACCCGGTCGCCTCGGCCAAAGTGTTCTCGCAGTTGATGCTGGTCATGGGCCTGGCACCGATCCTGGCGCCGATGCTGGGTGGGGTGTTGGTGAATGTGGCCGGTTGGCAATCGATTTTCCTTACCCTGAGCCTGTTCAGTGCCGCTTGCCTGTTGGCGGTAAGCCTCGGGTTGCCGGAGAGCATGCCTGAGCACATGCCGCGCCAGCCCTTGTCCGGCGCTTTGCGCCAGTACCTGCGCCTGCTGGCAGACCGGGTGTTCCTCGGCCATGCGGTGACGGGCGGTATCGCCATTGCCGGCATGTTCGCCTACATCGCCGGCTCACCTTTCGTGTTCATCAAACTGTATGGCGTGCCAGCCGAGCACTATGGTTGGCTGTTTGGTGCCAACGCAGCGGGCTTTATCCTGGTGGCGCAGGTGAACGCCCGCTTGCTGGCCAAGCGTGGGCCGGCCTTCCTGCTGGCCCGTGCCGTGTGGTTGTACCTGGGGGCCGGGCTGGCGCTGCTCGCGGTGGCGGCGTGGCGGCCGACCGCGTTGTGGCCGCTGCTGGTGCCGTTGTTCATCTGCATTGCCAGCCTCGGTTGCATCATCCCCAATGCCTCGGCTTGCGCCATGAGCGGCCAGGGCGCGCGTGCCGGCAGTGCCTCGGCGCTGATGGGCTGTGTCCAGTTCAGTGTGGCGGCGGGCGCAGCGGCCCTGGTTGGGCTGCTGCACGATGGCAGTGCCGTGCCGATGGCGCTGGTGATCTGCCTTTGCGGGGTGTTGGCAGTCAGTGCCGCGCTACTGACCCGCCGTTTGCAGGCCAGGGTTCGCGCTTGAGCGGGTGCGGCGCGCGCAGGCGGGTTTCCAGCGTGGCGACAAAGGCCCTTGCCTCGGCCTCGCTGCGAAAACCGACCACATGCTGATCGAGCTGGACCTGCCAGGGGCAGGCGGGGTTTCGGCGCGAAGCGCTGACGACAATTTTCATCGCGGCTTACCTCCAGAAGGGAGCGGCATCAGTTTAGCGCTACTGCTCTCGTCTGCCATGCGCCGGGCCGGTGTCCTGACTGGCGGCACCTGATTGGGTGTTTGCCGGTTGCGCCGCAATGCCTGCGAGTCCGGGGAAACGTTCGCTTTAGTTTGCGCTACTTGTAGTACCTGGCTGTCGGCTGCGTCCGAACGTGCCGAGGGTTTTTTTCCTGCTGAGTTTACGAGCGCCTGCCGCAACCGGCCGAAATGCCTAGGCGCAGGGTTTTCGCCGGTCGCATCGGTCCTGTTCCCGACTTGCAATGGGTAGGTATACCCAGTGGCTTTTCGACGGGGACTGGGCGTTGTGGGGCTGCCAGATTGAGCATTTCTGCGGCTTATACTGGCGATCCAGGCCAGTGCCAGCGAGAGGTGCTTCCCTGCCAGGGTTGGCCATCGCATCCACACAGTGAACTTGCAGGGAGTTACAGGGACATGAACGCAGTCAGCAGTATCAGCCAGATCGCCAGCCTGATGGCCGACCCCAAGCGCAGTGCCATGTTGTGGGCATTGATCGACGGCACGCCGCGCCTGGCCAACGAGCTTGCGATGATGACCGGCCTGACCTCGTCGTCGGCTTGCGCGCACTTGTCGTTACTGTCATCGGCTGGGCTGCTGAGGCATGAGGCCCGTGGCCGCAAACGCTATTTTCGCCTGGCCACCCCGCAGGTCGGGGCGGCGGTAGAGGCGCTGGCCAGCGTGCAACTTGAGAGCGCCAGGGGGGAGCGGGCCAAGGCGCCGGTGTCACCGCTGCCCATGTCGCTGCGCCGGGCGCGTCGCTGTGGGGATCACCTGGGGGGCGAACTGGCCAGTGAGCTATACCACCGCATGGTGGTCGCGGGCTGGCTGGAAGGCAGTGGCCGCCTGTTGATGGTCAGTGATGAAGGGCGGGCGCAGTTGGCCCTGGTAGGGGTGTACATCGATGCCTTGGCGCCGCACCACCAGCGTGGCTGCGTGATCTGCCGCTGCACCGAGTGGAACGACCAGGCGCCGCACCTGGGGGGCGTGTTGGGTCAGGCCTTGTTCCGGCTGTTCCTGCAATCTGGCTGGATGCGCGAGGCCGAGGACACGCGGGCATTGCATATCTCGGCGCTGGGCATCCAGCAGATCAATCGCATAGCCCGCGTAGCCACCTTGCAGGTGGGTTGAGCCGCGCGTCAGACGAGCCTGGCGTCCAGGCTGTTCTGGGCCAGGCGGCGGGCCTGGTCTTCGCTCATGCCCAAGTGAGTGTGCAGGGCGTGGAAGTTCTCCGTGACGTAGCCGCCGAAATACGCCGGGTCGTCCGAGTTCACGGTGACCTTCACGCCACGCTCGAGCATGTCGAGGATGTTGTGCTGGCTCATGTGGTCGAACACGCAGAGCTTGGTATTGGAAAGCGGGCACACGGTCAGCGGGATCTGTTCGTCGATGATGCGCTGCATCAGCCGCTCATCTTCGATGGCGCGTACGCCGTGGTCGATTCGCTTGACCTGCAGCAGGTCCAGCGCCTCCCAGATGTACTCGGGCGGGCCTTCTTCGCCAGCGTGGGCGACGGCAACCAGGCCCTCGCTACGCGCGCGGTCGAATACGCGCTGGAACTTGCTGGGCGGGTGGCCCATTTCCGAGCTGTCCAGGCCAACGGCAATGAACGCATCGCGGAAGGGCAGCGCCTGGTCGAGGGTCTTTTGTGCCTCCTCTTCGCTCAGGTGGCGCAGGAAGCTCAGGATAAGGCCACTGCTGATGCCCAACTGCTCGCGGCCATCCTTGAGCGCCTGGTTGATCCCGTTGAGCACCACTTCAAAGGGGATACCCCGGTCGGTGTGGGTTTGCGGGTCGTAGAACGGCTCGGTATGGATCACGTTCTGCGCCTTGCAGCGCTGCAGGTAGGCCCAGGTCAGGTCATAGAAGTCCTGCTCGGTGCGCAATACATCGGCGCCCTGGTAATACAGATCCAGGAACTCCTGGAGATTGTTGAAGGCATAGGCCCCGCGCAGGGTTTCCACATCGGCCCAAGGCAGGGCGATCTTGTTGCGCTCGGCCAGGGCGAACAGCAGCTCAGGCTCCAGCGAGCCTTCAAGGTGCAGGTGCAGTTCCGCCTTGGGCAGGGCGTTCAACCAGTCATACATAAGGGCATGTCTCAATCAGGTACGGTTGCCGGCATTCTACAGGGGCTGGCCGGGTATTGCGCCCGGCCGGGCTGCGACCTGATGAATCACCAGGTCAGGGTTTCGCCTTTGTAGTTGATGAAGCGCAGGCCGCCCCTACCGCTTTGCGCCTTGATTTGTTCAAGCATGCCGCGGGTGCTGGTGAGCACGTCGATCTCTGCGTGTTCGCCACCCATGTCAGTCTTCACCCAGCCAGGGTGCATGGCCAGAACGCACAGGTCGGGGCGTTGTTGTTCGACGACGAAGCTGTTGATCATCGAGTTCAACGCCGCCTTGCTGGCTTTGTACAAGCAGAGTTCTCCGCCGTCGGGGACAGTGACGCTGCCCAGGACCGAACTCATGAAGGCCAGCACGCCACTGCCGTTGCGAACTTGGCCGACCAGGCGGCGGGCGACGCGAATCGGGGCCACGGCATTGGTCATGAACAGGTCGCCGATGGCGTCTTTGTGCACGCTTTCCAGGTCTTGCGGCAGTGGGCCCATGACCCCGGCGTTGACGAACACCAGGTCGAATACCTGGCCTTGCAGGCGTTGTTGCAGGCCATCGAGCTGGGCTGTGTCGTTCATTTCCAGTTGCTCGATGTGCACGCCAGGCACAGCTGCCAGGGCTCCGGGCTGCTGAAGGTTGCGGACGGTGGCGGTGACGGTCCAGCCGTCTTCCTGCAAGCGTTGCACCAAGCCCAGGCCGAGCCCGCGCGAGGCGCCGATGATAAGTGCGTTTTTTGCGTCAGCCATGGGGCGCTCCTTGTTGGTTTTGCTGGATGGAGGTGGCAGTTTAGAGGCTCTGCCAGAATCGGATGGTCAAAAAATGTGCAGCGGCTGTAAACCCCTTGCCGCTGGGGGCTTTGCACGTTGGCGCACGGGTTATCCACAGGCTGCTCCACAGTTATTGTGTGAAACGCGGGCTGACGCTGCAGAGGGGGTAGGCTTGACGCTGGGGATAACCTGAATTTATTCAGTGCCTTGAGCCTGCCGGCAGTGCCGATCAAATAATGATCGAAGCGCTACAAGCCTTGCCTGTTCTGCCTTGCAGCATAATTCCCCAAGCTTATCCACAGGCAGGCCCACAGCAGTTGTGGGCAGTTTCAGCGCGTTTGCAGCAGTATACGCCCGCGGCTAATGTCGGCCAGTTGCTGCTGCAACGCCGCGAGGTGGACATCACCCAGAGCGATTAACAGGTCCACGCCGTTGGCTGTGAACTGCTCGTCGAGCACCAGCCCATCGACCTCGGCCAGGCGCAGTTTTACCAGTGCCAATTCGCTGAAGCTGCAACTGCAGGCGAACTCGCTGCGCTGCACCAGCAGCCGCTTGGGGGCCTGTTGCAGGCATTTGTTGGCGCCCCCACCGTAGGCCCTGGCCAGGCCGCCCGTACCCAGCTGGATACCGCCGTACCAGCGAATCACCAGTACCACGACCTGATCGCAGTCCTGCGCCTCGATCGCGGCCAGGATGGGCCGCCCGGCAGTGCCACCGGGCTCGCCGTCGTCGCTGCTGCGGTACTGCGCGCCGAGCTTCCAGGCCCAGCAGTTATGGGTGGCGGCCAGGTCGCTATGGCGTTCGATGAAACTCATCGCTTCGGCGGCACTGGTGATCGGCCCGGCCAGGGTGATGAAGCGGCTTTTACGGATTTCCTCGCGGTATTCGCAGAGGTCGAGCAGGGTAGAGGGCATAAATGTCGGTCAGGCAGCCGGCTTGATGCCGCAGCCCTTGAGAATGATGTGGATAAGATTGTTGCTTGCTTCTTCAATGTCTTGCTTGGTCAGGCGGCTACGGCCGGTAACCTGGCAGATCTGGGTGGCGAAATCGGCATAGTGCTGGGTGCTGCCCCATAGCAGGAATATCAGATGCACAGGGTCTACCCGGTCCATCTTGCCGGCATCCATCCACGCCTCGAACACGGCGGCGCGGCCACGGAACCATTCGCGGTAGTCGGCACTGAAGTACTCGGTCAGGCAGGTGCCGCCGCTGATCACTTCCATGGCGAAAATACGCGATGCCTGGGGGTTGCGCCGCGAGAACTCCATCTTGGTGCGAATGTACTGGCTCAGTGCTGCACCGGGGTCGTCCTCGACGCTCAGGGCATTGAAGGTGCTGTCCCACAGCTCGATGATGTTGCTGAGCACGGCAATGTAGAGGCCCAGCTTGTTGGTGAAGTAATAATGCAGGTTGGCCTTTGGCAAGCCTGCTTTCAGCGCAATGGTGTTCATGCTGGTGCCCTTGAAGCCATGGCGGGCAAACTCGTCTTCGGCGGCCTGGATAATGGCCTGTTCGTTCTTCTGGCGGATGCGGCCCGCGGGCTTGCCCGAGGCGGATAGGCGATGCGCAGGGACTTCTAGGGTCATGGACGATTCCGTACGGGTCAGTGGCTGCGGCTGTCGGACAAGATTACCTGCCTGTGCCAAGGTGACAAGCGTTTGCGGCAGAGACAGGCATCAGCGTGTCGCAGCCAGGCTGTCGAGAAAGCTTTCCAGGACCAAATTGGGTCGCCGGCCTTTGCGTGTCACCCAGCTCAGGCTCAGGTCGTAGAAGCGCTCGCGCGGTTTGAGTGCACGCAAGCGGCCCTGCTGGACCCAGAACGTGGCGTAGTGGTCGGGCAGGTAACCAATGTAGCGCCCGGTAAGGATGAGAAACGCCATGCCCTCACGGTCCGAAGCACTGGCCGTGCAGTGCAGCGCCTGGTAATGCGCCTGGATTTCGGCCGGCAGGCGGAATGTGGGGGTGATGGCTTCCTGGCTGTTGAGGCGCTCGTCGTCGATCTGCTGGTCGTCGGCATAGAACAGTGGGTGACCGACCGCGCAGTACAGCAAAGAACGCTCGCTGTACAACGGTTGATATTCCAGGCCCGAAAGCGGGCTGGTCTGTGGCACCACGCCTACATGCAGGCTGCCGTCGAGCACGCCGTGTTCGACCTGGCTGGGCGCGATCATGCGGATCTGGATGCGCACATCGGGGCCACGGTCTTTTAGTTCGGCCAGGGCATGGGTGATGCGCATGTGCGGCAGGGTGACCAGGTTATCGGTCAGGCCGATGTTCAGCTCGCCGCGCAGATGCTGGTGCAGGCCGTTGACCTCGGTACGGAAACTTTCCAGCGCGCTGAGCAGTTGCAAGGCCGAATGGTAGACCTCGCGGCCTTCCTCGGTCAGCGAGAAACCGGCGCGGCCACGCTGGCACAAGCGCAGCCCCAGGCGTTGCTCAAGGTCGTTCATTTGCTGGCTGATGGCCGAGCGGCCGATGCCCAGCACGTTCTCGGCGGCCGAAAAACCACCGCATTCGACTACGCTGCGGTAGATCTTCAGCAGGCGGATGTCGAAGTCGCTGACCTGCGCAAGTGGATCGGGGCGTCGGCTCATTAGTTTAGTAGCGGCCTGTGTGAAGATTAGAAATGTAGGCTTTTTCAGACTCTATCCGCGTGCCAACTTAGCTGCAACCACATCCATCGTTGCCTGATCGTCTTTCGAGGAACCGCCGATGAACATGCCTGAGACCGCCCCCGTGGGTATCGCCAGCCAGCTCAAGCTTGACGCCCACTGGATGCCGTACACGGCCAACCGCAACTTCCAGCGCGACCCCCGCCTGATCGTGGCGGCCGATGGCAACCACCTGGTCGATGACCAGGGGCGCAGGATCTTTGACGCGCTTTCCGGCCTTTGGACCTGCGGCGCCGGGCACACCCGCAAGGAAATCACCGACGCAGTAACCCGCCAGTTGGGCACGCTCGATTACTCCCCGGCGTTCCAGTTCGGCCACCCATTGTCGTTCCAGCTGGCGGAAAAGATCGCCGACCTGGTGCCAGGTAACCTGAACCACGTCTTCTATACCAACTCGGGCTCCGAGTGCGCCGACACGGCGCTGAAGATGGTGCGGGCTTACTGGCGCCTGAAAGGCCAGGCGACCAAGACCAAGATCATCGGCCGTGCCCGTGGCTACCACGGGGTGAACATCGCCGGCACCAGCCTCGGTGGGGTGAATGGCAACCGCAAGATGTTCGGCCAACTGCTGGATGTCGACCATCTGCCTCATACCGTATTGCCGGTGAACGCGTTCTCCAAAGGCATGCCCGAAGAGGGTGGCATCGCCCTTGCCGAAGAAATGCTCAAACTGATCGAGCTGCACGACGCGTCCAATATCGCTGCGGTGATCGTCGAGCCCATGGCCGGTTCCGCCGGTGTGCTGCCGCCGCCGAAGGGCTACCTCAAGCGCCTGCGTGAAATCTGCACCCAGCACAACATTCTGCTGATCTTCGACGAAGTGATTACCGGCTTCGGCCGCATGGGCGCCATGACCGGCTCGCAGGCCTTTGGCGTAACCCCGGACCTGATGTGCATCGCCAAGCAGGTGACCAACGGCGCCATTCCAATGGGCGCGGTGATTGCCAGCAGCGAGATCTACCAAACCTTCATGGACCAGCCAACGCCAGAGTACGCCGTGGAGTTCCCGCACGGTTATACCTACTCGGCCCACCCGGTGGCCTGTGCCGCGGGTATCGCTGCGTTGGACCTGCTGCAGAAGGAAAACCTGGTGCAGGCATCGGCCGAGCTGGCGCCGCACTTCGAAAAGCTGCTGCATGGCGTGAAGGGCACCAAGAACGTCGTCGATATCCGTAACTATGGCCTGGCTGGCGCGATCCAGATCGCCGCCCGTGACGGTGATGCCATTGTTCGCCCTTACGAAGCGGCGATGAAACTGTGGCGCGCGGGCTTCTATGTACGCTTTGGTGGCGACACCTTGCAGTTCGGCCCAACCTTCAACACCCAGCCGCATGAACTGGACCGTCTGTTCGACGCTGTCGGCGAAACCCTGAACCTGATCGACTGATCTTTCTGATTTTGCTGCGCGGCGCGTGCGCAAGCGCGCGCCGGCCTCTACCTTCTTCATCTGGAGTTTTGCATGAGCATTGTTCAGCACCTGATTCATGGCGAGCTGGTTACCAAGGGTGAGCGCACCGCCGATGTCTTCAACCCATCCACCGGCCAGGCCGTGCGCAAAGTCGAGCTGGCCAGCCGCGCGACCGTGCAGGAAGCGATCGACTCGGCCAAGGCGGCGTTCCCGGCCTGGCGCAATACGCCACCGGCCAAGCGGGCTCAGGTGATGTTCCGCTTCAAGCAACTGCTGGAGCAGAATGAAGCGCGCATTTCGCAAATGATCAGCGAAGAGCATGGCAAGACGCTGGAAGACGCCGCTGGCGAACTGAAGCGTGGTATCGAGAACGTCGAGTTCGCCTGCGCCGCGCCTGAGGTGCTCAAAGGCGAGTACAGCCGCAACGTGGGCCCGAACATCGATGCCTGGTCTGATTTCCAGCCGTTGGGTGTGGTTGCCGGTATCACGCCGTTCAACTTCCCGGCCATGGTGCCGCTGTGGATGTACCCGCTGGCCATTGCCTGTGGTAACGCCTTCATCCTCAAGCCGTCCGAGCGTGACCCTAGCTCCACCCTGTTCATCGCCCAATTGCTACTGGAGGCCGGTCTGCCGAAGGGCATCCTCAACGTGGTGCACGGTGACAAGGAAGCGGTGGATGCGTTGATCGAAGCACCGGAAGTGAAAGCGCTCAGCTTTGTTGGGTCTACGCCGATTGCCGAGTACATCTATGCCGAGGGCACCAAGCGCGGCAAGCGCGTGCAAGCCCTGGGCGGTGCCAAGAACCACGCGGTACTGATGCCGGACGCCGACCTGGATAACGCGGTCAGCGCCTTGATGGGGGCGGCCTACGGTTCGTGTGGCGAACGCTGCATGGCCATTTCGGTGGCGGTGTGCGTGGGTGACCAGGTGGCTGATGCGCTGATCGCCAAGCTGCAACCGCAGATCAAAGCCTTGAAGATTGGTGCAGGCACCTCGTGTGGTCTGGACATGGGGCCACTGGTCACTGCCGCTGCGCGTGACAAGGTGGTGGGCTACATCGATGAAGGCGTTGCCGCGGGTGCCGAGCTGGTGGTGGATGGCCGTGGCTTCCGAGTGGCCGGGAATGAAGATGGCTACTTTGTGGGCGGTACCTTGTTCGACAAGGTCACGCCAGAGATGCGTATCTATAAAGAAGAGATTTTCGGGCCGGTACTGTGCGTCGTGCGGGTCAACAGCCTTGAACAGGCCATGCAACTGATCAACGAACATGAATATGGCAACGGCACGTGCATCTTTACCCGTGACGGTGAGGCCGCGCGTTTGTTCTGCGACGAGATCGAAGTGGGCATGGTGGGTGTCAACGTGCCGCTGCCGGTGCCGGTGGCGTATCACAGCTTTGGTGGCTGGAAACGTTCGTTGTTCGGTGACCTGCATGCGTACGGGCCGGACGGGGTGCGCTTCTATACCCGACGCAAGGCGATCACCCAGCGGTGGCCGCAGCGGGCCAGCCATGAAGCATCGCAGTTTGCGTTCCCAAGTTTGTAAGGGGTGAGGGGAGCGGGGAGGGCGGAAGGCCTCCCCGTTTTGCTTTTTAGGGGTTTCTTGAAATTAAAGGTTGACGCCCTCTCGAATCCCCTTATAATGCGCCCCACTTCCAGCGACAACGGAACGACAAACTCCTTGAGATTCAATGAGTTAACCGATTCGGAAAGCGCTGTAAGGGCTACGATCAAATGATCGAAAGCGGTTGAGATGATGGTTGACAGCGCTTCTAAACGCTGTATGATTCGCCTCCCGCTACGAGAGATCGCAGCGAGTCAAGTGTTTGAAGCTAAACGAGTTTCTCGCAAAAAACTTCAAAATAAACGCTTGACAGTAAATGAG